>DQIG01000134.1:7016-7780 GCA_003525885.1 Stenotrophomonas sp.
CCCCCCCCCCCCCCTGCCGGTGCTGGGAATCCCCACCCCGGATTGATCTGGGTCAAGGCAGTCACGGCTGCCCGGCGCGATGCTGGCGGCATGGACACGTTCTCTCCCGCCGCCGGTGGCCTGGCCTGGACCTTCGACCCCGACCTGCTGCGCCGGCATGACCGGCCGGGGCCGCGATACACCTCGTATCCGACCGCGCCGCACTTCCACGATGGCTTCGATGCGCCGGCGCTGCGCCAGGCGATCGCCGACAGCAACCAGCTGGCCCGCGCGCTGTCGTTGTACGTGCATGTGCCGTTCTGTTCCAGCCCCTGCTTCTACTGCGGCTGCAACCGGGTGATCACCCGCGATCGCGGTCGGGGTCACAGCTACGTCTCGCGCGTGCTGGCCGAGGCCGACCTGCTGGCGCCGCAGTTCGAGGACGGTCGTGAGGTCATCCAGCTGCACCTGGGCGGTGGTACGCCGAACTTCCTCGATGCCGAAGCGATGACCACGCTGGTGGAAGGGCTGCGTCGGCGCTTTGATTTCAGCGATTCGCCGCAGCGCGATTTCTCGATCGAGCTCGATCCGCGCTTCATCGATACCCGCGATGTCGCCATGCTGGCGCGGCTGGGTTTCAACCGCGCCAGTCTGGGCGTGCAGGATTTCGATCCGTACGTGCAGGAATCGATCAACCGCATACAGGGCGTGCAGCAGACGCTGGACATCCTGCATGCCTGCCGCGACAGCGGCATGCGTTCGGTCAACGTCGACCTGATCTATGG
>DQIG01000134.1:7929-8413 GCA_003525885.1 Stenotrophomonas sp.
TCAACGTCGACCTGATCTATGGGCTGCCGGGACAGAGCCTGGAAGGATTTGGCCGCACCCTGGAACGGGTGCTGGCATTGCGCCCGGATCGCCTGGCGGTGTACGGCTACGCGCACCTGCCGCACCTGTTCCGCGCGCAGAAGCAGATTGACGAAAGCCGCTTGCCCACGCCTGAAGACAAGCTGGCGTTGCTGGGCCTGGCGGTGGAGAAGCTCTCTGCGGCCGGCTACCAGTACATCGGCATGGATCACTTCGCACTGCCGGAAGAAGATCTGTCACGCGCGCAGCGCGCCGGACAGCTGCATCGCAACTTCATGGGGTACACCACCCACGCCGATACCGATCTGCTCGGCCTGGGCGTGAGTGCGATCAGCCACATCGGTGCGACCTACAGCCAGAATCCGCGCGACCTGCCGTCGTGGGAGGACGCAGTGGACCAGGGCCAGCTGCCTGTCTGGCGCGGCGTGGCGCTGAGCACCGACGA
>DQIG01000134.1:8561-8901 GCA_003525885.1 Stenotrophomonas sp.
CGTGGCGCTGAGCACCGACGACCAGCTGCGCGCGGAACTCATCCAGCAGCTGATGTGCCAGGGCGAGGTGGACGGTGCCGTGCTGGGCCAACGCCATGGCGTCGATTTCGAGCAGTACTTCGCCGAAGACCTGCGTTCAGTGCAGAGGCTGCAGGAAGACGGCTTGGCCGAATACCGCGACGGTGTGGTGCGCGCCAGCGAGCCGGGTCGTCCGTTGTTGCGGCTGCTGGCGATGTGCTTCGACCCGTACCTGCGTGCCGCCCACGAGCAGCCGCGCTACTCGCGTGCGATCTGACGCTTCGTCGTGCAGTGCACGCCTGGTGCCCGGAGCCGGAATCGA
>DQIG01000146.1:0-511 GCA_003525885.1 Stenotrophomonas sp.
GGGCGTGCTGTTCAACTTCCTGCTGACCGGCGCGCTGATCCTGCCGCTGGTGGTGTTCGATCGCCAGCTGCTGGCGCTGTTCCTGCCACCGGCCAGCCAGGCGCTGGAGATCGCGCGTCACCTCAACCACGTGGTGATCGGTTCGTTCCTGTTCTTCGGCGTCAGCTTCGTGATCTCCGGCGTGGTGCGCTCCACCGGCGCGGTGATCCCGCCACTGCTGATCCTGGCCGGCTCGCTGTGGGGCGTGCGCGTGCCGTTCGCCGAACTGCTGCAGCCGTACTGGGGCGCCGATGCGATCTGGTGGAGCTTCCCGGTCAGCTCGCTGGTGTCGATGCTGCTGTCGCTGGCGTATTACCGCTGGGGTGGCTGGCGCAAGGCGAAGATGATGGGCAAGCCCTCGCACGCCGAGGAACTGGCGACGCCGTCGGAGATTCCGGCCTGTCCGCCATCACCGGTGGCCGATCCGGACGCCACGCTGGAGTCAGCACCGCCCCGGTAGTGCCGGCCGCTG
>DQIG01000146.1:674-6130 GCA_003525885.1 Stenotrophomonas sp.
GGCCGCTGGCCGGCAACCTCGCGATGCTTGGAAGCGCATGGAGTTGCCGGCCAGCGGCCGGCACTACCGCTTTTTCTCCGCCGCGTTGTACTTCGCTGCTTCACGCAGCAAGGCTTTCAACGCAGGCGCATTGGGCATCGCGCCTTCATGGATGTCGATCGCGCGCCGCGTGTTGCCCTCCAGGCTGGCGTTGAACAGGCCCTTCGGATCGGCCAGCGCCGCACCGTTGGCGAAGGTCAGTTTCACCGCCTGCTTGTAGGTCTCGCCGGTACACAGGATGCCGTTGTGCTCCCATACCGGCGTACCCCGCCATTTCCAGGTTTCCTGCACGTCGGGCAGCGCTTCATGGATCAACGCACGCACGCGTGCCAGCACTTCGCCACGCCAATCCCCCAGCTCGGCGATGCGCGCGTCGATCAGTTCGGCCGCCGGTATTCCGGTATCGGCAGGGTTCGGTACATGCGTGGCCATCAGCAGCTCTCGTCGGGAAGGAAAGCAGAACGTCGGGGTTACATGCGCTCACCGGGCAGCGCGGCAGCCTGGCGCACCCAGTCGAGGAACTGCGCTTCATCCAGCGCGCCATCCTGCGCGATGTGCAGGTAGCGCGTATCGGCGCTCCTGGACGGCTCGGGTGGCACGGGCTTCAGCGCCGCGCCACGGAAGAACGCCACCTTGATGTAGCGGGTGAAGCAATGGAAGCTGAGGAACCAGCCTTCGCCCGGCGCCACCGCGTACATCGGCGAGTTCCACTTCACCGCCTTGTGCACGCCGGGTACGGCCCGCTCGATCAGTGCATCCAGCTGCGCGCCGATCGGCCGCTTCCAGTCCGGCATCGCCGCGATATAGGCCTGCACCGGGGCATCGCCCTCGCCCTTGGCAATCTGCGGGTTGCCACCGGACAGCAGCTTGGGCGCGGCGGAAGGTGCGGTTCGCTTGGCAGGCATCGCACGGCACGTCCATCGGGATGACGCCGCAGCCTAGCGCGGCCCGTAGCTGGCGGTCACGGCGCAGTGCGCCATCCGCTCAGTCCGCCTGCCGCGCCCGGAACTGCCGCCAGTCCGGCAGCTTGCGGTGCCGGCGCAGCGAGCGCATCAGCGCCGCCATCACAAGGCCGAACAGCGCGCCGGCCAACAGGCCGGCCACCAGCAGCAGCGCCAGCGGGCGCTCGCTGCCCTGCCACAGCATCAGCCACATCAGCGCGGTCCAGAACAAACCAAACAGGAGGCCCTGCACCAGCGCATTGGTGCCGAAGCCGGCCAGGATCGGCGGTGGCAGTGCAATGCCCACCCGCCACAGCAGCCGATGCAGCAACGGCGCCGATTGCACGCGTGCCAGCCCCTTGCCGTCGAGGAAGCGCAACGCCGACTGGATCACGACGGGATAGTGCCGGTTGATGTCATTCATCACCCGATCGTGGCCGATGCGATGCCGGAAACGCAAACGGCCACCCGAAGGTGGCCGTCGCGGCAACAACCGAAGTTGTTTATCAGGCCTTTTCGGCCAGACGGGCAGCCTTGGCGGCAGCGGCGGCAGCCAGGTCTTCCTTGATGCGGGCAGCCTTGCCTTCCAGGCCACGCAGGTAGTACAGCTTGCCGGCGCGGACCTTACCACGACGCTTCACTTCGACCGAGTCGATGATGGCGCTGTGGGTCTGGAACACGCGCTCGACGCCGTAGCCGTGCGAGATCTTGCGGACGGTGAACGAGGAGTTCAGGCCGGCGTTCTTGGTGGCGATGACAACGCCTTCGTAGGCCTGCACGCGCTCGCGGCTGCCTTCCTTCACCTTCACGTTGACGACAACGGTGTCGCCCTGGCTGAACTTCGGCAGTTCACGGGTGATCTGGGCGGATTCGAATTCCGCGACGATGGACTTGTTCAGCTTGCTCATGGGTTACACCGATTCTTGTTCGGGTGGGCGTGTCGTATCGACAACGTAGGCTCATGCAGTCACCGGACTGTGCTGCACGTTTGTTTTGGGTACTGCGCGCGCCGACCGGGGTCGACGGGAATTGGCCATGATAGCCGATAAAGCCAGCCCTGCGCTAGGGGTTGGCCTTGTGTTTCCGGGCCTGGCGGCCCTGCTCCAGCAGCTTGCGGTCGGCCTTGCCCAGCGCCTGTTCATCCAGCAGGTCCGGGCGCCGCTGGGCGGTACGGACCAGCGACTGCTGGCGGCGCCAAGCCGCGATGGCCGCGTGGTTGCCCGAGCGCAGCACGTCCGGCACGTCGCCCAGCGGGTGCTGGGCCGGCTGGCTGTAATGCGGGCAGTCGAGCAGGCCGAGGTCGCCCTCGAAGCTGTCCTGCGCCGCTGATTCCGCGTCGTTCAGGGCACCGTCCTGCAGGCGGGCCACGGCGTCGATGATGACCGCCGCGCCCAGCTCGCCGCCGGACAGCACGTAGTCGCCAAGGGAAATCTCCTCGTCGACATTGGCCTCCAGGAAACGCTCGTCGATGCCCTCGTAGCGGCCGCAGAGCAGGACCATGCGCGGCAGCGCCGCCAGTTCCCGCACCTTGGCCTGGGTCAACGGCGCACCCTGTGGGCTGAGGTAGATCACCCGTGCCGGGGTCGGATCAGCATCGCGGATCGCCTGCAGGCAGGCCTGCAGCGGCTCGATCAGCATCACCATGCCCGGGCCACCACCGAACGGACGGTCGTCCACCCGGCGATAGTTGCCTTCGGCGTAATCACGGGGGTTCCAGCCATGCAGGCTGAACAGCCCCTTCTCCTGCGCGCGCCCGACCACGCCCAGTCCAGCGGACTGGGCAAGGAACT
The DNA here is from genome assembly GCA_003525885.1 of Stenotrophomonas sp. Taxonomy (GTDB): domain Bacteria; phylum Pseudomonadota; class Gammaproteobacteria; order Xanthomonadales; family Xanthomonadaceae; genus Stenotrophomonas. The sequence continues at coordinate 3,445 of DQIG01000146.1, forward strand.
CGGGGAACAGGGTGATGACGTCGAAACGCATGCTCACACTCAGAACTCGGGATCCCAGTCGACCACGACCAGGTTGGCCTCGAAGTCGACCGATTTGACGAAGTCCGGCTGCACGAACGGAATCATCCGCTCGCGGTCACCACGGACCACCACCACGTCGTTGGCACCGGTGCTGAACAGATGCGAGACCTGGCCCAGGGCAATGCCCTCGGTGGTCTTCACGTCCAGGCCTTCCAGGTCCACCCAGTAGTACTCGTCGGGCTTCGGCGGCGGCAATGCACTGCGGGCCACGTAGATCTCGGTGCCGTGCATCGCTTCGACGGTATCGCGGTCCTCGACGCCGGGGAAACGGGCGACCAGGTGCTTGCCGCTGTCGCGGCCGCGTACACCTTCAATCGTGGTTTCCACGCTGGACGGGCTGCGCACGATCCACGGCTGGTAACGGAAAATGGCGGAACGTGGCTCGGTCCAGGACTCGAGCTTGATCTCGCCGCGCACACCAAAAGCGCCGACAACCCTGCCCAGCAGGATGCGGCGCTCGATATCTTTCATCTGCTTCAACCAAGAGGGCCACGCCGAAGCGTGGCCCGTCAGGATCAGGCCGCAGCGGCCTGGGACTTGGTCGCTTCCTTGATCAGGTTGCGGACCTTGTCGGTCGGCTGGGCGCCGTTCTTGACCCAATGGTCAACGCGGGCCAGGTCCAGCTCGATGCGCTTCTCGGCGCCCTGGGCGACCGGGTTGTAGAAGCCAACGCGCTCGATGTTGCGGCCGTCGCGCGCGCTGCGCACGTCGGTCACGATGATGTGGTAGAACGGACGCTTCTTGGCGCCGCCGCGGGTCAGTCGAATCTTGACCATGGTGTTTTTCCTATTGCCCAGTCGCCAGGATGGCGAGGTAAGCGGGCGATTATAGCGGCAGAGCCCGGCCGAGCCAACCCCGGGGATGAACTCCCGGGGTCAGATCCCTTTTGTGCCGCAAAAGGGATCTGACCCCAGTCTGTCCCAAGCCACCGCCGCCAGCACCGCCCTGCCCTGTTCAGCCAGTGCCTGCGAGCCGGGCAGGGCATGTCCGTCAATGGCCTCCAGCGCCCACAGGCCGGTGGCGTTGCAGGCAAAAGCGGCCTTCACGCTGGCCAGGTCCGCCAGCCCCAACGGCTGCGTGGCCTGTGCCCCCGGCCAATGCTGCTTCAGCAGCGCTTCGGCGGTACCGCGCAGGGCCGGTGCCTGCGGCCAGAGCAGCCGCTCACCATCGTGAACGGCCAGGTTCCAGGTGCTGCCTTCACTCACGTCGCCATCGGCAGTCACGAACAGCACATCGTCGAAGCCCGCCGCCATCGCCGCGCGACGCTCGGCAAACAGGCCAAACGTGCCCACGTGCTTGATCTGCGGCAGTTCGCGCTGCCACACCACACTGCGCACACGCTTGGAGGCGATCAGCGTCACCGGCGCGGACGCCGCCACCAGCACGTCCACCGGCACCGCCGCCAGCGGATTGCGGAAATCGAAGTGGCGCGAATACACCGTCACCCGCAACGAGGCATCGCCCTGCCCCGCTTGCCGCAGCGCCTGCACCATCCAAGCCCGCACCTGCGCCATATCCAGCTCGCTGCCGAACAGCTCGCGCGTGGCATGCGACAATCGCGCCAGATGCAGGTCCAGGCCCTGCACGGCGTGGTTACGCACCTGCAGCGAAGTGAAATGGCCATAGTTGACCAGCGCAGGCAGCAGGTCCTCCACCTGCGCTGGCTGGCCGTTGCAGGTCAGCGTCATCGCAGCAGTGCCTGCGCCTGTTCCCACATGCCGCGCAGCACGTCGGCAGCCGGCTGTGCCGGCGCCATCCACGCCGACTGCCCGGCCCAGGCCTGCATCGCCGCCAGGCGGTTTTCCTGCACGGCCTGCCTGCGCATCGGCGCGGTCAGCCCGCGTTGCACCGGGTACGGGCGTGGCGCGGGCGCGCCTTCGGCAGCGGCGGCGCGCACATAGGGTGTCGCCAGGCCACGGCCCAGGCGACCGCTGAAGGCGCGGGTGGGCCAGGTGTCTTCCGGTTCGCTGGCGGCCAGTCCATCGGCCCACGCCGAGGCGATCGCCGCTTCCGGCGTGCGCAGGAAGGCGGTGCCGATCTGCACGGCGCTGGCGCCAAGCGTGAGCGCGGCCGCGATGCCGCGACCATCGGCGATGCCACCGGCGGCGATCACCGGAATCTGCAGGTGATCGGCCAGGCGCGGCAGCAGCGCGAACAGGCCCACCAGCTGGCGTTCGGCCAGACCGGGGTCGAACGCTCCGCGATGGCCACCGGCTTCGGCGCCCTGCGCCACCACCGCATCGGCACCGGCATCCTGCGCCGCGCGCGCTTCGGCCAGCGTGGTCGCGCAGGCGATCCAGGCGATGCCGGCGTCCTTCAACTGCTGCACATGGCGCGGCGACAACACGCCCATGATGGTCGAGGCCACCGCCGGGCGCGCGGCCAGCAACGCAGCGAACTGTTCATCGAAATCGGCCGGCGTGGCGTCGGCGGCACTGGCAGGCACGTCCGGGCCCCATTGGGCGAGGAAGGCGCGGCTGGTGGCTTCGGCAGTGACATCGCGAACGGGCGCCGGATCGGGCAGCCACAGGTTCACCTGCGCCGGGGCACTGGAAGCGGCGCGGAAGTCATCCATCCAGCGGCCGATATCGGCGGGGGGGGGGGG
>DQIG01000146.1:6283-6887 GCA_003525885.1 Stenotrophomonas sp.
CCGATATCGGCGGCCGGCGACAGCACCGCACCCATCGCGCCCATGCTGCCGGCATTGGCCAGCGCGGCCGACAGCGGCACCGGGCAGGCACCGGCCATCGGTGCCAGCAGGATCGGAAGCTGCAATGAAAAACGCCGACAGAAGGTGTCGGCGCGTTCAAGAATCGGCGATGCGTTCACGCGACATACCTGTTGGAGAAGTCGCCATCCAGCATACGCCAGTCATTGTGACCGGGGCCGGGTCGCAATGCGCGCCGGCCCCGTCGCTGCATCAACGGAACGGCATGCCGCGGCCGCCCATGGCGCCCATCATGCCCTTCATGCTGCGCAACATGCCCTTCATGCCGCCGCCGGCCATCTTGCTCATCATCTTTTCCATCTGCATGTACTGCTTCATCAGCTTGTTGACGTCGGCCGGCGTCACGCCCGAGCCCTTGGCGATGCGCGCGCGGCGCGAGCCGTTGAGCAGGTTCGGGTTGCGCCGTTCCTTCTTGGTCATCGAGCCGATGATCGCGATCATGCGCGGCACTTCCTTGCCCTGGCTGACCTGCTGCTTCAGATGGTCGGGGATGTTGCCCAGGCCCGGCAGCTTGTCCATCAGGCCG
>DQIG01000146.1:7037-9049 GCA_003525885.1 Stenotrophomonas sp.
CGGCAGCTTGTCCATCAGGCCGCCGATGCCGCCCATGTTCTGCATCTGCTCGAGCTGGTCACGCATGTCGTTCAGATCGAACTTCTTGCCCTTGGCGACCTTCTCGGCCAGCTTGGCGGCCTTGTCCTTGTCGACCTGCTGCTCGACCTGCTCGACCAGCGACAGCACGTCGCCCATGTCGAGGATGCGGCTGGCGATGCGGTCCGGGTGGAACACGTCCAGGCCTTCCGGCTTTTCGCTGACACCGACGAACTTGATCGGCTTGCCGGTGATGTAGCGCACGCTCAGCGCGGCACCGCCGCGGGCGTCACCGTCGGTCTTGGTCAGCACCACGCCGGTCAGCGGCAGGGCGTCGCCGAAGGCCTTGGCGGTGTTGGCCGCGTCCTGGCCGGTCATGGCGTCGACCACGAACAGGGTTTCAGCCGGATTCACCGCCGCGTGCAGGGCCTTGATCTCGGCCATCATTGCTTCGTCGATGGCCAGGCGGCCGGCGGTATCGACCAGCAGCACGTCGACGAACGACTTGCGTGCATCGTCGATGGCGGCGCGGACGATGGCTTCCGGCTTCTGGTCGGCACTGGACGGGAAGAACAGCACGCCGACCTGCTCGGCCAGGGTCTTCAGCTGCTCGATCGCGGCAGGACGGTAAACGTCGGCCGACACCACCATCACCTTCTTCTTGCGCTTTTCCTTCAGGTGCTTGGCCAGCTTGCCGACCGTGGTGGTCTTGCCGGCGCCCTGCAGGCCTGCCATCAGGATGATGGCCGGAGCGGGAACATTGAGGTTCAGGTCGCTGGCTTCGGCACCCATCACCGCGGTCAGCTCGTCGCGCACGACCTTGATCAGGGCCTGGCCCGGGGTCAGCGACTTCAGCACTTCCTGGCCGACCGCACGCACCTTGATGCGCTCGATCAGGGCCTGCACCACCGGCAGCGCGACGTCGGCTTCAAGCAGCGCGATGCGCACTTCGCGGGTCGCCTCGCGGATGTTCTCCTCGGTCAGGCGGCCACGGCCACGCAGGCGCTCGATGGTGCCGGAAAGGCGCTGGGTCAGGGACTCGAACATGCGGCGCAACCTGTCTGAAAGCGGGGGACAATAAGGCAGACAGTATAACGGGTCCGGCCATCTCCCCGGACTGCGACCACGGGGCCGTCGCCAGCATCCCGGGGGTATGCGAAACTGCAACGATGACAATCGTTCTCATCGCCGTCCTGCTCTACCTGGCCGCCAGTGCCCTGCTGGTGCGCGCGCTCGGCCGCGATGAAGGTACCGGCTCCCCTACCTGGCTGTGGCCCGCCCTGCCGGCGATGCTGCTGCATGGCGGCTACCACGTGATGGTGGCGATGCGCACCAACGGCGGGCCGGACATGCACTTCTTCGCCGCGCTGTCGCTGGTCGGCCTGGGCATGGCCTGGCTGACCTCGCTGGTCGGCGCACGCGGGCGGATGTCGGCATTGGGCGTGGTGGTGTTCCCGCTGGCTGCGGTACTGCTGCTGGCCTACCACGGCTACGGCCACGAACCGAGCAAGGTGCTGGGCTGGCGCCTGGCCAGCCACGCCTGGCTGGCGCTGCTGGCCTACGCCACGCTGAGCATTGCCGCGCTGCTGGCGATCATGCTGTGGCTGCAGGAACGCGCACTGCGCCGCCGCGAGTTCCGCCCGTGGCTGCGTGCGCTGCCGCCGCTGGCCGACCTGGAGTCGCTGCTGTTCCGGGTGATCACCGTCGGCTTCGCGCTGCTGACCCTGACCCTGGTCACCGGCGTGCTGTTCGTCGACGACCTGCTGGCACAGAAGCTGGTGCACAAGACCGTGCTGAGCGTGCTGTCATGGATCGTATTTGGCGTGCTGCTGATCGGCCGTCGCCGCTATGGCTGGCGTGGCATGAAGGCGGTGCACTGGACCCTGGCGGCAATGCTGTTGCTGCTGCTGGCATTTTTCGGCAGCCAGTTCGTGATCGAACTGGTGTTCGGGCACTCGCGATAGGCCGTGTGCCGACCAACGGTCGGCACCCAC
>DQIG01000146.1:9194-9793 GCA_003525885.1 Stenotrophomonas sp.
GACCAACGGTCGGCACCCACCCCAACATCACCTGGTAGTGCCGCCCGCTGGCCGGCAACTGGACCGCACCATGCGTGGATGCCGCGGAAGGTCAAGGCACCGGCTGGGCCAGGATCTTCCGCACCGAGCGGCCACTGTTGGTGAGGATGTCATCGATCTGCCAGCAGCCCTGCCCCTGGCGCACCATCGGCAGGCGGGTCACGTAGGCCTTCTTCCATACCGAATAGCGCATCTCGACCTGGCCGGCGGTGGCCGACGTCTCTTTCCAGCTGTAACGCACCGGCGTTTCGATGTCGCCGTCCTGCGCATCCAGCCACGGATCGGAATCGATCGTGCAGATGCCCTCTTCGCGCTGCTGGCAGGCGCGCTCGCCACGCAGTGCCTTGCCGAAGGCGGGACTGACCAGCGCCGGTGGCGGCTCCAGCAGGTCGCCATCACCCGTCGTTGCCTCGTAGAAGGCACGAGCCACAGCCGCAGGTTCCTGGCAGGCCGGCGCGGCCTGCACGCTGGCGGCCAGCAACAGCCCGGCGACCACGAACATCCCTGTCTTTCGCATGTATTTCTCCTTGAGGTAGTCCCGGCCGCTGGCCGGCAACATT
>DQIG01000138.1:0-203 GCA_003525885.1 Stenotrophomonas sp.
CTTGTTCGGCGTGCCGTCGAGCGCGATCATGGTCTTGTCGATATGGATCTGGCTTTCGGCATCGAAACCGCCGATCGCGTCAAAGATCTCGGTGTTGACGGCTTCGACGGCCTTTTCGACACCCTTGCCGAGGTAACGCTTGCCGCCATCGCGGAGCTCAACCGCTTCATGTGCACCGGTGGAGGCGCCCGACGGAACGGCGG
>DQIG01000138.1:355-750 GCA_003525885.1 Stenotrophomonas sp.
AGGCGCCCGACGGAACGGCGGCACGGCCCATCGAGCCGTCTTCGAGATAAACGTCGACTTCGACGGTCGGATTGCCGCGGCTGTCGAGAATTTCTCGTGCGATGATGTCGGTAATGGCGGTCATAGCGCTCCTCGCTTGGTTATGGTCGATCGAAATTCAATCGATTTAAAGTCTCATAATCGAATGCGAACGAATGGCAAGGCGAATCCTCTGTCGCTTCGTTCGCCGATCCTGCAGAACTGGCCTGCAAACATGATAGCCGCCTAACGCAGAAACGTGTCAGTCGTTTGAACGGCTATGCAAAATCAGCCTTTTGCGACGGCGTCGAGCGCCATCAGCTTTTCGAGCAAGGCCGGCATATCCTCCAGGCGCACCATGTTCGGGCCATCCGACG
>DQIG01000138.1:897-1243 GCA_003525885.1 Stenotrophomonas sp.
ACCATGTTCGGGCCATCCGACGGGGCATTGTCGGGATCCTGATGGGTTTCCACGAAGAGGCCGGCGACGCCAACCGCGACGGCTGCGCGGGCCAGAACCGGCACCATCGTGCGGTCACCACCGCTCGAACCGCCCTGCCCGCCCGGCTGCTGCACGGAATGGGTGGCGTCGAAAATGACCGGCGAACCGAAAGAAGCCATGATCGGCAGCGAGCGCATGTCGGAGACGAGCGTGTTGTAACCGAAGGACGCGCCGCGCTCGCAGAGCATGACGTTCGGGTTGCCGCTTTCGGTGAACTTTGCCTGGACATTCTTCATGTCCCAGGGCGCCAGGAACTGGCCCTTCT
>DQIG01000138.1:1398-15669 GCA_003525885.1 Stenotrophomonas sp.
GCCAGGAACTGGCCCTTCTTGACGTTGATCGCACGGCCGGTTTTGGCCGCAGCAACGAGAAGGTCGGTCTGGCGCGACAGGAAGGCCGGGATTTGCAGGATATCGACGGTTTCGGCGACGATGCCGCACTGTTCTTCCGTGTGGATGTCGGTGAGAACCGGGAAGCCGTATTCCTTCTTCAGGTCGACAAAAACTTCCATGGCGGTTTCCAGACCGATGCCGCGCTTGCCGGCGATCGAGGTGCGGTTCGCCTTGTCGAAGGACGACTTGTAGACGAGGCCGATCCCAAGCTTCTTGCAGAGTTCGACAAGCGTGCCGGCCATCATGAAGGCGTGGTCGCGGCTTTCCATCTGGCAGGGACCAGCGATCAGCGAGAGCTTTTTCGTGTTCGAGAAAGTGACCTTCGCCTCCCCCTCGCCAACGGTTACTTCAGGATTGGGAGAGACTGCCATTTCAAACTTCCTCGTCGCTATTCTTCGAAGCCGAACAAGATGCCCTGGCCCGGTGCCGCGGACACAAGCACGCGGCCGTCCCGGCGGATGAATGCGACGTCATTAGCAGCAAGGGTGATCTCTGTCACGGCAAGATCGGCGGTCTTGAAAATCACCACGCGCGCATGCAGGTCGGGCGTAAAGGCCGGTGCCGCCGAATTGAATTCCGCAGACAGCGCGGCGCTCGAAAGGATGCGCACTTCGGCATTGGCCGCTGCAAACCGCAGGGTGCCGGTTTCCGCTTCCTGCTCCGTCGGAGCTTCCGCCTCGGCCTCAAGCACGGTTGAAAACAGCTTTCCGAAGGTCGCCGGTTCTTCGGCGGAAAAAACCACCTCGGCCAGACCTGTCACCGCATTGGCATGGTGCTCCAGATCTCCACGTTCGGAAGGGAAGGCTGCCAGCCGCTGACAGGCAAACAGAAAAGTATCGCCACCGGCTGCATCGGCAGCAAAGGCAAGGCGAAATTTTCCTTCGCTTTCCGCGCCATCCGGCATTTTCATCGGGCGGGAAAACTCCAGCATTGCGCCGGCGGAAAAGCCTTCCTCGACGAAACGGGCATGATCGGCGGGCGCGTCATCGGTGCCAACGACAACGGCAGAGAGGCCTTCGCGGCGGCGCACGCCACGGAAGGCGAGATCGCGTTCGGTGAAGACATTGCCGCGCTTGGCAGTGGTCGACGCCTGGCGGCGATTGGCGACCGCCAGCGGCTCCAGATAGGTGCCATCACCCAAAAATACGCAGGCATTGGAAGTGCCGAAAGGATGAAAGCCGTCCGGTGCAACGGTAAAGCCAAGCGCCGTCAGTCGCGCACGCGCCTTTGCAAGTTCCACCACAGGCAGAACGAGATGGTCGATTGGCCTTTTACTCACGATAACCCCCACAGTCTCGACGATGAGAACATTGGGCATCGCCGCACACTACGCAAGTACCTGCGGCATAAAGAATATGCCTCAATGCAAACAAATGAATGGATGCTTCACGAAAATTTAGTGACTTGCGGAACACATATGGAACATATAGTGTCCGTTCCGTATTTGTTTCCGACTCTGAAGGTGCCGGTATGCTCACACGCAAACAGCAGGAATTGCTTCTGTTCATTCACGAACGGATGAAAGAGTCGGGCGTACCGCCCTCCTTCGACGAGATGAAGGATGCACTGGATCTCGCCTCGAAATCCGGCATCCACCGGCTGATCACGGCTCTCGAGGAACGCGGCTTCATTCGCCGGCTTCCGAACCGCGCCCGTGCGCTCGAAGTGATCAAGCTGCCGGAAGCCTATGTCGCAAGCCTGCAGCCGCGCCGCGGTTTTTCGCCAAGCGTCATCGAAGGCAGCCTCGGCAAGCCGCAGCCGGTCGCCGCACCGCCGGCACCCGCCAAGCCCGTTGCCAATGACGACAGTTCGCAGGTCGGCCGCGTGCCGGTCATGGGCCGTATCGCCGCCGGCGTGCCGATCTCGGCCATCCAGAACAACACGCACGAGATTGTCGTGCCTGTCGAAATGCTCGGCTCCGGCGAACATTACGCGCTCGAGGTCAAGGGCGATTCGATGATCGAAGCCGGCATTTTCGATGGCGACACGGTCATCATCAAGAATGGCAGCACGGCCAATCCGGGCGATATCGTCGTGGCGCTCGTCGATGACGAGGAAGCGACCCTCAAGCGTTTTCGTCGGCGCGGCGCATCGATCGCGCTCGAAGCCGCCAACCCGGCTTACGAGACCCGTATCTTTCCGCCGGACCGGATCAAGGTTCAGGGCAAGCTGGTCGGGCTGATCCGCAAGTATCATTGAGGTGGTAGCGGTTACGGCTGCTTTCGCCTCGAACTGACGATGTGCCAGGGCTTGGGAAGCCTTGGCGATATTGGAGCGGCTTCGCCAGATCAGTGCAATCGGGCTCTGATCTCTTCGGGCAGATCGGGGTTAAAAGCCTTGCGTCGCCAATCGTAATAGCGATGGGCATTCCAGGCACGCATCCCGCCTTTGCCGTCTTCCGCCATGGCGGCATGGAATTTCCAGTTTTCGGGTCGTGCCGATCCATTTAAAAATACTTCGAGGGCGCCGGTTCGTCGAAGCGTGGCGCCATTGAGCATCGTGGCGCCGGAGCGGCAGTTTTCGAAACGCGCCGTTGGCGCGATCACCAGCCCGGCGACATCGCAGGCGGCGCCGGCGTAACGGCCGTCCTCCACGACAGCGATGACCATGCCTTCGGCAGATCGGGTCACGCACCACAAACCTCGCATACAGTCGAAACGTCCCTCAGGCGCTGCGGCAATAGCCTCGCCTGCGCTTTCGATTTCGTCAGGCGTCAGGTTTTGGCGCTTTTGCCGGCCATCTGCCGGCATATCACCGGCCGGAGACTTCTTCTGGAAGACAGTAGGGCTTTGAACGAGAGCCGGCGCTATCGGCTCATCGAGCACAAGCGCTCGTTTCCACTGGTCATAGATGAAGCTCGGTGGGCGGCTGCGATTGGTGGCCACAGTGCTTGCCTCAATCAAGGCCACCAGCGTCCCGTCCTCCGACACCAGAAGATCCGCCAATGGCTTTGAACGCTCGCTCCAGCTCAGCAAGAGAGCCGAAGCCAGAAGCGGCAGGCCGACCAGTCGCAGGCGGGTGCGCAGCAGTGTCAGGATAACGAATCCGGCTGAGGCGAGCGCGAGAAACCAGGCATGCTGGCGGCCGATGGCAACATCCCCTCCCCAGCTCGCCACGTGTTTAGCAATCGTGATGACGAGATCGAGGCCCCAGCCCATCGCCGCCAGAAAAGGCCAATCGAGGCCGAAGGGCATGAGCAGCATGCCAAGCAATGCCGCCGGCATGACGACGAAGGAGATGAGCGGCATGGCGGCGAGATTGGCAGCGAGGCCATAGGTGGCGAGGCGATGAAAATGCTCTACGGAATAGATCGCCGTGGACGTGCTGCCGATCATCGATGTCGCGGTAATGCCGGCGATAAAACTCGCAGAGACGACAAGCGGTCGCCAGACCAGATGGCGCAGCCCACGCGGGTCGGCATTATCGCGATCCGGTTTTCTTTTCCAGGCTGCATAACCGGCAACCAATGCGGCCGTGGCGGCAAAGGACATCTGGAAACTCGGGCCCAGAATTTCGGAAGGGGAAAGCACCAGAATAATCAGCGCGGAGATCGCGACATTGCGCAGGCTGATCGAGGCCCGATCAAACAGGACGGCGATCAGGATCACGGCCATCATCACATAGGCGCGTTCGGCCGAAACACCGAAACCGGAGATCAGATAATAGGCGGTGACCATCAGGAGCGCACCGAAGGCCGCCAGCTTCTTGACCGGAAAAGCCTGACCGAATCCAGGAAAGAGTGCGAGCAAGGTGCGCAGGCCGATAAAGAAGATGCCGGCCGCCAGCGCCATGTTCAGGCCGGAGATGGCGACGATATGAGCAAGGCCGGAAAGTCTGAGCGCCTCGGTGGTTTCCTTGGAGATAGCGCGCCGCTCATCGGTGACGATTGCCGCGGCAAAGGCGCCGGCATCGCCAGGCACGGTTTCGCGGATGCGCGTGCCGATCTCGCTCCGCAATGAGAAGAGCCAGGTTTCGATTGCCTCGGGCCAATCGGTGGTGGCCGCTCCCGAAGCTTCCAGCCTTGGCGTGCCATAAAAGAAGCCGATCGCGCCGATGCCATCGAAATAGGCGGAGAAGGCAAAATCGTTCAGCCCGGGCAGCGCCGGGCCGGAGGGTGGCGAGAGCCTCGCCTTGCCGCTGATCCGGTCACCCGCCAGAAACGCGACCTGCCTGCCCCGCACCAGAAGCGATACGCGCTCGGGCGCGCGGGCCAACCTGGGTGAAGCGGTCTGCTCGATACGCAGAAGATAACGCCAGCGCCCTTCCGCATCGACTTCGCGCCGGTCGATGACGCCCGTGACCTCCGTCGTCACCGGAGAATCGAGGATGACGGTCGCATGCCGCCAGGTCTCCAGCTGGGCTAGGATCATGCCGATCGAGAACAACAAGGCGGCGGACCAGATGTGACCGGCCGCTCCATGCCGGTGGCGGGTCAGGCAGGCCGCAACGCTGGTGACGACGAGGAAAAAGACGAGCGTCCAGAAAGGCGGATCCCGCGGCAGGGAAAACCATGTGATGGCGCCGGTGCCGACCAGGACCGGCACGAAGAGGAAGACATGGCCATAGGCCTTCTCTTCTCCGGCAAGAAGCCGAAGCGTCGCCGGCAGGCGGCGAACATCAAGCCTCAACCTTCGGCCGAGCCAGCCTTTATTGCGCCGGCTGGATCGCGCGGAACGAGAGCCGGTGCCGAATCGTGGCCTGACGATGGCGGGTTGGGTGGTTTCGGCATCCGCTCGTTCGACCGCATCAACCGATGAGTCGCGTGCCCCCGCAAGCCCAATTCGTGCCCCGCGAGCAAATGCCGCGGCTTCCGCCTTTTCCGTCACTGAAAATGTCGGCTCCGTCGACATGCAGGCACGGTCTCCAGAAACGCCCGATCATGGGCGGATCTCAACCTGAGCGATTATCACAACTGCGTCAACTGCCTTAGAAGCCTTGGAATTTCCGGTTTTGCATTCGCTGCTGCAACAGCAGGTTGGACAATTTTCAGTCACCATATGCCCATTATTTTTTCGCGGTGCACAAAATGCCGCAGGGACAGCTTGGCATCAGCTTTCGGATCATATAGCTACTTCGGACGCTTAACTCTTATGGCCCTTTAGGGGCGCCATGCCGCCAACAGGTTGGAGGATCAGAATGACGGACATAAGCGCAAATCTCGTACTTGGTGACAAGAAAGTCGACCTGGCGGTCAAGTCTGGCACGATAGGCCCGGATGTCATCGACATCGGCGCTCTTTACAAGCAGACCGGCGCCTTCACTTACGACCCGGGCTTCACCTCGACGGCATCCTGCGAATCCAAGATCACCTACATCGATGGCGATGCCGGTATTCTTCTGCATCGTGGTTACCCCATCGAGCAGCTTGCCGAACAGGGTGACTTCCTGGAAACCTGCTACCTGCTTCTTTACGGCGAACTGCCGACCGCAGCGCAGAAGAAGGATTTCGATCACCGCGTGACCATGCACACTATGGTACACGAGCAGATGAGCCGCTTCTTCACCGGCTTCCGTCGCGACGCCCACCCGATGGCGGTGATGACCGGCGCCGTGGGCGCCCTGTCGGCCTTCTATTCCGACAGCCTGAACGTCGACGATCCCAAGCAGCGTGAGATCAGCGCTCATCGCCTGATCGCCAAGATGCCGACGATCGCCGCGCGCGCCTTCCAGTACTCGCAAGGCCGCCCGTTCGTGACGCCGCGCAACGAGCTGTCGTACTCGGAAAACTTCCTGCGCATGTGCTTCTCGGTGCCGGCCGAGGACTGGGTCCCGAACCCCGTCCTGACCCGCGCCATGGACCGCATCTTCATCCTGCACGCCGACCACGAGCAGAACGCCTCGACCTCGACCGTCCGCCTGGCCGGTTCGTCGGGCGCTCACCCGTTCGCCTGCATCGCCGCCGGCATCGCCTGCCTGTGGGGCCCGTCGCATGGCGGCGCCAACCAGGAAGCCCTGGAGATGCTGGAAGAGATCGGCTCGGTCGAGAACATCCCGGCCTACGTGCAGGGCGTGAAGGACCGCAAGTACAAGCTGATGGGCTTCGGCCACCGCGTGTACAAGAACTTCGACCCGCGCGCGAAGGTCATGCAGAAGACCTGCTACGAGGTCCTGGAGCAGCTGGGCATCAACGACCCGCTGCTGCAAGTGGCCATGGAGCTGGAGAAGGTCGCCCTCAGCGACCAGTACTTCATCGACCGCAAGCTCTATCCGAACATCGACTTCTACTCGGGCATCACCCTGCGGGCGATGGGCTTCCCGACCAACATGTTCACCGTGCTGTTCGCCCTGGCCCGCACCGTGGGCTGGATCAGCCAGTGGAAGGAAATGTTCGAAGACCCCACCCGCAAGATCGGCCGTCCGCGTCAGCTGTACACGGGCGCGACCCAGCGCGACTACGTGCCGGTCGAAAAGCGCGGCTAAGCGCTTCCGGCGTCGGAACAGGGAAAGGCCCCGCGAGAGCGGGGCCTTTTCTTTTGCCGCCTACCCCGCCTTGTGGTCGCGGGGACTGGAGCCGGTCCACCGCTTGAAGGCCCTCGAGAAAGCGCTAGGGTCGGAGAAGCCCACCAGATAGGCCGTCTCGTTCACCGACACCTTGCGACCGCCCAGATAGTGCAGCGCCATGCGCCGGCGCAGGTCGTCGACCAGGGTCTCGTAACCCACGCCCTCGTCCTTGAGCTTGCGGTAGAGCGAAGCGCGGCTGAGGCCCAGTTCACGGGCCACCTTCACCATGGCCACGTCGCCCTTGTGCAGTACGGGCAACAGCAGGTTCTCCACCCGCCCGCGCGTGGTCTTGGCGCTCTCCAGGGTCTTCAGCAGCTTGTCGGCATGCTCGCTGAGCACGCCGAACGCATAACGGCTGGGATTGTGCAGCGGGATCGCCAGCCACGACACGTCGATCATGATGGCGTTGCGGTCGCTGCCGAATGTGACCGGCGCGCCCAGCACCTTCTCGTATTCGTCGGCATAGGGCGGCGCGGCGTGGGTGAAGTGCACGGCCTTGGCGAACGGCGCATCGGGGAAGTGTCGGCGGGTCTCGGAGATGAAGCGCGACCAGGTGCCCTCGGTCATCTCGGGAAAGCTGTTCGGATCGGCCCGCATATCGGTGAGCCACAGCTCGCCGTCATGCGGGGCCAGCTGGAAACGGCCGCCGGCCACGGGCACATCGACCTCGGCCACCAGCCGGCCATAGCGATTGAGCTCCATCAGCGCCTCGCCCATCGTCGGCGCGGCGTAGCAGATGAGGCCCACGACCGAGATGTCCTTGAAGTCCTGCCGCGCCCCCAGGTGCAGGGCCAGGGCCGGTTCGCCGCACAGCGCCTTGGCCGCGCCCATCAGGGCCTGGTAGTCGGCCAGCGGGATCCGCGCGTCGGGATCGACGAGGTCGACGACGGAAATCCCCGAGCGCTCGGCCAGGGCGCCGGCGTCGGCGCCGCGCGACAGGGCGTAGTGCAGCAGATTGGCGGCGTAGCCCGCCGAAACCGTGGGAACAGCCGTACTCAAGCGCTGAACTCCAAAGTCATGTTTTCTGATCCCCAGCGTCATGGGCGTTCGAGCCTTAGCGCGTTATCGCCTGCCCGCAAGCCTCATGGGGATGACGATGACCGCCACGCTCACGACCACCCGCGCCGCGCCCGCCGTCAAGGCCGACAGGGTCCTGGGGGCCTCGGTCGCGACCTGGTTCGTCACCGCCGCGATCGGCCAGGCGCTGTTCGCCGCCTACGTGGCGATGTTTTACGGCGGGGCGGCGCTGAGCGGGAACTTCCTGAAGTGGAACGACGTGCTGGTGGGCGGCTACGTACGCGGCGGAACCGTCGGCAACGCTGTCCTGGCCGTCCACCTGCTGCTGGCCTTCGTGATCACCGTGGGCGGGCCCCTGCAGCTGATCCCCGCCCTGCGCGCCCGCGCTCTGCCCTTCCATCGCTGGAACGGGCGCGTCTACATGATCACCGCCTTCGTGGTCAGTCTGGCGGGCATCTATGCGGTGTGGACCCGGGGAACGGCTGGCGGCCTGGCCATGCGGGCCGGCATCAGCCTGAACGGCCTGCTGATCGTGGTCGCCGCTGATCGCACCTGGTTCCCGGAACAGAAAGACCTGCCGAACGCGCAAGGGCTTCTGCTGCGCGTAGGTGACGTCGCCGGCGGCGGCGAGCTCCGCGACGATGCCTTGGGCTGGCAGGTCGTCTCGATCTGACCTGTCGTTCCAGATACCACGCGCGTTACGGTGTGCGCACACCGTGCCCCGCTTCAACCTGCGCATGCAGCGCCTGCAGTTGCGCGACCGTCTGGTTGAACACCTGCAGATCGGCATCAACCAGCACCGACCAATCGGGCGCGTGCCCCAGCAGCTGCGCTACCTGCTCGGTCGGCGCACGATCGAAACCTTCGCCCAGCACAGCGAGATAGCGCTCACCGAACCCTTCCGGGTCGCGCTGATCCTGCACGAGCAGCTGCACGGCCAGCAGCCCTGCATAGAGGTAATTCACCAGATAGTTGGGGTCGTCATACATCAGGCGCTTGGCGATCCAGCCGTTGCGCAGCTGCGGATAACGCTCCGGATCCTGACCGAAGCGCGCCAGCACCCGGCCGGTCAACGCGTCCAGGTCATCGGCGGTACCCAGCGTGTTGTCGGCCACGCCGCGGTAGATCGACTGTTCCAGCTGCGCCTCCTCGGAAGAGGTGAACAGCTGCAGCACCATGTCGTCCAGCAGTGACTTCAGGTAATAGGCCTTGGCCCGCGGGTCCTGTGCCTGCTGGTACAGCTGGTCGCGGAAGCGCAGCTCGTTGTAGATCGCGAACGCCTCGGTCAGCCACTGGCTGCCGTTGCGCTGCAGCGGCGAGGCGTGGCCGCGCTGCATCCACTCACCATGCATCGCGTGGCCGGCTTCATGGGCAATTTCAACATCGCTTTCCAGATCACCCCTGCGCACCCCGACGTACAGCAGCGTCGACGCGCCAGGAGCATTCACCGCGAACGCATCCTGGCTGCGATTGCCTTGCTCGATAGCCAGGTCCATGCGCCGGTTGACCGGATCGAGCAGCGCTCGCAGCTCGGCAACGTACGCCGGACCCAGCTGCTGCATGGCGTCGGCGGCGTTGTCGCGCAACTGCACCAGCGTCAGCACCGGCGGCGTGTAGCCGGCATCGGGCAACGTGGTATCCCAGACCTGCGGCGCATCGATGCCGGTGCGTGCGGCGTGGCGCAGCAACACGTCCTGATAGGCGCGACGATCCCCTGCATGGCGTTCGATCGCCTGCAGCGTAGCGTCCACCGCCGACGCATCCAGGCCCATGCGCTGGTAGCCCCGCGCGGGTGCGGAGCCGTCGCCCTGCAGGCGCGCGGCGGCATCGTTCACCTGCACCAGGCCCAGCAGCACCGAGGCCATCGGCTCACGGCGCGAGTGCAGGCCCTGCCAGTAGCCCTTCCAGCCCGCTTCGCGCAACACACGGTCCTGCTGCTGGGCCAGGGCCTGCTTGTCGTGCCCGGTGTCCCAGTGCCGACCATCACGCTCGATCTGTGGGTACTCGGCACTGCGCAGGATCTGCCCACGCAGGCGCGCGAAACTGTCCAGCGCCGGATCGGCCAGCGCATCCACGGCCTCATCCAGCGCAGCATTGGCCGGGCCAGCAGCCTCCTTCAGTGCTCGCGCGCGCAGGAAGGCATACGGCGCTGCCCACACCGCGTCTGCAGGCGCCTCGAGCAGCGCTGCCCTACCGCTGCGGGCAATGCGGCTGCACAGCCCCATCGCCTGGTCCAGCGCCTGTGCCGGGCGATGATCACGCGCGTTGCGGGCGGCCTGCAGGTGCAGGTAGCCGTGATGGCGCAGGCACTGTGCCTCCATGGTTTCGGCCTGCTGGAAACGTTCCGCGGGTGCGATGCCGGTAGCGTGCTGCAGAACCTCCGCCTGCCTGCCCAGCGCATCACGCGCGCTCTGTTCGACGGCGGCGTTGGCGAAGTAGGCGCGATCGTCGGCGTGCAGCGACTGCGCCTGCAGGCCGGTGAAAGGCACCATCGCCAGCAGTGCGGCAATGGCAGTGGTGGTACGCATCCTGCGAATCTGCATCGGCCTCTCCCTGCCTGGTTCACGCCTCGAGCGTAGCAGCCGCTCCGCCACCGTGCCTGTGCCGGATCAGGCCTCAGATCGACTCATCCTCACGCTTGACCAGCATCCAGCAGGGCGACTGCGCGAAGGTGTAGGTCTGCTGATCGCTGCTGTCCGGCGTGCGGATCTGTACCTGTCGCTGCCCGTCGGCCAGCGTGCTGACCTGTATCTCCCGGCCCTGCCCGGCCAAGGCGGCAGGATCGGGCATCACCGGCCATTCGACATCGGCCAGCGCCAACCGGCTTTCCACCTTGCGCGGTTCCGGCTCGGCCTCGGCATCAATGTAGCTGTCCAGCAGCGGATCGGCAGTGGCCCTTTCCTGCAGCGTGATCTCGTTGCCGAAATGCTTCAGGAACGCATCGAATTCCGGGTAGGGGCATTCGCTGCGGGCAGGGACCGGCGCGGGCTCCACCGTTGCAGCGGTGGTCGCTGGCGCGGCTCTGGGCGGCGGCGTAGCAGGCGTGGCCTCGGGCGGTGCCTGCGGCGCCGGCGTGCAGGCAACCAGTGCCACGCCACAGGCAAGCATCAGCACTGCAGCAGAACGGTATCGACACATGGGCTCATCCTGAATCCGGTCCGGTCGCCCCATGCTACCGCGCCCCCTACAATTCCGGCATCCCGCCTGCCCGAGACTGCCATGCACCGCCTCCTGCTCCTGATCGGCCTGCTGTTGCCCGTCCTGTGGCCGGCCGTGGCACTGGCCGTCGAACTCCACGAGGGCGATCTGCTGTTCGTCACCGCCGGCCGCAGCGGCCTCAGCGCAGCCATCGACGATGCCACCGGAAAGCAGGGATCGCCCAGCTTCGATCATGTCGCGCTGATCGCCTCCGCACCGAAGGGCTGGGACGTATTGCACGCCGATGAGAAAGGATCACGCCGGCAATCGTTGTCCGATTTCCGCCAGGAAGCACGCGCCAAGCAGCGGCAGATCGTGGTCTATCGCCTGCGCGCACCGCAGCAGGCCGCCATCAAGGACGCGGTTGCGACCGCGCGCATGATGCTGGGCAAACCGTACAACACGTCATACGTGTTGAACGAGGACAGCTACTACTGCTCGGACTTCATCGAGCGTGCGTTCCGTGCGCACCACGTGTTCGCACTGCAACCGATGAACTTCCGCAACCCGCAGACCGGGCAGATCGCCCAGCACTGGGTCGATCTTTACCGCGGCATGGGCATGGAGGTGCCGCAGGATCAGCCCGGCACCAATCCGAACGACATGTCGGCAGCACCGGTGCTGCAACGCATCGGCGTGCTGGAATAAGCGAAGCCCCGCACAGGGCGGGGCTTCACCCGTCACTCCGCGTGCGCGGCGCGGTCATTCTTCTTCGTCGTGGCCGCCCTGCTGCTGGTTGCGCTCTTTGCGCTGCTGATCCTGCTGCTGTTGCTGCTGGTCACGACGGCCCTGCTGCTGATCCTGCTGGTTCTGCTGGCCCGGCTGCTTCTGGTTCGGGTTCTGGTTCTGCTGTGCCATGTCCGTTCTCCGAAAGCCACGCGCGGAATGCGGTGGACGGGGCCATCGTCTGCAGCGAAGAGTTAATCGCGCGTTGGCGGACGGCTACACCTGTGTGTACGCGCGTGAATGAACGCGCAGAGCCCCTTGCGGCACAAGCGGATGAAGGATTCATGCGGGTTCGGCATGTGTTCATGCGGTAATGACAGGAGCACGTATTCAGTGCTGCAGGGCGCACCGGGATGCGCGAGCGTTCGCTCAAGAATGGCTACCTGAAGCCGATAGGCTGCGGACGGGCTGCTATGGACGGCCCATTTTTCCAAGCATCAACAAGGAACGTCTAAATGAACGCCATGGTTGCAGAAGCAAGTGACTCTCGCCTCCTCAAAGCGGTCGAGAGCATCGCAATCAGTCCCGCAGACGCGAAGGCCCTCGTCGCCCAGTACAGACGCCAGATTCTCTCCCAGGATCCAACACGCGCCCACCACGAGGTTGCAGGGTTGGTGGCCGACAAGATCATCAGCCGCTATTGCCGGATGTCAGCCACCACGGGGGGAGCGACTGCTCTGACCGGGGTCATCCCAGGAATTGGTACGGCGCTGGCAATGGTTGGCGGTGGTCTCGCCGATGCAAGCATCAGCATGAAACTGCAGGTCGACATGACCATGTGCTTGGCTGAGGCCTATGGATGGGACGTGAATGGCGAAGACGCCAGGCACCTGGCTTTTCTCATCGCCGCAGGAGGTTCTCTGGAGAAGCTCGGCGTCGAAGCGTCGACTCGAATCGCCTCAAATGCTGGCGTAAAGATGGTCCGTCAGTACTTGAATGGCGCCGTGTTGCAAGCCCTCAAGGAACTCTTCAAGAAGATCGGCATCACCTTTACCCGCAAGGCGCTGGAAAAGGCCATTCCGTTCGGCATCGGAGTCGTCATCGGATCAGGGGCCAACTATGCGTTGACCAAATATGTTGGCAATACTGCGCGAAGCTGGTTCGAAGCGGATGCCGCACTGGGCAACAAGCCCAACGAAATCTGAGCAGCGCGCGTTCTGGCCATGCGGCTTTCCAAAGTGGGAAGCCGCATGATCCGGGGATACTGGACTACGGCATCACCGGTGGCACATACGCCAGGGTCATGCCCAGCAGCCACAGCAGGCCCAGCACCAGCGGGATGTGCACCAGCAGCTGGATGAAGGTGAAGCCCACGATGTCGCGCGCCTTCAGTCCCAGCACGCCCAGCAGCGGCAGCATCCAGAACGGATTGATCAGGTTCGGCAACGCTTCGGCCGCGTTGTAGACCTGCACCGCCCAGCCCAGGTGCGCCTTCAGTTCGTTGGCGGCCTGCATCACGTACGGTGCCTCGATGATCCACTTGCCGCCACCGGACGGCACGAAGAAGCCCAGCACCGCCGAATAGACGCCCATCACCAGCGCGAACGAATCGGTGCTGGCCACGTGCACGAACAGGCTCGACAGCCGGTGCGCCAGGGTCTGCCCGTCACCGCCAGCGGCGTGGGTGAGGATCATCGCGATGCCGCCGTACAGCGGGAACTGGATCAGCACGCCGGTCGTGCTCGGCACCGCCTTGGCCACCGCGTTGAGGAAGCTACGCGGCCGCCAGTGCAGCAGCAGGCCCAGCGAGATGAACAGGAAGTTGTAGGTGTTGAGGTTGGCGATGGCGGTGATCGCCGGCTTATTGGCGAACTCGTTGAACAACCAGCCGAACGCAAGCAGCGAGAGCAGCACGGTCAGCAGCGGGCTGTACTCCAGCCATTCGCCCGGGCGCGTGCGTCGCTGCAGCGGCTCCGGCTCGGCCTGCGCGGCGCCGGGGAACTCCTCGGCAGTACGCGCACTGCCGGCCGCGGGCGCGGTCAGCCAGGCGATCAACAGCGAAACCAGGATCAGCACCGAGGTCAGTGCGATCGACTGCCACAGGAAGATGGTTTCAGTGAACGGCAGAACGCCGGTGATTTCCACCAGCCCCGGCGGCATGCTGGCCGGGTTGGCCTGCAGCTGTGCCGCCGACGAGCTCAATCCCATTGCCCACACCGCACCCAGGCCGAGGTAGGCTGAAGCGCCAGCGGCGCGATAGTCCATGCGCAGTTCGGTGCGGCGAGCCAGCGCGCGCACCAGCAGACCGCCGAATACCAGCGAGAAGCCCCAGCTGAGCAGCGAGGCGAGCATGCTGACCAGGCCCACGTACACCACCGCACCGCGGCCGGTGCGCGGCACCCGGGCCAGGAAGTCGATGAAGCGCGCGACCACCGGCGCGGTGGCCACGGCGTAGCCACCGATGACCACGAAGGCCATCTGCATGGTGAAGGGAATCAGGCTCCAGAAGCCGTCACCGAAGGCGCTGGCAGTGGCCTGCGGGGTCGAACCGAATCCCATTGCGGCCAGCGCGACGATGACCACGCCCAGCACCGCGAACACGTATGCGTCGGGGAACCACTTTTCCGCCCAGGCCGCCGAACGCAGCGCTGCGCGCGCCATCCAGCCGTCCTGTACTGCTGCCGTCGAGGCCATCATTCACCCTCCCAGGTTCGATGGATCGATTCTGGGCGGTGGGGTGCGGGCTGTCAGCCACCTATTGGTCGTAGGTGGCGGTAGTGCCGGCCGCTGGCCGGCAACCTCTGGATC
>DQIG01000026.1 GCA_003525885.1 Stenotrophomonas sp.
CAGCCGGTCGCTGGCCGCCCAGCGCGACTGCCACAGCACCGGCAGCCGCTTGCTCATCGCATCGAACCCGGCCCGGCCGTGGTACGCGCCCATGCCGCTGGCCCCCACCCCGCCAAACGGCAGGCCATCGGCGGCGAAGTGCAGCAGCGTGTCATTCACCGTCACGCCGCCGGCCACCACCTGGCCGAGGATGCGCTCCACCGTCGCCGTGTCGTGGCTGAAGGGATACAGCGCCAGCGGCCGGTCACGGGACAGCACCTCGGCCAGCGCAGCGTCCAGATCCGGGTAGGCCCGCACCGGAAGGATCGGGCCGAAGATCTCCTCGCGCATCAGATCCAGGTCGTCCGGCGGGTCCAGCACCACGGTCGGCACCAGCAGCCGCTCGCGGTCGGCGCGCGCCTCATCCACCTGCGCCAGCGGAATCACCGGCACCCCGCGTTCGCGCGCCTGCGCCAGATAGCCCTGCAGGCGCCGGTACTGGCCGTCGTTGATGATGCGGGTGTAGTCGCCGGCATCGCCGAAATCGCCGTAGCGCTCGCGCACCTGCTGCTGCAGCGCCTGCACGAACTCGCGCTGGCGCGCGGTATCGATCAGCACGTAATCCGGCGCGATGCAGGTCTGGCCGGCGTTGAACCACTTGCCGGTGGCCAGCCGCGCGGCGGCCTTTTCCAGCGGGAAATCGTGGCAGACGATGGCCGGCGACTTGCCGCCCAGTTCCAGCGTGACCGGCACCAGATGCTCGGCAGCGGCGGCCATCACCTTGCGGCCCACCGCCGTGGAGCCGGTGAACAGCAGGTGGTCCAGTGGCAGCGAGGAGACTGCTGCGGCCACGTCCGCCCCGCCCTGCACCACCGCTACGCGATCGGGCGGAAACACGCTGGCCAGCAGGTCGGCCAGGAACGCGCTGGTACGCGGCGTGTGTTCGGACGGCTTGAGCAGCACGTGATTGCCGGCGGCGATGGCGGTGGCCAGCGGCACAAGTGCCAGCGTGACCGGGTAATTCCAAGGGGAGATCACCCCGACCACGCCCAGTGGCGTCGGCCGCAGTTGCGCGCGCGCCGGCCACAGTCGCCAGCCGGCACCCACCCGCTGTGGTTTCGACCAGCGCCGCAGGTGGCGGCGCAGGTGGTCGATGGCCGACAGCACGCTCATACCATCGGCCAGCTTCGATTCAACGTGGGCGCGATGGCCGAAGTCTTCGGCGATGGCCTGGGCCATCTCGTCCAGGCGTGCCTTCAGTGCTTCGCGGAGGCGGCGCAGGTCGGCCTCGCGCTGGTCGAGCGATGGGCGCTGCGACTGCCAGGCATTGCGCAGGGTACGCAGGATGGCGGGAAGGTCGGCCGGAGAGAGGGTGGTCATGGCCCGACTATACGGCGTGCCGCGCAAGGCGATGGTAGTGCCGGCCGCCGGCCGGCAACCTGATATTGACTGCAGGCATGCAGCCCTTGCCGGCCAGCGGCCGGCACTACCGGAATGCGGGCCGAATGTGAGCGCCGCCAAACAGAAAGGCCGTGGTCTGCACCACGGCCTCTCCTTCACTGCATGGAATCCACCGGTTACTTGGTGATATCCACGTCCTTGGTCTCGCGCAGGAACAGGCCACCGATCACCACCGACATCAGCGCGATGATGATGGGGTACCACAGGCCGTAGTACAGATTGCCGGTACCGGCTACCAGCGCGAACGAAATGGCCGGCAGGAAGCCACCGAACCAGCCGTTGCCGATGTGGTACGGCAGCGACATGGAGGTGTAGCGGATGCGGGTCGGGAACAGTTCGACCAGGTAGGCGGCGATCGGGCCGTAGACCATGGTCACGTACAGCACCAGCAGCCACAGCATGAACACCGTGCCGGCGATGTTGATGCGGGCGCCATCAGCCTTGGCCGGATACCCGGCGGTGGTCAGCGCGGTCTTCAGTTCCGCACCGAACGCATCGGCCTTGGCCTTGCCGTCTTCCTTGGTCAGGCCGGCGGCCTCATACGAGGTGACACTGGCACTGCCCACGTTCACCATCGCCAGCGAACCGGCGGCGGCGGGCTGCACGTCGTACGGCACACCGGCCTTGGTCAGCGCGGCGGTGGCCACGTCGCAGGAGCTGGTGAACTTGCGCAGGCCAACCGGATCGAACTGGAACGAGCAGGTCGCCGGATCAGCCACGACCAGGGCCGGCGAGCTGCTGCGGGCTTCTTCGATGGCCGGGTTGGCGAAGTGGGTCAGGCCCTTGAAGATCGGAATGTAGGTGACGGCGGCCAGCAGGCAGCCGGCCAGGATGATCTTCTTGCGGCCGATACGATCGGACAGCCAGCCGAAGAAGATGAAGAACGGCACGCCCAGCGCCAGCGCCGCGGCAATCAGCAGGTAGGAGGTGGTGGCGTCGACCTTCAGCATGCTGCTGAGGAAGAACAGCGCGTAGAACTGGCCGCCGTACCAGACAACCGCCTGGCCGGCTGCAGCGCCGAGCAGGACCAGCAGCATCAGCTTCAGGTTGCCGCCCTTCAGGCTGTCACGGAACGGCGTCTTGGAGCCCTTGCCCTCGGACTTCATCTGCTGGAACAGCGGCGATTCGCTCAGCTGCAGGCGGATCCACACGGACACGCCCAGCAGCAGGATCGAGACCAGGAACGGGATGCGCCAGCCCCAGGCTTCGAAGGCTTCATTGCCCAGGAAGTAGCGGCAGGCCAGGATGATCAGCAGCGACATGAACAGGCCGAGCGTGGCGGTGCACTGGATGAAGCTGGTGTACAGGCCACGCTTGTCGTCCGGCGCGTGCTCGGCCACGTAGGTGGCGGCACCGCCGTACTCGCCGCCCATCGCCAGGCCCTGGGCCAGGCGCAGGATGATCAGGATCACCGGTGCGGCGAAACCGATCGAAGCGTAGTTGGGCAGCACGCCGACCAGGAAGGTCGAGATGCCCATGATCAGGATGGTGACCAGGAAGGTGTACTTGCGACCGATGCGGTCGCCGAGGCTGCCGAAGAACGCCGCGCCGAACGGACGCACGAAGAAGCCGGCGGCGAACGCCAGCAGGGCGAAGATCATGCCCGTGGTTTCGTTTACGCCGCTGAAGAACTGCTTGGCGATGATGGCCGCGAGCGAGCCGTACAGGAAGAAGTCATACCACTCGAAGACCGTACCGAGGCTCGAGGCGAAGATGACCTTCTTGTGGCCCTTGGTCAGGGTGCCCGCCGCATTGTGCGGGCTGGATGCAGTACTGGACATGGGACGTTTTCCCTCTGTAGATACCGACCTGGGTCGGTGGGTGCCGACCGTTGGTCGGCA
>DQIG01000142.1 GCA_003525885.1 Stenotrophomonas sp.
GGGGAGCGCGAGGGCGATGGCCCTCGCATTTTATCCTGTTCTTCTACTTCTGGGGGTGGCGCTGTGGCTCGCCCCCTCCACCATCCTTCGGATGGTCCCCCTCCCCCGGTGGGGGAGGATCTTTCACCTCACAATTCTTGGACCGCCGAGCGGAAGGTTCGGTTTTTGCACCGGCTGGCCGACAAGGGGGACGTGCGGGCGGCGAGTGCGGCGGTGGGGTTGTCCCGGCAGTCGGCCTATATGCTGCGGCGGCGGGACAGGCTGTTCGCGCAGGGGTGGGATGCGGCGCTGGTGCTGGCGCGGCGGCATGTCGAGGAAGTGCTGGCGACGCGGGCGCTCGATGGGGTGGAGGAGGCCGTCTTTTATCATGGCGAGCAGGTGGCGGTGCGGCGGCGGTTCGATGCGCGGCTGCTGCTGGCGCATCTGGCGCGGCTCGACCGGGCGGCGGAGGAGACCGAGGCGGGCGCTCATGCCCAGCGGTTCGACGAAGTGCTGGCGCTGGTGGCGGGCGCGGTGCCGGAGGAACTGGCTCTGCTGGACGGCGAGGATGAGGGCGCCGCGCTACCGCCGGAGCGGTCGCGCTATGTGGCGGAGCTGGGCGCGGCGATGGCGGCGGCCGAGCGCGAGGCCTGGCTCGATGCGGTGGATGCCGGGGAGGAGGTCAGTGATGGTCCGGTGCTCGATCTGGAGGCGTGGCGCGCGGTGGCGGCGGGCGAGTGGGATGCGTGGCAGGGCCGGGCGGTGGCGCGCGTGGACGGGGTGCTGGCCGGGGAAGGTGCGCCGATGGAGTTCAAGTCCGCGAATGGGGTTGGACGGTTTTGCGCTGGACCGTGTCAACTGTGTCAACCGGACGGCGCGGCGGGCGCGCGAAAAAATATCGCGAGCCGGGAACTCTATGGTGCTGGCGGTGTTTCTATGGGTGAAGGCCGGCGCGGTGCTTCCCCCACCCCCCTCCGTTACCGCGTCGGCCTAACCTCTTTTCAGATCAGGCAGAGCAGTGGATCAGTCGTCGTCGCGGACGGCGAGTTCGACTTTGCCGGAGCCAGCGCGCGAGATGCCGATCTTGTCGGCGGCGGCCTTGCTGAGGTCGATAAGGCGGTTCGAATGGAACGGGCCGCGATCGTTGACGCGCACGATCACCGACTCGCCGTTGTCGAGGTTGGTCACGCGGGCGAAGCTGGGCAGCGGCAGCGTCTTGTGCGCGGCGGTGAACTGGTACATGTCGTAGACCTCGCGGTTGGAGGTCAGGCGGCCATGGAACTTGGCCCCGTAGTACGACGCGGTGCCGCGCTCAACGTAGTTGCGAGTGTCGTCGAGCACCTTGTACGACTTGCCCAGCACCACGTACGGCGTCTTGTTACCGATTGCCGAGCGTTCCTCGGCGGTCACTTCCGGCTCGGGGATGCAGGCCACGTTGGGAATGTAGTCCGGCGTGCTGTCACGCACGCCCGGCTTGTACAGGCCACCGGCGGTGTAGTTGCCGCGGGTGCTCAGGTCTTCCTTGGCCGCTGCGTAGGGCGAGCCTTCCGGGCAGTGCGCCGGGCGCGAACCGCGGCCCTGCACCAGCGTGCCGCTGGACTTGCCACCATGGCCGGCCGTGGCCGGCTTCTTCGGCGCGCTGCTGCAGGCAGCCAGCGCGAGGACGATCAAGCCTGGGACCAGCCATCTGATGTTCATGCCGGGGGCAGCTCCTGTCCGGCGATGGCCTGGGACAACTGGAACACGGCCATCGCGTACATCTTCGAGAGGTTGTAGCGGGTGATCGCGTAGTAGTTCTGGAAGCCCAGCCAGTACTGCTTGCCGGTGCTGCCTTCAAGCGTGATCGGCGTAGCGGTGGCGCCCGGCTGCACTGCAGCGCTGGGCTTGTAGCCGCGCTGCGCCAAGTCGGCCAGCGACCAGGTCGGCATCCATTCGGTCGGATTGAATTCCTCGCGACCCGGCGCCAGCGTGGCCGGCACGGCCACCTGGCCACCCCGCACCCAGCCGCCCTTCTTCACGAAGTAGTTGGCAATGGACGAAAACACGTCGTCGTAGCTGGTGAACAGGTCGCGCCGGCCGTCGCCATTACCGTCCACTGCGTAGTCCAGATAGCTGGACGGCATGAACTGGCCCATGCCCATCGCACCGGCATAGCTGCCCTTGAGCGTGGTGATGTCCAGCTTTTCTTCGCGGCCCAGCTCGAACAACTTGGCCAGCTCATCGCGGAAGAACAGCTCGCGGCGTACTTCGCGTTCCAGCTTGGCAGGGTCGCCACTGCGCGGGTAATAGAACGCCAGCGTGTACAGCGCATCGAGCACGCGATGGCTGCCGGCATTCTTGCCGTAGCTGGTTTCCACGCCAATGATCGCCACGATCACTTCGGCCGGTACGCCGGTGCGCTGCTGTACGCGATCCAGTTCGGCACGGTGCTGGGCCAGGAACGCGCGGCCGCCATCGATGCGTGCCTTGCTGATGAACATCGGCCGGTATTCGTTCCACGGTTTGACCCGTTCGGCTGGGCGCGACATCGCGGCGATGATCGGCTGGCGCACCTGCGCCTGGTCGAGCACGCTGCTGATCTGCTCCGGCTTCAGGCCATAGCGCTTGGCGGTATCGGCAATGAAGCGGGCCCGTGCGACCTCGAACGGCACCGGGGTGAGATCGACCGGCGGCGCGGTGGCAGCGGCAGCTTCGGGCGCGGCCTCGGCCGGGCCATGGGCCTTGGCGGCGGGTTGGCGCGGCGTACTGCTGGCCTGGGGCGAAGACGGTGGGGACTTCGGCTGGGTCGCGCAGGCGACCAGGCCGAGGGTGAGCATGCAGGCCAGAGTGCGTCGAATCATCGTCGCAGGTTAGCAGGTCATGGATGAATTAAAACCCCTAACACCATGAATCACAACGATTTGCCCGCGTTCAGCGGGAAATGTGAAGACGTCGTGATCAGGCTTCCCCATTCAGATAGAGGTTGCCGGTTGCGTCCCCATCCCCGCAGACGCAACCGGCGACCGGATCCGGTCGGTACCTGCGCGGCTGCCGCTCCCCAGTGGCAGTTCCCCGCGCTCCTTGTACCCGTTGGATCAGTACTGCTCCCGCCCGACGCCCCCTCGCGCTGCATCGATTGACGGCGCGCCGTGCCGAACGGGCCGCCATTGTGCAGGCCGATTACGACAAGTCCATTGATCAAGATCAACGCGCTGTAAAAGTGTGAACCAGCTAACATTTTTTCTGGAAATTGGTCAGGACGCATGCTGCTGTGCGTCGTTGTGAGAACGATTCCACAACACGCATTGCGCAGAGTCAGGACGTTTCCAGCCAACGGCGCAGCCCCTCGTGGGTGGTGTCTGGGTGGTCGCGGAAAGCAGAAGCCGCGGGTGGGCCGGTCGGGTTGGGTACGCGGGGGACGCCGTGAATCCGTCCCTGGAGGCTTGGCAGCCGCATCCATGCGGCTGACACCCCCGCGTACCCAACCCGGCCGCCCTCTGACAGATTTCGGAGGTCTGCCACCCACGGAGAAAAAAAGAAGATCAAAAGCGGGTCGCGACGCTGCGCTTGCTCGTGAGCCGAGCATGGCTATGCCGTTCGTCCTGACCGGCACCCTTCGGACCGTCGCCATGGGCGACGTTGGCAGCGGCTCCTGCCGCTGCCTTCGGCTCTACACAAGGCAATGAAGCGACCCGCCAGGCCGCTTTTGCTTTTGATCTTCTTTTTCTTCTCCGTGGGTGGACGCGCACGGAACCTGTCCGTGGCCGGGTAGATGGGCTGCGCAGGGGCGTGAGCCGCATGG
>DQIG01000229.1:0-290 GCA_003525885.1 Stenotrophomonas sp.
GCGGGTTCTTCAGCAGTTCGATGACATCGGCCGTCTGCTGCGCGCTCAGCGGCAGCGGCGGGATGCCAAGCGCAGCGCGCTCGGCGACGTGGTGGCGGTAGGCTTCCAACATGACAACTCCCGGGTAATGCGTAGGTTGAAATAACAAAGTGGGCTCAGGCTTGCGGCACGATCAGCTTCAGGCCCTTGAAGTAGTCGCGGTAAAACGTATCGTTCCAGGTGATCAGGCCGTCGCACTGCAGCAGTGCGTGGGCGCCGACCATGAATTCGTCCAGGCTGCGGCGGCTGCC
>DQIG01000229.1:455-3355 GCA_003525885.1 Stenotrophomonas sp.
TGCCACTGCGCTGGCGGTGGCGGCGGTGCATCTCGCCGGCGCGGAGCGCCGACTTGGCCTCCATCGGGTTGAAGTGCACGCCCATTTCTTCCAGCGCTTCGAGCACCTCGGCGCCGCCGCGCAGCGACGCGCAGACCTCGGCCAGGGTCGCGCCGCAGACCACCACGCGGCCACCGACCAGGCTCTGCCTGAGGATGGCCTCCACGGCATCGGCCTGCGGACCATTGCTGAGCAGCTCGACCAGCACCGGTGAATCGACGGCGATCATCACGGCTTATTCCTCGTCACGCACCGCGCGTACCGCTGCGTCGGACGATTCGAAGCCGTCCAGCGCGAACTTGCCGCGCGCCCGTGAAATGGCATCGTCAACACTCTTGCGCAGGATGATGCGGCTGCCGTCCAGTTCGACCTTCAGCAGCGTGCCCTTGGTCAGGCCGAGGGCATCACGCACCGCCTTGGGCAGGGTGATCTGTCCGCGTTCTGCAACAGTGGCTTCCATCGGTAGGCCCTCCAGAGTATGCACAAATTATACATACTTCCCCAGGCATACTTCCACCCTGAACAGGACCGGCGCACCGCCAGCCTTTGCCTCGCAAAGGATCGGCCACAAACGTGACATACGCCATACACCTTCCCCTGTAGTCTGGAACCGATGCCGCAGGCCGGAACCCGGCCCGGATGAATCCATTCAGTCTGGGGTTCATACTGGGACCACCGGGGCCGCCAGGCCCGCGGCGACCGCAAGCAGGTCCGCCCATGCGCGGGCCACTGCAAGCCATCCGCAAGAAGGAGTTACCCCGCATGAGCGATTCGTTCTCCACCCGCAGCCAGCTGAACGTCGGCGGCAAGACCTACGACTACTTCAGCCTGCCCACGCTGGGCCAGCGCTTCGATATCTCCCACCTGCCCTACTCGATGAAGATCCTGCTGGAGAACCTGCTCCGGCACGAGGACGGCGGCATCACCGTCGGCAAGGACCACATCGAAGCCGTGGCCCGCTGGAACCCAGCGGCCGAACCGGACACCGAGATCGCCTTCATGCCGGCGCGCGTGGTCCTGCAGGACTTCACCGGCGTGCCGTGCGTGGTCGACCTGGCCGCGATGCGCGATGCAGTGGTCAAGCTTGGCGGCTCGCCTGAACAGATCAACCCTCAGATCCCCTCCGAACTGGTCATCGACCACTCGGTGCAGGTCGATGTGTTCGGCAAGCCCGACGCGCTGGACCTCAACGGCAAGATCGAATTCCAGCGCAACCAGGAACGCTACGGCTTCCTGCGCTGGGGCCAGAAGGCCTTCGACAACTTCAAGGTGGTGCCGCCGAACACCGGCATCGTCCACCAGGTGAATCTGGAGAACCTGGCCCGCGTGGTGATGACGGCGGACAAGGATGGCAAGGCCGTTGCCTACCCGGATACCGTGTTCGGCACCGACAGCCACACCACGATGATCAACGGCATCGGCGTGCTCGGCTGGGGCGTGGGCGGCATCGAAGCCGAGGCCGCCATGCTCGGCCAGCCGTCGTCGATGCTGATCCCGCAGGTGGTCGGCTTCAAGCTGACCGGCAAGCTGCCCGAGGGCGCCACTGCCACCGACCTGGTGCTGACCGTCACCCAGATGCTGCGCAAGCTGGGCGTGGTCGGCAAGTTCGTCGAGTTCTACGGCGACGGCCTGCAGCACCTGCCGCTGGCCGACCGCGCCACCATCGGCAACATGGCCCCCGAGTACGGCGCCACCTGCGGCATCTTCCCGATCGACGCCGAATCGCTGAACTACCTGCGCCTGTCTGGCCGCAGCGAAGAGCAGATCAACCTGGTCGAGGCCTACGCCAAGGCGCAGGGCCTGTGGCACGACGCCAACAGTCCGCACGCCCAGTACAGCACCACGCTGGAACTGGACATGGGCACGGTGAAGCCGTCGCTGGCCGGCCCGAAGCGCCCGCAGGACCGCGTGCTGCTGGAAGACGTGCAGAAGAACTACCGTGAAGCACTGGTCGGCATGACCGCCAACCGTGACAAGCGCAGCGACGACGTCTCCTCCTTCGTCAATGAAGGCGGCGGCGCTGCGGTCGGCAACGAACAGCTGGCCAAGGGCTACGCCGATATCGAAACCGAAGGCCGCAAGGTCCGGCTGAAGGATGGTGCGGTGGTCATCGCTGCCATCACCTCCTGCACCAATACCTCCAACCCGGCGGTGATGATCGGTGCCGGCCTGCTGGCGCGCAACGCGGCCGCCAAGGGCCTGAACCGCCAGCCGTGGGTCAAGACCTCGCTCGGCCCAGGCTCGCGCGTGGTCACCGACTACCTGGAAAAAGCTGGCGTACTGAAGGAGCTGGAGAAGATCGGCTTCTACGTGGTCGGCTACGGCTGCACCACCTGCATCGGCAACTCCGGCCCGCTGCCGACCGAAGTCAGCGCCGGCATCGCCACCGGCGACCTGGTGGTTACCTCGGTGCTGTCCGGCAACCGCAACTTCGAGGGCCGCGTGCATCCCGAAGTGAAGATGAACTACCTGGCCAGCCCGCCGCTGGTGGTGGCCTACGCCATCGCCGGCACCACCGACATCGACCTGACCACCCAGCCGCTGGGTACCGGCAGCGATGGCCAACCAGTGTTCCTGCGCGACATCTGGCCGAGCAACAAGGAAATCGGCGATGTCATCGCCGCCACCATCGGCCCGGAGATGTTCAAGCAGAACTACGCCGATGTGTTCAAGGGTGACACCCGCTGGAACACCATCGCCTCGCCGGACGGCAATCTGTACGAGTGGAGCGATGCCTCCACCTACATCAAGAACCCGCCGTACTTCGATGGCATGACCATGCAGACCAGCAGCATCGACGACGTGCACGGTGCACGCGTGATGGGCCTGTTCGGCGATTCGATCACCACCGACCACATCTC
>DQIG01000062.1:0-123 GCA_003525885.1 Stenotrophomonas sp.
AGGCTGCCCAGCGCGCCACCGGCAGCCATGCCGATGAACATGCCGGTGAACAGCAGCGCATTGAGCCGGCTGCGTGCCGGCGGCACCAGGCCGTAGACCAGGGTCTGGTGCGCCACCAGCGCC
>DQIG01000062.1:271-1077 GCA_003525885.1 Stenotrophomonas sp.
GGTCTGGTGCGCCACCAGCGCCGACTGGAACCCGAAGTCGAACAGCAGCGCACTCATCACCAGCAGCGGCAGCAGCGCGGCGGCAGGCAACCAGGCTTCGGCCAGCAGCAGGCCGAAACCCAGCAGCGCCACCGCGATGGCCAGCCGTGCCACCGCATGGCATCCCAGTCGGTCGGCGAAACGACCGGCGAACGGCGCGGCCAGTGCACCCGCCGCACCCGCAATACCGAATGCACCCGCCGCCGCACTGCCCAGGCCCAGGCGGGCATGCAGCATCAGCGCCAGCGTCGACCAGAACGCACTGAAGCCCACCGCCAGTAGCGACTGGCTGGCCACCGCACGGCGCAGCTGCGGCTGCTCGCGCCACAACGCCAGCAACGAACCCAACAACGCCGGATAGCGCAGCGTGCTGGTCGGTGCGAAACGCGGCAGCGCACGCGCCATCACCGCGCCCATCGCCGCCACCGATACCGCGGCCAGTACGAACTGCGTGCGCCAGCCCCATGCTTCAGCCACCACGCCACTGACCACGCGCGATAGCAGGATGCCGAGCAGCAGGCCGGTCATCACCCGGCCGACGATCTGGCCACGTTGTGCATCCGGCGCCAACACCGCAGCGGCCGGCACGATGTCCTGCGCCAGCGTAGCCATCAGCCCGACCAGCAGGCTGGCCATCAGCAGGCCCGGCAGGTGCCCGGCCATCGCTGCGGCGCCCAGTGCCAGCGCCAGCAATGCGGACTTCAGCAGAATGAGGTTGCGACGGTCGAAGCGGTCGCCCAGCGGTGCCAGCAGCAGGATGCCCAGCG
>DQIG01000062.1:1225-1612 GCA_003525885.1 Stenotrophomonas sp.
CCAGCAGCAGGATGCCCAGCGCATAGCCGAGCTGGGTCAGGGTCGGCACCAGGCCGGCGGCGCGCTCGCCCGCGCCGAGGTCCTGGGCGATCAGGCCGAGCATCGGCTGGCTGTAGTAGAGCGAGGCGACCGAGAAGCCGGCGCCGGCCGCCATTGCCAGCACCAGCGGGGTGGAAGGCGCGGTCGCAGGTGCGCCGGCGATGGAGAGCGAGGGGGTAGACATGGGGAGTCCGGTGGAAGAAGTGGCCGTATCCTGCATGTATTCGCCAGGTGTCTGTAGTAGGCTCCTGTACATACACTTCATACGTAACACGCATGAATGGCCTCGCCACCAGCGCCGATCGCCTGGATCTGCTGCGCACCTTCCTGCGCATCGTCGATGCCGGC
>DQIG01000062.1:1756-1885 GCA_003525885.1 Stenotrophomonas sp.
CCTGCGCATCGTCGATGCCGGCAGCCTCTCTGCTGCAGCCGTGCAGCTGGGCACCACCCAGCCGACGGTCAGTCGCCGCCTGCAGGCACTGGAGCGGCAGCTCGGCCTGCGCCTGCTGCAGCGCTCCAC
>DQIG01000062.1:2036-2735 GCA_003525885.1 Stenotrophomonas sp.
TGCGCCTGCTGCAGCGCTCCACCCACGGCCTGCAGCTGACCGAAGAGGGCCTGCGCTGCCAGCGCCATGCGCAACGCGTGGTCGACGAATGGGAGTCGCTGCAGGCCGAACTGCACGGCGAACCGGAAACGCTGCGCGGACGCCTGCGGGTGATGGTGCCGCACGCCTTTGGCCAGGCGCAGCTGCTGCCGACCATGCTGGCGTTCCTCGCCCAGCACCCGCAGCTGAGCCTGGAGTGGATCCTCGAAGATCGTCGCCCGGACTTCATCGCAGAAGGCATCGACTGCGCGGTGCGGGTGGGTCCGGTCGACGAACCGCGCATGGTCGCACTGCCGCTCGCCGAAGTGCCGCGCATCGTCGTGGCAGCGCCCTCGCTGGTGCAGGCCACCGCGATCAGCACACCAGAACAGGCGCAGGCACTGCCATGGATCTCACTGGTCACCTATTACCGCGAACGCCTGCTGCTGCATGACGCTCAGGGCCGCGCGCATACGCTGTCGATCAGCCCGCGCCTGCTCAGCGACAACCTGTTCGTAGTGCAGCAGGCTGCGCGTGCCGGGTTGGGCGCCGCCGTGGTCTCGGCCTGGCTGGTTGCCGAGGACCTCGCACAAGGGCGGCTGGTGCAGCTGCTGCCGGACTGGCAGGCGCCAGCGCTGCCGGTACACGTGGTCTTTCCGGCCGCGCGCCAGCAGCCGCCAT
>DQIG01000062.1:2907-5845 GCA_003525885.1 Stenotrophomonas sp.
ACGGCTGCGCGCCTTCATCGACGCAATGAAGGCCGCGTTGCCACAGCTGCACGGAATGCGGCCGGCACCGCGCTAGCGCCCCCTCACAATGCCTCGGCCAGGAACGCCAGCACGGCCGGTCCCACCTCACGGTCGGCGCGCGCGTGGCCTTCCGCGGTACCCCCGACTTCAATGAACGGCCCCACGTCATGGCGATGGGAGCTCGGCTGCAGAATCGGCGTGATCAGGTGTCCCGCATCGGAGTAGTAGAGGAACCGGTCGCGATCACCTCGTCCTGCTTGAGCCAAGCGACGCTGGGCAACGGCCATCATCACGCCGGAGTCGCCCAGGCGGTCATCACCGCCTCCCACCCACAGCGTCCGTGCGGCGATCTTTTCGATTGGCAGCATCGCCGCCTGCAATGCCGGCGCCCATTCTGGCCCCGCACGCCCCCAATCGACGTCATCACGGTACGGCAGCCAGGCCAGCGGCTTGCCCTGCCAACTCAAGGGTGAGCGATCCACGGCCCTGAAATCGGCCGGGGCGACGTCCCGCGCAATGCCACGGAACGGGGCCGGACTCCCCACCCAGGAGACCGCAACCCGCAGGGTCGGCAGGTGGACCGCGGTGGCCATGGCTGCAATGCCACCCCAGGAGCCCCCCAGCAACCCGACCCGCTGCGGGTCCACCCCAGGTTGCCGCTGAAGCCAGTGCACCGCATCACGCACGGTTTCCAACGGAACGTCAATCAGATCCTTGGGTACGCCTGGCCCGCGATACCACGCAATCGACACCGCGACGTAGCCGTTGCTGGCCAGCCAGGCGGCATACATGTCACCGCCC
The DNA here is from genome assembly GCA_003525885.1 of Stenotrophomonas sp. Taxonomy (GTDB): domain Bacteria; phylum Pseudomonadota; class Gammaproteobacteria; order Xanthomonadales; family Xanthomonadaceae; genus Stenotrophomonas. Next base: position 3,730 of record DQIG01000062.1, read on the forward strand.
TCGAACCCGCCTTCTGCACCGCCCAGCGTCACCATTGCCGCCGCGCGGGCGCCGGACCGCAGATCCGCTGGCAGATACAGGTGCGCCTCACGCCCGCCGATTTCGACCCGTCGCACCTGCACGCCTGGCAGCATCAGGCGGCGCTGCAGGGTTCGCCGTGCAACGACCGTACCGGCCCGTTCCACTTCCAGTTCGAACGTCTGCGGCAGGAACCCGATGCCATCGGCGGCGCGACGCCACTGCAGCGGCAGTGCACTGGCGCGTCCCTGCTGCGGCTGCATCGACCAGATCAGTCCGCCCGCATCGATCCCCCGGTAGCTGCCCTGCTCCGATCCGCTACGCGCAGTATCGACCTGGCCATCCAGGCCAGCACGCAACGCTGCTTCGGACTGCCAGCGCTGGCCACGGCCGTCCTGCATCGACAGGCGCAGGCGCACCACCTCGGCAACCGCAAGCCCTTCGACCGTGATCAGCGGGACACGATCGGCGCGTCCCTGATGGTCATCAACCTCAAGGCGGACATCGGCCATCGCCGGGATCGCCAGCGCACACAGCAACCATCCCCATCCACCTCGCATCCGCATGCCCTGCCCTCATCTGCAAAGTGGCGAGGGTGCCCCGGTGGCTCCGCATATACCGCATGCATCGGCGTCGATGGCGCCAACCGTGCCGCCGCTGGCCTCAACCGTGTTTCAAGCGTGCTTCCAGAGCCGCCGCCAATGCGGGGCGATAGCTCCGGCTGACCGGAACCTGCACGCCGTTGGCCAGTTCAAGCAGCGCATCACCGTTGTGACGTTCGACAATGGACTGCACGCGCAACGGGTTGACCAGCACCGAGCGATGCACGCGCAGCAGGCCCCCCGGCGCCAGACGCTCGGCCAGCCGGGCAATCGGCTCGCGCAGCAGGTGCAGGCGCGACCCAACGTGGACGCACGCATAGTGCCCGGCCATATCGATGTAGTCGATCTGCGCCAGTGGGACGTACTGCATTCCGCCCGCGGCAGGCACGGGCAGAACCTGGGCGTGGCTGTCACCCTCGTCGATCAGCCCGGCCAAGCGGCGTACGCGCGTGATTGCCTCCTGCAGCCGCGGCATCGCCACCGGCTTGAGCAGGTAGTCGGCCACACCCAGCTCAAAGGCCTGCAGTGCGTGCTGTGGCAGCGCGGTGACAAAAATGGTGTGCGCAGCCAGCGCTGGTTGCTGCGCTGGCAGCTCCCAGCCGCGGCCATCGGGTAGTACCAGATCCAGCAGCAAAAGATCGAAACGTCGACCAAGCAGCAGCTGCCGCGCCTGATCAAGACTGGCAGCTTCGGCATCGACCCTGACCTGCGGAATACGCGCCAGCAGCTCGCGCAGGCGGTGACGTGCCAGTGCGACGTCATCCACCAGCAACACGCTCAACGGACGCATCACGCCGCACGTCCCGGCAGGTGCAGGCAGACGCTGTAGCCGGTACCCATGCGGCTGGCCTGCAGATGGCCGCCGATCATCGCCAACCGTCGCTGCAGCGTGGCCAAGCCACTACCGAGGCCATCGCTACGCGAAGGACGCAGGCAGGGATTGAACACTGCCACCTCCAGGCCGCTATCGCGCAACTCCGCTTTCAGCTCGATCTGCAGACGCGGGTCCCCTGCCTGCCAGCCACTATGCAGCACGGCGTTCTCGATCAGCGGCTGCAGCAGCAGCCCCGGCACCGGCCAGTCCAGGGCCTCGGCACTGGCCTGAAGATGCAGATGCAGCGCTTCGTCATGCAACAGCGACTGCAGGGCCACATAGTCCTGTGCCGCGCCCAGCTCATCGACCAACGAACGTTGCGCCGGGCATTGCAGGGTATCGCGCAACAGCGAGGACAGCTGCACCAGGGCTGCGTCTGCCGCCAGCGGGCGCAGCAGTGCCAGGCCGCCGATGGCATTGAGCGCGTTGAACAGGAAATGATGCTGGAGGTGTTGGCGCAGGGCCACTTCGCGGGCGAGCTGCAGGGCCTCCGATTGCGCTTTCAGTCGCTGCAGCCAGGCCAGGCCATGACCGGTACCGGCCACTGCGATGAACGTTGGCAGGGCGAACAAGGCGGTGATGCCGATCGCCCGTACCACCTGCCCGGACGACGGCAGCGGCT
>DQIG01000062.1:6010-6482 GCA_003525885.1 Stenotrophomonas sp.
GGCTGTTCCTGCCACAGTTGCAGCAGCAGATGGCCCAGGCCCCAGCCCAGCGCGGTCAATGCCGGCGTCAGCAGCAGGCACAGCAACACCCAGCCGATCAGGTGTCGCCGTCCCGGCAATGGCCAGCGTCGGCAGGCCGCCCACAGCGGCGGCGTCGCCAGCATCCAGGGCAGTTCTGCGCCGAGGATGAACAACGCCGCGGGCACCAGGCCACCCGCTTGCTGGCTCAGGTGTACCGCAGGAATCGACGTGGCGATCAACAGCCCCCACAACGCCAGCATCACTCCCTGCGGGCGGGGCAGCGACAGCGGCGCTTCAGGGGCGGGCAGCAGGGAGACAGGTGATGCAGGCATGCAGGGAGTCGAACGGGAAACGGGCACCATGCTAGGTGCCCGTGCCCGATCCTTCCCGTGCCGGAAGCAAGGGCGTCAATCGATGAGGGGGTCGGATCCCTTTCCTTCGGAAAGGGATC
>DQIG01000290.1 GCA_003525885.1 Stenotrophomonas sp.
ACACCCAAAACCCCGCTGCTCATGCAGCGGGGTTTTTCTTTGTACGCAGAAAATGCGGTGGTGGTGCCCGCTGGCCGGCGGATGAGTTGATGGACCCGCCGCCGTTTGCCGGCCAGCGGCCGGCACTACCAATAGATCCACGCCATGCGTGGATGGAATGCTCCCGCGAACAGCGATGCCAACCAGGGTTGGCACCCACCCATGGCGGAGCGCACAAAAAAAACGGCGCCCCGTGGGGCGCCGCTTCGCTCTCAACGATGTTCAGTCGAGCATGGCCGACTTACTTGGCCGGGGCCTTGTCCTTCATCATCGCGTCGCGGGCCGCCTTGAACGGGTTGCCTGCATACCAGTTCGGCCAACGATCGCCACCGGCCAGTTCCTTGCCCACGCCGTACATCAACTGCAGGTCTTCGACGGTGCCGTCCAGCTTCCAGGTGGCAGCGTCGAACTCGTCCTTCGGGCCGTGGTAACGGTTGGCGCCGTAGTCCGCCGCGGCCTTGCGGCCTGCTTCCACGCCACCCTCGCGCAGGTCTTCGCCGCCATCGGCGTACAGGGCCGGAACGCCCGCCTTGGCGAAGTTGAAGTGATCCGAGCGGAAGTAGAAGCCGCTCTGCACCGAGGTCTCACCGTGCAGGGTACGGTCCTGCGCGGCGGCCAGCGGCTTGAGGATGTCCTCCAGCTCCGAGCTGCCAAAGCCGGTGACGGTCACGTCCTTGGCACGGCCGGCCACCGACATCGCGTCGATGTTGATCACACCGGCGATCTTGTCCAGCGGGAAGGTCGGGTGGGCGACGTAGTACTTCGAACCCAACAGGCCGGATTCTTCCAGGGTCACCGCCAGGAACACTACCGAACGCTCCGGCTTCGGATCCTGGTGGGCCATGGCTTCGGCCACTTCGAGAATGCCGGCTACACCGGTCGCGTTGTCGACTGCGCCGTTGTAGATGTTGTCGCCGGTCTCACCCTCATGCTTGCCCAGGTGGTCCCAGTGCGCCATGTACAGCACGGCCTCGTCAGCGCGCTTGCTGCCTGGCAGCACGCCGACCACGTTGCGCGACTGCTTCTGTGCGATCTGGCTCTTCAGGTCGACCGCAGCGGTGGCCTTCAGCGGCACCGGCTTGAAACCGCGCTTGCTGGCATCCTTGTAGGCCTGCGCCAGATCCAGGCCGGCACCGGCGAACAGGGCCTTGGCGGCCTCCGCGCTCAGCCAGCCCTGTACCGGGATACGCGCTTCCGGGTCATCCTTGGCGGGCAGGTCGTACTGCGGGCCGGCCCAGGAATTCTTCACCACGTCCCAGCCGTAGGATGCGCCGGCGGTGTCGTGCACGATCAGCGCGGCAGCGGCGCCCTTGCGCGCGGCTTCCTCGAACTTGTAGGTCCAGCGGCCGTAGTAGGTCATGCGCTTGCCGTCGAACAGCTTCGCATCATCGACATGGAAGCCCGGGTCATTGACGAACATCACGACCGTCTTGCCCTTCCAGTCCTGGCCGGCGTAGTCGTTCCACTTCTGCTCCGGCGCATCGACGCCATAGCCGACGAACACCAGGTCGCTGGCATCGACCTTCACCTCGGCCTGGCCGGTACGGGTACCGACCACCATGTCGGTGCCGAACTTCAGTTCGGTGGTCTTGCCGCCCTGGGTGATCTTCAGCACGGTCGATTCGTCGGCCGTGGTCTCGGTCATCGGCACATCCTGGAACCAGCTGTCGCCGTTGCCGGGCTGCAGGCCAATGCGCTGCATCTGGTCGCGGATGTAGTTGACCGTCAGTTCTTCGCCCTTGCTGCCCGGGGCGCGGCCTTCGAACTCATCCGAGGCCAGGGTCTTGACCATCTCGGCGAAGTCGCCGGCATTGATCTCCGGAGAGAACTGATGGGCGGACGGCTTTGCAGCAGCGGTATCGGTGGCCGGCGTGGCAGCCGGCGTGTCTTCGCCTTTGCAGGCACTGAGCGCGGCCGCGGCGGCCAGGCACAGGAGGAGTTTGCGGGGCATCGTCGATTCCTGGGGAACAAAGGGCGGCCGCACCTCGAGCGCGACCGGTTAACAGCGAGTATCACCGAACCGGCAGGTCCGGCGGGTTCAGTCGGCCGGCGCGGTTTCGGTGTCGAACGGGATCGGCTCGGCACCGGTTACCGGGCCGATGCGCGCGGTGCGATGCACGTACAGCACCACCTCGCGTTCGAACTGGAGCGGACCATTGACCACTGCATTGGGGCCGATGATCACGCGCGGCTTGCGGCTGGCGGTCAGCGAGACACTGAAGTTCGGCTTGCGCACATGCACGCCGCCGTTGACCTGCGAACCGATACCGACGGTGATGTCACCGTTGACGGTCTCCACGTCCTTGCCGACGCGGCTCTCGACCAGGCCGATGCCGCCGTTGACGGTCTCGACGCCGCCTTCGATCTGGCTGCCGCGATCGGTGAAGATGCTGCCGTTGACGGTGCTGACGCTGCCGCTGGCGATCACTTCACGCCCGAGGCGTACACCGCCGTTGACCGTTTCGATCTTGCCGGTGCGCGCGCGGTCGGCGACCTTCACCCCACCGTTGACAGTGTCGATGCTGCCGGTCTCGACGCCTTCGCCGACGCGGATGCCGCCGTTCACGGTGTCCAGCTTGCCGTAGCGTTGACCGGGTTCGGCGCTGATGCTGCCGTTGACCTTGCTGATGTTCTCCTGGGCACATACCGGCCCGGCGGCCAGCAGTACGCCCAACAGCAGCGGAATGGAAAGAGTTTTCATGGGGACCTCGATGGATGTGCGGCTGGCAGGCCGCGTGCGGAGATGTCACCATTCCCCGGTACCCCCTGCAACTGCCTGAAGTCACTGGAAAGCCCTTGCGCGACAACGCCTTCCCATCACGCCGACATCACATCGCCGCTGCCCGCGGCGGGCGCTGCCTGCTGCTGGGGCTGGCGTTGGCGCTTGCCCTGCCGCTGCCCGGCGCTGCGCAGACCACCCGCGAGACCGAGCGCAAGCTGCAGAAACTGCGCAGCGAGCTGAAGGGCGTGGCGCAGGAACGGCGGCAGATCGAAGGGCAGCGTGGTCAGGCATCGCAGCAGCTGCGCGAGGCCGACGAGAAGGTGGCACGCACCGGCCGCGCGCTCGCACAGACGGAAACCGCGCTGCGCGAGCAGGGCCGCGCCCTGGCCGAAGCCGAGCAGCGCCGCAGCAGCCTGCAGGCCAACCTGGCCCAGCAGCACCGTGAACTGGCCGGGCTGCTGCGCGCGGCGTATCAGCTCGGCAACCACGCGCCACTGAAGCTGCTGCTGTCGCAGGACACGGTGGCCGATGCCAACCGTGCCCTGGCCTACCATCGCTATCTGCAGCGCGAACGTGCGCAGCGGATCACCACGCTGACCGCCGACCTGAAGGAACTGGAAGCGCTGCAGGTGCAGATCGCCGAGCGCAAGCAGAAGCTGCAGGGTGCGCAGCAGGACCAGAAGCAGCAGGCTGCGGCGCTGGCGGCCGATCGCCGTGATCGCGCGCAGACCGTGGCCTCGCTGGACGAACGCTTCAAGGACCAGCGCGAGAAGGAGCAGGCCCTGGGCCAGGACGCCAAGGCGCTGGAAACGCTGCTGGCCAACCTGCGTGCCGCTGCCGCGCGGGCCGAAGCCGAGCGGCGTGCGGCTGCACGTCGAGCCGCCGCCGAAAAGGCCGCTGCCGAGCGGGCCGCACGCCAGGCCGCCGCGCAGGGCCGTCCGCCGCCGCCAACCAAGGTTCCACCTGCGGTGGCGTCTGCACCTGCACCGAAGGTCGGTGGCTTGGGCTGGCCGTTGTCCGGCAACCTGCTGGCCCGATACGGCGGCAAGCTGCCCGATGGCCGCACCAGCAGCGGCGTGCTGATCGGCGCGCCTGCCGGAAGCACCGTCACCGCCGTGGCCGATGGCACCGTGGTGTTCTCCGACTGGATGACCGGTTACGGCATGATCCTGATCGTCGACCACGGCAACGGCTACATGAGCCTGTACGCCCACAACGACACCCTGCTGAAGGATGCCGGCGCGCGGGTCAGCCGCGGTGATGCGGTGGCCAAGGTCGGCAATTCCGGCGGCCAGGGCGTTACCGCGCTGTACTTCGAGCTGCGCCGTGGCGGGCAGCCGGTCAACCCGGACAGCTGGCTGCAGCGGCGCTGAATCCGGGCCCGCCGGATGCGGGCCGGATTCAACGGGAATTTAGCTGTGCTTCGCGCATAATCGGTGCATGTGCCTTGGGCACGATGCCAACGTCGACAGGAGTGATCCATGCGCGCAGCCCGTACCGCCACCCTCTTGCTGGCCCTGTTGCCAGCGCTGTCCTGGGCGCAGCAGACTGCGCCCGCCCCGAGCCAGGAAACCAGCGGGCAGGCAGCGAACAGCGAGGAGGCGGTGACCTCGAAGGTGCCGTTGGAGGAAATCCGCCGTTTCGTCGCCGTGTACAACGCGGTGCGCGCGGCCTATGTCGACCCGGTCGATGACAAGAAGCTGATGCAGTCGGCCGTGCGCGGCCTGCTGCTCGACCTTGATCCGCACAGCACCTATTTCAACAAGGAAGACGCGCAGGCCTTCGACGAGCAGGCCAATGGCGCCTACGAGGGCATCGGCGTGGAGCTGCAGCAGCAGCCGGACAACGCCAGCATGAAGGTGATCTCGCCGATCGACGACACGCCGGCGGCCAAGGCCGGCATCCTCGCCGGTGACCTGATCATCGCCATCGACGGCAAGCCGATCAGTGCGATCGATGCCAGCGAGCCGCTGCGCGGCCCGGCCGGCAGCAAGGTGGTGCTGACCATCGTGCGCGAAGGCAAGCCGAAGCCCTTCGATGTCAGCCTCACCCGCCAGACCATCCGCGTGACCAGCGTGAAGAGCCGCATGCTGGAACCGGGCTACGGCTACATCCGCCTGAGCACCTTCCAGGCCGATACCGGTTCGGATTTCCAGAAGCAGGTGCAGCAGTTGCAGAAGCAGGCCGGTGGCCAGCTCAAGGGCCTGGTGCTGGACCTGCGCAGCAACCCGGGTGGCCTGCTGACCGCCGCCGTGCAGGTGGCCGATGATCTGCTCGACAAGGGCAACATCGTCAGCACCCGTGGCCGTATCAGCATCAGCGATGCGCGCTTCGATGCGACCCCGGGTGACCTGCTGAAGGGCGCACCGGTGGTGGTGCTGGCCGACGCCGGTTCGGCCAGCGCATCGGAAGTGCTGGCCGGCGCGCTGCGCGACAACAAGCGTGCGCGCGTGGTCGGCAGCCGCACCTTCGGCAAGGGTTCGGTGCAGACCGTGCTGCCGCTGGACAACGGGGATTCGGTGAAGCTGACCACCGCGCGCTACTACACGCCCAGCGGCAAGTCGATCCAGGCCACTGGCATCGTGCCGGACGTTGAACTGAAGCCGGCCGCCACGCCGGCGGAAGATGCATTGCCGGCCAGCCTGAGCGACTACAGCGAAGCGACCCTGCCGGGCCACCTGCGCGGCGACGACGAAGGCACCGAGGGCTACCACGCCGGCGCGGTGCTGCCGGGCGATGGTCCGATCAACGACGCGCTGGCTGAGCTGAAGAACCCGGGTTCGGTGACGGCGCGGTTGAAGGCCGAGGCCGCCAAGGCGGATGCGGCCAAGGCCGCGAAGGCTGCTGCGGCGAAGCCGGAAGCAAAGCCGGAAG
>DQIG01000338.1 GCA_003525885.1 Stenotrophomonas sp.
GGGGCTACGGCAAGATCGGCCGCATGGTGGCCGGCTACGGCCGCGCCTTCGGCATGAAGGTAGTGATCTGGGGACGCGATGCCAGCCGCGAACAGGCCGAAAAGGATGGATACGGCATCGCGGCCAGCAAGGAAGAATTTTTCAGCCAGGCCGATGTGCTGTCGCTGCACCTGCGCCTGAACGATGCCACGCGCGGCGTCGTCAAGGCGGCCGACCTGGCGCTGATGAAACCGACCGCCTGCTTCGTCAACACCAGCCGCGCCGAGCTGGTCGAGGCAAACGCGCTGGAAGCCGCATTGAACCAGGGCCACCCCGGCCTGGCCGCACTCGATGTGTATGAACAGGAACCGCTGCCGGTGGACTCGCCGTTACTGAAGATGGATAACGTGGTGGCGGCGCCCCACCTGGGCTACGTGGAAAAGGATGGCTACGAGCTGTACTTCCGCGCGGCCTTCCAGAACATCCTGGACTATGCTGCAGGCACGCCCAAGAACGTACTCAATCCTGAGGCTCTGGGGTAATGCGGTAAGTAGTACGCACGGGCGGGTCGTACCGCAGCAGCGGCGACTTGCCCGATGTCCGCCATATATGCCGCCAGCCAGGCGGCCACGGCAGCGGCGGCCCGGCATATTCAGGCACGTTGCGGCGGATCGGGATGACCGGCAAGTGCTCCGGTATGTTGCCGTTGTCATGCCAGCCCAGGCTGAACGCATAATCGGGCAGCAGCGTGGCGCATACCATCTCAAACCAGTTGCTGTGTTCTTCGTCATTGCCCAGCGCTTGCGCCAGGCCTTGCGGGTCGAACTGCGCCAGCAGGTGCGCCAAGTCTTCCGGCGTTGCGCTGGGCGTATCGCCCCACCCCATCACCGGATTGAAATTGTAGTCGGCCCCCGAGCCGTACCAGCCTTCGCGCCAAGGCCGCTCTATCCATTGCCGCGGCCCGGTAAACAAGTGCCAGCGCCAATGCAGCCCGGAAGGCTTGGGCCAGCTGTACAGATAGAGCCGCTGATAACCGGTACGGTGCAACTCACGCACCATTGCCATCAGCCGCGCATGCGGCATGCGATCCGGCGGAGCGCGGCGAAACAGGATCGGTGCGCCGTCCGCATGCTGGACCTCGTCGGACGACAGGTTGAGATCGAGCGTACGCACCTCGCTGCCAAAGCGCGCAGAAATCCAGCCCGTCAGCAAATTGACGGACACGATCACGCCATAACCGCGATGGCGATGAAAGATGACGGTGCCGGGCGCCAGTGGTTTCATATCAGTTTCATTATAAGGCTCATTTCCTGATGGGTTTCCCCACTACATCAGCGCCTCGTTCAAGTGACAAGTTGACATCGAAAATCCTGCCTCACACGTGACGCCTCTTCACACATGCCGCAAGGCAATAACGTTGAAGAACGATATAAATAATTCTCCACGTACAAGACAAATCCCGTGAACCGTTACCGGTTGGCACTGCGGGCGCATTGGCACGCAATTTGCAGATCCTCCTGTGCACAACACAAAAAAACAAACAACAGATGTCGGAAGATCCAACATCGCGGTTCGTTGGTCTTGCGGCGCTACCAGAGGGGCTCGACAACCATGCCAAATGCCACGGCCATACAGACGGAAACGTTTTTGCCTTACATGCGCGACGTCGCCAAATGCGAACAGTCGCTCCAGGAACTGAACCTGATGTGGCGCGTCATCGAAGCCTCGGCCAAGATGAACTGCCCTACTGAAGCCAAGACCATCCTCCCCACCATGGCCGCCACCCGCTCGGGATTTTCCCGGCTGGAACGCGAACTGGTGAGCAGCCTGGTGGAAGAAAAAGTACGCAACGTACTGGCCGAAATCGGCACCAAGGCGCAATACGTGATCGACATCGTGGTACGCAACCTGTTTGAGCGCACCGCCGACGTCGGCTTCCTGGCCACCGATCGCGAGCTGTGCAATTTCGTCGCCGGCATCACCGATTCGGCCGAGGCCGCACGCTATCGCCTGCGCGAGTACCGCAACAAATACACGGTATACGACGAAATCATCCTGACCGACACGGACGGCAACGTACTGGTGCAGATCGACCCGGCCACACCGCTGGAGCACACTGCCGATCCCTTGATCCAGCAGACGCTGGAATCCGAAACCTACGTCGAGACCTTCCGCGCGACCGACCTGCGCCCGTCCAAAGATCGTGCATTAATCTATTCGCGCCGCATGCACCATCCCCAAACTGGTGCGGTGATCGGCGTGCTATGCCTGTGCTTCCATTTTGAAGAAGAGATGGCCGGCATCTTCTGCGCACACCGCGATCCGGAAGCGCGCGCCAACATGCTGCTGCTGGACGGCGACAACCGCGTGATTTCAAGCGCCGACGCATTATGGATTCCACCCGGCACCGAAGTACCCGTCAACGCCACCGGCCAAGCGCGCCTGATGATGTTTTGCGGCCGCGAATACCTGGTGCGTACCTTCGCCTCCGAAGGCTACCAGGGCTATCCGGGGCCGGTGGGCTGGCAGGGGCAAGTCATGATTCCGGTCGAAGTCGCCTTTTCCGGCATCGTCAGCGACGTGCTCTCGCGCCTGTCGCCGGAGCTGGCGGAGGGCCTGCTGTCGCACGCGCATTCGTTCTGCCCGCCGCTATACGACATCATGACCGCGGCCAAGACCATCCAGCGCATCGTCTGGAACGGCCAGGTGATGACCGCCGGCCAGCGCGGCGAAATGCTCAAGCTCAAGACCATCCTCGACCAGATCAGCGAAACCGGCAACCGCAGCAACGAGCTGTTCGCGCAGTCGATCCACGACCTGTACCAGACCGTGCTGTCGTCCAGCATGCGCGATGCGGAGTTCACGACCAGCCTGCTGGTCGACCTGCTCGACCGCAACCTCTACGAACGCTCGGACGACTGCCGCTGGTGGGCGCTCACGCCGGAGCTGCGCGCGGCGCTGGCGCAGCCGGCAATCGACGAAGCCACCACCGCCAGGCTAGCCGAGATCCTCGCCTACATCAACGGGCTGTACACGGTCTACACCCGCCTGTTCATCTATGACCGCAACGGCCGCATCGTGCCTGGCGTGCGCCCGGCTGGCCCGAACCGCGTGTTCGATTCGCGTACCGGCCGCTATTACGACAGCGTGCCGGCCGGCGATGGCCAGCAGATCAAGCGCTGACTCATGGTGCCCGCCCAAGGTTGGCCGCTACCCGACGCTGTGCGGGCTGAACGCACGAAAACAGCGTCCTGCCGATCACTGCTTTTTCGCCTGCGATTAACCGTTCCGGGACCACCGTGGCCGTGCGCCGGCATCCTGCCGCCGCATGTCCTTCGTCCACTGGATCGCGATCATGAAAAACCAGCAGAGCCGTCATCCCGGCAAGGAACCGCAGGGCCGTAACCCGCAACAACAGCAGCAACAACAGCAGCAGATGGAACCGCAGCAGCCGCACAAGGGCGGCAAGCAGCAGGAGCAGCGCCCGCAGAAGCATCCGCAGCAGCGCTGACAGATCTGGGGTCAGATCCCGCAACGCGGGCTCTGACCCCTCACAGCACCCCGGCCGGGGGCGGATCCCGCACAGCGGGCTCTGACCCCACCCCCAGCCGGCTCAATCCGGAATCGGCAGGCTCAGCGTTTCCTTCACTTCTTCCATCACGATGTAGCTCTTCGACTCACGTACATGCGGCAGTGTCAGCAACGTGCTGCCGAGCAGCTTGCGGTAGGAGGCCATTTCGCTGATCCGCGCTTTCAGCAGGTAATCGAAGTCGCCGGACACCAGGTGGCACTCCAGCACGTTGGGCAGCTTCAGCGCGGCGCGCCGGAACTCCTCGAAGATGTCACCGGACTTGTAGGCCAGGCTGATCTCCACGAATACCAGCAGGCTGGCCTTCACCGCAGCCGGGTCGAGGTGGGCGTGGTAGCCGGTGATCACCGCTTCGCGCTCCAGCCGGCGCACGCGCTCGGTGCACGGCGTGGTCGACAGGCCGACCCGCTCACCCAGCTCGGTGAAGGAAATGCGGCCCTCGGCCTGCAGGATGCGCAGGATCTTGCGGTCGATCTTGTCCAGTTCGCGGGTACGGGTGGCCATGGTCGTCAACCTTGGGGAATGAATTGCAGGAGAACATCCTGCCGGTTGATTTCAAATCAGGCAAATCAACTGGTATTGGCTGTCTATACTTCCCCAATTATGGTCCCGGCACGCTCCAGTGCAGGGAATGATCGGGTTGGAGAAGTTTCATGCGAGTCCTAGTTCTCGGCAGCGGCGTGATCGGCACCACCAGTGCCTGGTACCTGCGACAGGCCGGGTTTGAAGTCACGGTCATCGACCGCCAACCCGGCCCGGCGCTGGAGACCAGCTTCGCCAATGCCGGCCAGCTGTCGTTCGGCTACACCTCGCCGTGGGCGGCCCCGGGCGTGCCGAAGAAGGCGATCGGCTGGCTGTTCGAAAAGCACGCGCCGCTGGCGATCAAGCCGGGCATGGACCTGGCCCAGTACCGCTGGCTGTGGCAGATGCTGCGCAACTGCACCCACGAGCGCTATGCGATCAACAAGGCGCGCATGGTGCGCATGTCCGAGTACAGCCGCGACTGCCTGAACGAGCTGCGCGCGCAGATCGGCATCGAATTCGAAGGCCGCGACCTGGGCACCACCCAGCTGTTCCGTACCCAGCAGCAGCTGGATGCCTCGGCGCAGGACATCGAGATCCTGGCCCAGTACGGCGTGCCGTACGAGGTGCTGGACCGCGCCGGCATCATCCAGGCCGAACCGGCCCTGGCCCACGTCGATGGCCTGGTTGGCGCGCTGCGCCTGCCGCGTGACCAGACCGGCGACTGCCAGCTGTTCACCCGCCGCCTGGCACAGATGTGCGTGGATGCCGGCGTCGAATTCCGCTTCGACCAGGACATCACCGGCCTGGAGTTCGATGGTGACCGCATCACCGGCGTGCGCATCGACGGCAAGCTGGAAACCGCCGACCGCTTCGTGGTCGCGCTCGGCAGCTACTCGCCGGCGCTGGTCGCACCGCTGGGCATGCGCCTGCCGGTATACCCGCTGAAGGGCTACTCGCTGACCCTGCCGATCACCGATCCGGCGATGGCGCCGACCTCGACCATCCTCGACGAGAGCTACAAGGTGGCGGTGACCCGCTTCGACGACCGTATCCGCGTCGGTGGCATGGCCGAAGTGGCCGGCTTTGACCTGTCGCTGTCGCAGCGTCGCCGCGAGACCCTGGAACTGGTGGTCAGCGACCTCTACCCGAAGGGCGGCGACCTGTCGCGCGCGCAGTTCTGGACCGGCCTGCGCCCGGCCACGCCGGACGGTACGCCGGTGATCGGCGCTACGCCGTTCCGCAACCTGTACCTCAACACCGGCCACGGCACCCTGGGCTGGACCATGGCCTGCGGCTCGGGCCGCTACCTGGCCGACCTGATGAGCGCGCGCCAGCCGCAGATCAGCACCGAAGGCCTGGATATTTTCCGCTACGGCCAGTACGGTCACGCCCCGCAACATGAGAACCGCACATGCGTCCTGCCCGCGCGCTGATCGATCTGGGCGCCTTGCGCAGCAACTACCGGCTCGCCCGTGAACTGGGCGGTGGCAAGGCCCTGGCGATCATCAAGGCCGATGCCTATGGGCATGGCGCGGTGCGCTGTGCGCAGGCGCTGGAAGGCGAGGCCGATGGTTTCGGCGTGGCCACCATCGAAGAGGCACTGGAGCTGCGCCAGGCCGGCATCCGTGCGCCGATCCTGCTGCTGGAAGGCATCTTCGAACCCAGTGACATGGCGCTGGTGGCCGAACACGATTTCTGGTTCGCCGTAGGTTCGCCGTGGCAGCTGGAAGCGCTGGTCGCGTTCGACAGCCCGCGCCCGCTGACGGTGTGGCTGAAGCTGGACAGCGGCATGCATCGCCTCGGCCTGGACGTGGACAGCTTCCGCGCGGCGCATGCACGACTGTCGGCGCTGCCGCAGGTCGAGCGCATCGTGCTGATGACCCACCTGGCGCGTGCCGACGAGCTGGACAGCGAACGCACCCACGAACAGGCCGCGACCTTCGCGCGGGCCATCGACGACCTGGATGGCGAGACCAGCGTGTGCAATTCGCCGGCGCTGCTGGGCTGGCCGGATGTACGCAGCGACTGGGTGCGCCCGGGCCTGATGCTGTACGGCGCCAACCCGCTGCCAGAGGCCTCGGAGATCACCGCGCGGTTGCGCCCGGTGATGACGATGCAGTCGAAGGTGATTGCCGAGCGCTGGATCGAGGCCGGTGAGCCAGTGGGCTATGGCGCCCGCTTCGTGGCCAAGGCGCGCACCCGCGTGGGCGTGGTGGCGCTCGGCTATGCCGACGGCTATCCGCAGTTCGCGCCGAACGGCACCCCGGTGCTGATCGACAGCCAGCCCGGCGCACTGATCGGGCGCGTGTCGATGGACATGCTGACGGTGGACCTGACCGCGCATGCGCAGGCCGGCATCGGCAGCGTAGTGGAACTCTGGGGTTCTGCACCGACGCTGTCGGAGCTGGCGCCGCGCTGCGGCGTGAGTGCCTACCAGCTGCCGTGCGCGGTCAAGCGCGTGGCACGCGTGTACAAGGATTGACCTGATGCCGGCCGCTGGCCGGC
>DQIG01000209.1:0-1158 GCA_003525885.1 Stenotrophomonas sp.
CGCCAAACCAGCAGGAATCCAGAGCCGCTTTTGAAGTTGTTCTTGCCGTTGCTTGAAAAAAGCGGTGCAGCCGCAGGCTGCAAAACCCCCTCAATCCTGATCGTGCGCGCGTGCCGCCTCCGCCTGGGTCTCCTCCTGCGCGGCCATCTCGCGTGCGATCCAGGCATCGATCATGTGCCGCTGGCGCTGCGCCTGCCGACGCTCGCGGGTGTACTCCTGGTCCAGCACCCGGTACAGCGACACCATCACCAGCACCATCAACAGCGCAAACGGCAACGCCGCAATCGTGATCATGCCCTGCAGGGCATCCAGTCCGCCGGCCAGCAGCAATGCACCGGCAATCAGAGCCACGCCCACGCCCCAGGCCAGCTTGCGTTTGGGCGGTGGGTCACCCGCTTCATCGGTGGACATGCTGGCCAGCACCAGTACCGCCGAATCGGCCGACGTCACGAAGAAGATCATCAGCAGCACCAGCGCGATGCATGACAGCAGCAACGGCAGCGGCATGCTGTCGAACATCGTGAACAGCACCGTCTCATAGCCATTGCCCAGTGCCTGCACCAGATCGGCCTGGCCGAAGATCTGCATCCAGATCGCGGTGCCGCCGAACACCGAGAACCAGAAGAAGCCCAGCAGCGTCGGTGCCAGCACCACGCCGATCACGAACTCGCGCACGCTGCGCCCGCGCGAGATGCGCGCGATGAATGAACCCACGAAGGGCGCCCAGGAAATCCACCAGGCCCAGTAGAAGATCGTCCAGTCGGCCACCCAGGTGCTGGATGAGAACGGTGACATGCGCAGGCTCATCGTCACCAGCTGGTTGAGGTAGGAACCCAGCGTGGTGGTGAACGTGTTGAAGATCGCGCCGGTCGGGCCGAGCACGAGCACCAGCAGCAACAGCACGGCTGCCAACGCCAGGTTGAAGTTGGACAGCCATTTGACGCCACGGTCGACGCCGCTGAGCGTGGATGCCATGTACAGCACGAACGCCACCGCGATGATCACCAGTTGCAGCGGAGCACCGGCGTGCAGGCCGAAGACGCGTTCCAGGCCGGCGGCGATCTGGATGGTGCCAAAGCCCAGCGTGGTAGCGACACCAATCGCGGTGGCGACGACGGCAGCGATATTGACCACGCGGCCGATCCAGCCGCGGTGGTG
>DQIG01000209.1:1305-2077 GCA_003525885.1 Stenotrophomonas sp.
CCGATCCAGCCGCGGTGGTGGCGGCCGATGATCGGCTGCAGCATGTCACTGACCAGCCCACGGCCGTTGCGGTTGAACTGGAACCAGGCCATTGCCAGGCCGATCAACGCATAGATGGCCCACGGGTGCAGGCCCCAGTGGAAGAACGCGTAGCGCATCGATGCGCGTGCGGCGTCCATGCTCTCCGAGGCGAGACCTTCCGGCGGCTTGCTGAAGTGCGAGATGGGTTCGGCGGCGCCCCAGAACACCAGGCCGATGCCCATGCCGGCGGCGAACAGCATCGACATCCAGCTGGCGCGCGAGAACTCCGGTTCGGCGTCTTCACCACCGATGCGCAGGTTGCCGAAGCGGCCGAAGGCCAGGTACATCAGGAACACCAGGGCCAGGAACACGACCAGCAGGTACAGCCAGCCGATGCCGCGGATGAGTTCACCGAGGATGCTCTGCACCACGGCGTTGAAGGGGCCGGGGGCGATGCCGGCAAGCAGTACCAGCAGCAGAACCAGTGCGATGGAAACGCGAAACACCATGAAGGAGCTTCTCCGATCAAGGGGATTGAGGGGAGCGAGCAGAGCTTGCTGCGAGGGGCCGGCGGCATGCTGCACGGACCGGGCAGGGGCCGCAGGGGCGGCGAGGAAAGCATCGGTCTCAGCGACACGATGCGCGTGCACGTTACTGAACGCGACGTCATGGTTCTGTTAACGAATGACGATTGGGGTAATGACGATTGGGGTCAGATCCGCTTTCCGCAGGAAAGCGGATCTGACCCCGG
>DQIG01000209.1:2225-8201 GCA_003525885.1 Stenotrophomonas sp.
AGGAAAGCGGATCTGACCCCGGAGGCATCCCCCGGACGCAGGCGGTCTATGCTCTAATGCACACCAAGAAGCGGGGGTACCGCGGCCCTATGGCCACGGTTGAGACAGTCCCTTGGAACCTGATCCGGCTCATACCGGCGTAGGGAAGCTTTGCAATGCAGCCTTGCCCGGACTCCGCCCAAGGACCGTTCGTGCGCGGGCGCAGTGCGCCGCCGCTTCGTCCCTGACCTTCCTGGACGATGCCCGATGAACGCACAGCTCTCCGCCCTGCAGCAACAGGCCCAGCAACTCTCCGAATCCGTGACCCGGCCCATTCCCGGCTCGCGCAAGATCCACGTGCCCGGTTCGCGTCCGGATCTGCAGGTGCCGATGCGCGAGATCGCGTTGACCCGTACGCCGACGCTGTTTGGCGGCGAAGAGAATGCACCGGTCACGGTCTACGACACGTCGGGCCCCTACACCGATCCGGGCGTGCGTATCGATCTGTCTGCAGGGCTGCCGGCGCTGCGTCGCGGTTGGGTGGAGGAACGTGGCGATACCGAGCAGCTCGAAGGCCTGAGTTCGTCGTTCGGCCGCGATCGCGAGCATGACCCGAAGCTCGATGCCGTGCGCTTCCCCGCGCGCAGCCTGCCACGCCGTGCACGTGCAGGCGCGAACGTCACCCAGATGCACTACGCGCGCCGCGGCATCATCACGCCGGAAATGGAATTCGTCGCCATCCGCGAGAACCAGCGGCTGGACGCGATCCGCGATGCGGGCCTGCTGCAGCAGCACCCGGGCGAGGCGTTCGGCGCCTCGATCCAGAAGATCATCACGCCGGAGTTCGTGCGCGATGAAATCGCGCGCGGCCGCGCGGTGCTGCCCAACAACATCAACCATCCGGAAAGCGAGCCGATGATCATCGGCCGCAACTTCCTGACCAAGATCAATGCCAACATCGGCAACAGCGCCGTTTCTTCGGGCATTGCCGAGGAAGTGGAGAAACTAGTGTGGGCGATCCGCTGGGGCGGTGACACGGTGATGGACCTGTCCACCGGCAAGCACATCCACGAAACCCGTGAGTGGATCATCCGCAACTCGCCGGTGGCGATCGGTACCGTGCCGATCTACCAGGCGCTGGAGAAGGTCGACGGCCGTGCCGAAGCGCTCACCTGGGAGATCTTCCGCGACACGCTGATCGAGCAGGCCGAGCAGGGCGTGGACTACTTCACCATCCACGCCGGGGTGCTGCTGCGCTACGTGCCGCTCACCGCCAAGCGTGTGACCGGCATCGTCAGCCGCGGTGGTTCGATCATGGCCAAGTGGTGCCTGGCGCACCACAAGGAGAATTTCCTCTACACGCACTTCGAAGAGATCTGCGAGATCATGAAGGCCTACGACGTGACCTTCTCGCTGGGTGACGGCCTGCGCCCGGGCTGCATCGCCGATGCCAACGATGCTGCGCAGTTCGGTGAACTGGAAACGCTGGGCGAGCTGACGAAGATCGCCTGGAAGCACGATGTGCAGACCATGATCGAGGGTCCCGGCCATGTGCCGATGCAGCTGATCAAGGAGAACATGGACAAGCAGCTGCGTGAGTGCGGCGAAGCGCCGTTCTATACGCTGGGCCCGTTGACCACCGACATCGCGCCGGGCTACGACCACATCACCAGCGCGATCGGTGCGGCGATGATCGGTTGGTTTGGCACGGCGATGCTCTGCTACGTGACGCCGAAGGAGCACCTCGGCCTGCCCAATCGCCAGGATGTGCGCGACGGCATCATGGCCTACCGCATCGCCGCGCATGCGGCCGACCTGGCCAAGGGCCATCCGGGCGCGCAGGTGCGCGACAACGCGCTGAGCAAGGCGCGCTTCGAGTTCCGCTGGGAAGACCAGTTCCACCTTGGCCTGGATCCGGAGAAGGCCAAGGAGTTCCACGACGAGACACTGCCGAAGGATGCGCACAAGCTGGCGCACTTCTGCTCGATGTGCGGCCCGCACTTCTGTTCGATGAAGATCACCCAGGATGTGCGTGACTACGCCGAGGCCGGCATGAAGGAGAAGTCGGAAGAGTTCCGCGCCGCTGGTGCCGAGGTCTACCACCAGGGCTGATGCGGAAACGGGGTGCCGGCCAGCGGCCGGCACTACCGCTCATCACGCCGCTCCCGGCTATCCTCCGCCCATCATCAAGGGGAAAGGACACCATGCCTGTTGCCATGACCACGCGTTGGCTGGCCATTGCCCGCCGTCACCCCTCGGCCTGGTTGCTGGGCGCGCAGTTGCTGGCGGTGCTGCTGTATCCCGCCCTGGATGACACCGCCGCGGGCCGCGCGGCGCTGGGCATGTTCGGCATGGCGGTACTCGGCCTGGCGCTGTGGGTGGTCCAGCGCAGCCCGTTGGGGACCTGGCTGGCGTTGTTGCTGGCCATCCCTTCGGTGGTGTTCTCGTTGGCGGGCGCATTGCTCGACCGCACCGCACTGCTGACCACCGCGCAGTTGCTTGAGAGCCTGCTGTACTTCTATACGGCCGGCGCCCTGATCGCCTACATGCTCCAGGACCACAAGGTCACCCGCGACGAGCTGTTCGCCGCAGGCGCGACCTTCACCTTGCTTGCGTGGGCATTCGCGTTCGCATTCGCCGTGTGCCAGCAGTGGTATCCGGGCAGTTTCCAGGGTACTGGCGGTGGTGCGCAGCGTAGTTGGATGGAGCTGCTTTATCTCAGCTTCAGCTTGCTGTCTGGAGTTGGCTTGAGTGACGTCGTGCCACTGCATCCACAGGCACGCGCACTGGTCATGCTGGAGCAGTTTTCCGGCGTGATGTACGTGGCTTTGGTGGTTTCGCGGCTGGTCGGATTGACCATGTTGCGGCGCATGTGAAAATGAACGCCAGATAAAAATTTCGCGCCCAAGAGGGCGCGAATGGTGTCGCGAATTATGTGAATGCGTCGGCGAGAGAGAGCCTGATGTCGACCACGCGATAGGCGAGGTAACTTGCATAGGCTAGTATTCGCGCGCTCGATTGTTTTTGCGGTATGCGCCGATGCTTTGTGCGGAGTCTGGCTTTTCGCTGTTCCCAGGAAGGGACCGTATCGAAGGCAAACACTGCCCGGGACCTGTCTCTACTGTGTAGCAGAAAATGAACAGCAGCGAAATACAGCCACCCGTATCCGACCGGATTCGGATAGGAGAGTGCACCGTCACTCTGTCCTCGCGCGAAGTCGAGGCGGTGGGTGCGCGTCGCCCGCGCCGGCTGACGCCGAAGGCGTTGGGCGTGCTGCGCGTGCTGCTGCGACAGCCGGGCCGCGTTGTCACCCGCGACGAGTTGTTCGCCGAGGTGTGGCCGGACACGCTGCCGACCAATGATGTGCTTACCCAGGCCGTCACCCAGCTGCGCAAGGCGTTCAGCAACGACGACGACAACGGCCAGGCCTATATCGAGACCATCGCCAAGACCGGCTATCGACTGCGCGTGCCGGTGCAGGTGCTCGATGATGTGGAGCCATCGGCCGCAGTAATGGCTGACGACGAAGGCATGGATGTGCAGCCGGTACCCGCTGGCGCCGCTGTGCCGCCGGCGCGCGCGCAGGAGTCGCGCCGTCGCTGGCGCCATGTCCGCCGTCGCGTGCTGCTGGCGCTGGGTGTGCTGATGCTGGCCACGCTGCTGGTATTGACCACGCTGCTGCTGCGCCGCGCGCCGGCCGGCAGTTCGCCGGTGGAGGCTGCCGTGGAAAACGGAACGCGGGTGATCGGCAGCCCGCAGCGTCCCTATCGGTTGATCACCGCGACCAGCGGCTTTGAGACCTATCCCACGCTGTCACCGGACGGTTCGCTGGTGGCGTATGAGGGTGCCAACGAAGATGGCAACGGTGGTGGCGCGATCAAGGTGCAGACCTCCGGCAACGCGCCGGCGCGCCAGTTGCTGGTGCCACCGGCCGGTGCCGTCGATCGATTCCCGAACTGGTCGCCGGATGGTCGCGAGATTGCCTTCGCACGGTTCTCCGCCGACGGTGGCTGCCAGGTGCTGATCGCCAGCGCCACCGGCGGCGCACTGCGCCAGGCCACACGCTGCGATGGTACGGAGCTGCTCAGCTTCGACTGGACGCCTGATGGGCGTGGGCTGGTGTTCGGCAGCATGGTCGGGCGCTACGCCTACCGTGGCATCCGCGTGCTGGACCTGGCCAGTGGCGAGTGGCGCGCGCTGGCCTACAGCGTCGACCAGGATGACTTCGACTACGCACCGCGTTATTCGCCCGATGGGCAATGGCTGGTGTTCGTGCGCAACCCGCAGCTGGGTGATCTGTGGCGGGTGCCGGCCGCAGGCGGTACGCCCGAGCAGTTGACCAACGAAGCGGCAGAGCTGCGCGGCTGGGCCTGGCTGGACGATGGCCGCACCATCGTGTTCGGCCGCCGCGTCGACAGTGAGGCGCGGCTCTACTACCTGGACGTCGAGCGACATACGTTGCGCGATGCCGGCCTGGATGATGCGCAGTGGCCCGCCGTGTCGCGACGCGGTGGCATGCTGGCCTTCGTCCACCGGCGCGCGCAGTTCGGTGTATTCAAGGTGCCGATGCAGGGCAGTGGCACGCCCGAACGCCTGTTTGCCTCCAGTGGCCGCGACGGGCAACCGATGGCGGCGCCTGATGGCCGCCAGCTGGTTTTCACCTCGGATCGCTCCGGCAGCTTCGCGCTGTGGTGGGCGGACATGCAGCGGCCAGATTCGCTGCGGCCCATTGAAGGGCTGCGGCCGGAAGCGCGGCAGGCACCGGACTGGTCGGCCGACAGCCGCCAGTTGCTCGTTGTCGGCCGCGATGCGCATGGGCGCACGGTGGTCTACGAGATAGCGCCACGCGATGAGCGCCTGCAACCCTTGCCGGTCCCGGCCGAACAGCCGCTGCAGGCGTTGTACGGCGCGTCGCCGGAGCAGCTGTTTGTGGTCGAGCGTGATGCCGACCAGCGCACCCGGTTGAGCCTGTTCGACCGCAGCGCCCAGCCCTGGCGCCGTTTGGCCAGTATCGATGGGGTGTCGCAGGCGCGCTTTGACCGGAGCAGTGGCCGCGTGTTGTTCACCCGCCTGGCCGCCGGTGGCCTGTGGTCGGCGGATGCCGCGCTGTCGTCGGCCAGCGTGCAGCAGATCAGCGATGACCGGCCCAGCCGCTGGCGATACCGGGCCTGGACAGTAGCTGGCAACAACGGCATCGGCTACCTCGGCACCTCGACCCTGTGTGGCACCACCTTCGTGCGCATCCTGCCCGGCCGCGAGGAGCCGGAACGCTGCCTGGACGCAGAACGGCTCAGTGCCGGTAACGGGCTCAGTGCCAGTGCTGACGGACATGACCTGTTCGTGGCGATGGCGGTCAGCGATGGCGCCGACATCGGCGTGATGCGGTTGCCCGAACGCCCACCGGCGCTGTTTCCGGCGTTCTCCAAGTTGTTGTTGTTCAAGGGAAATGGGCCTTCGTAATTTCTTCGTCGCGATCTCGTCGCGAATTCGTGGCGATCTCGTCTGACTTTCCTGACGCGGTGCCGCCTGATTTGGCAAAACGGAGTCCTGTACTAGGCAAATCCGTGGTGCCCCCATGCGTCAACTCTCGCTGGCCGATCGCGGCCAAACCGTCTCCCTGGACCGCTCGCTCGACGACGTCGCGCCGACCTGCCTGGGTGTGGCCCGGCTGGGCAGCCTGCAGACCGCCGGCTCCAGCTTCACCGTCTGGATGCAGGTGCGTGGCAGTTCGTGGGTCGAGGCCAAGGAAGGGCGCTTCCGGCTGCGCCAGGGCGAGTGGATCGCCTTCGAGAAGGAATCGCGGCCGCTGGTGCAGGCCGGTCGCAATGGGCTGTGCGTTGGCTTGAATCTGAACGTCGAAGCGCTTCGCGTGCTGACCGAGATGGCCGACTGCGGCCTGTATGCCGGTCGTGGCCGGATGAACCGCAGTGATGCCCGCGTCGCGCTGCGGCTGTGGCGGGATGCGTTGGCCAGCGGCCAGCCGGCACAGGCGCTGCG
>DQIG01000123.1 GCA_003525885.1 Stenotrophomonas sp.
AGCCGCCGCGCGGCCGAGCCCATAGCCCGGATGTGCCTGTGTGGGTGCCGGTTCCGGCGCTGACGACGCCTGCAGTTGTTGCAGCCGCGCCTGCAGTTCCGCACGGGTGCGGTCATCGGGTTGCCAGTAGCCGCGCGTGATCGCTTCCTGCAGGCGCTCGATCATCTGCACCTGCGCGCTGGCATTGTGCTGCTGGAACCACTGCGCCAGGCCCAGCTGCCGGCTGTCGCGCACGAAGGTGTCATGCACCGCCTGCCACTGGTCGGCGCGGACGGTGTCTGGCGCGGTCACCTGCCAGCCGAACAGATTGTCGACGTTCTTCAGTACCTCCAGCGTGCCGGCATAGCCTTCGGCCTGCATCGCACCGATCCATTGCGGGTTGAGTGTCTGCGCGCGCAGCTCATCGGCGAGGAAGCGTGCGGTGCTGCGCGTGCGCGGTGCCGGTTCGCGCAGGTCGGAGACGTACAGCGCCGGGCTGGCGCCATCGAGGTGGCGCACGGCCAGCGCCAGCCCGCCCAGATACTCGAAGGGATGGTCTGTGCTGAGCAGCCCATGGGTGTTGGAGGAGCGCGACAGCACCGCCGCCTGCACGCCGCGCAGCTGTTCGGCGAACAGGTTGCCGCCGGGCAGGGTGGTCGCCCGGCCATCACTGCCGTAGCCGTGCTGCAGGCGATCCAGGAAGCCGCTGGCCAACGCTGCATCGTCCTTGCCCGCCGTGCCGCTACGCGCCAGCACAGCGTGATTGAGGCCACTGCCGTACTCGCCGGGCGCATTGCTGAAGATGCGCAGGCGTGACAGACGCTGCGCCTGCTCCGCCGGGATGCCGTCGCGCTGCAGGCGCTGCTGCACGGCAAATGCATTGCCGGCAATCGGGTTGTTGGGTGAGGGCCGCATCGCCGCCAGCTGCTCGATGGCGCCGGCCAGCAGGCGCAGGAACGGATCGAACTGGTCGCGGTAGACGCTGGTGGCCTGGATCACCACGTCGATGCGCGGGCGTTGCAGTTCCGCATCGGGCACGATGTCCAGGGCGATCACCTTGCCACCACTGTCCCAGCGTGGGCGCAGGCCCAGCGCGTGCAGCACCTGTGCTTCGAGCACGCCGAGGTGGCGGATGGCCTCGCTCGACCACAGGCTGATGGCGAGCTTGCGTGGCAGCTGTCCATCGTGATCATCACGGTAGGCCTGCAACAGCTGCTGCAGGGCGAGCTCGCCGGTGTCGAATGCCGTACGGGTGGGAATGCGGTCGGGCTCGAATGCGAACAGGTTGCGGCCACTGCGCAGCTCCGGCGTGCGGATCGGATCGCCGCCGGCGCCGGGCTGCACGAAGCCACCGCCCAGCCCGTGCAGCAGCGATTCGATCTCCTGTGTATCGGCCAGAGCAACATCCAGCTGCACGGCACGCTGCAGCGCTGCGCGTAGATCGGGGGTGGTGCTGATCGGCGCACCATCGTGCAGATGACGCACCAGCGTGCGATAGCCGAGGCCCTGCTGGATCTGCCGGTAGTCCACCGCAGTGGCCTCCATCGGATCCTCGCCCAGCGCTTTCAGGTAGCCCGGGCCCAGCTGCTGCATCACCATCAGCAGGCGGTGCTCGGGCGAAGCCGGCTGACCGAAGGTATGCAGCCCAAGTGGCAGGTTGCGCCGTGCCAGCTCATGCAGGTGATCGTGCAGTACCGGCAGGAAGCTGTCGAAGCGCGCCTGCATGTCCACTGCGCTCCAGCCGAGGTCGGCGGCGATGCCACTGTCAGTGGCCAGTGTGCGCAGGCGTGCGGCGGTGGCATCACGCACCGGTCCATGGTCCAGCTGCTGCAGTTCGTGTACCACCGCGTGCAGGTCGCGCAGCTCGTCGTACAGCCCGGACGGCGCGAACGGCGGGGTCTGGTGGCTGACCACCACGGCACGGCCACGGCGCTTGGCCTGGATCGCCTCGCCGACGTTGTCCTGGATGTACGGATAGAACACCGGCAGCTCGCCCACCGCCAGCCACGGATAATCGGCAACCCATAGACCGCGGTCCTTGCCCGGGGTCCACTCCTGTGTGCCATGGGTACCGAAGTGGATCAGCGCATCGGCCTTCCACTGCTGGCGCAGGTACAGGTAGGCGGCCATGTAATAGTGGCTCGGCACTGACGCCATATCGTGGGTGGCTTCGCCAACGCGGCCCGCGCGTGGCGGTTGCGGCATCAGCAGCAGGTTGCCCAGGCGCAGGCGCGGCAGCACGAACACGGCCTGTCCATGTCGCTGGCGTACCGCGGGGTGGTGTGCGGGGTCGCCCCACTGTGCGCGCAGTTCGTCGCGGCGGGCGGCGGGCAGGGTGGACAGCCAGCGGCGGTAGTCGGCCACTGGCAGGGTATCGGCCAGTCCGGCATCGAGCAGCGCGTCCAGCCGCTCCGGATGGTAGTAACCACCGAGCAGCGCCTGCAGCTGCTCGATCAGGGTCTTTTCATCCACCGGCTGCGTTGAATACCCGGCCTGTGCAAGCCGTGGCAGCAGTGTCTCGATGCTGCGCGGTACGTTGAGATGCGACGCGGACAGGTTGCGCTCGCCGTCCGGCGCATTCCAGAACAGCAGCGCCACGCGCTTGTCGGCCGCGGCGGTATGGCGCAGTGCGGCCAGTCGCTGCAGTTTGGCAGCCAGTGCAGCGATCTGTTCGGGAATCGGCTGCAGTTCGCCGCGTGCATTGGCCGAGACCACGATCGGATCACTGGCGCCCCAGGCTTCGGGTACAGCGACGAACGTCGCCAGCGTTGCCATCGGAATGCCGGTGGTCGCCGCGCGCCAGTCATCCGCATCGCCTTGTCGATGGTTCAGTGCCTGCAGCACCGGCACGTCCAGCGTGGCGAATTCGGCGGCACGCGCGGTGCCGTTCTGCAGATGGGTCAGGTTGACCAGCGCATCCACCTCGATGCCGTGCAGCGCCTGCCGCAGGGCGTCGTCGGCGGCCGCATCGAACCAGACGCCGAACAGCGCGATCCTGCGTGCGCGCCCAGCCTCGATCAGCGCGTCCAGTACCTGGGTCTGCATGCCACTGAGCATGCTGCCGGAAACCAGTACGGCCACTTTGGGCCACGTCGCCTGGCCATCGCGCTGCCACTGCGCCTGCAATGCCTGCGGGCTGTCCAGCCACTGGCTGCCGCGCGTGCTGTAGCCGG
>DQIG01000143.1:0-506 GCA_003525885.1 Stenotrophomonas sp.
CTGCCACGACCGGAGCCGGAGCGGCTGCGGCCGGCTCGGCTTCCTCGCGCACCGGGGCGGGGGAGGTGTGCTTGACCTGGGTCACCGCCGGCGGCGGGATGTTCAGCTGGCCCTTGGTCAGGGCGTGCACTGGCAGCTTGCGCGGGGTGCCGCGCTGGTAGCTGGGCTTGTTGCTCTCTTCACCCAGCTCGTTCTCACGCAGGCGGGTGACGGTGTAGTGCGGGGTGTGCAGCTGCTCGTCGGCGACGATCACGATCGGCGCTTCGTGGCGCTGTTCGATCTCGCGCAGGGCGCTGCGCTTCTCGTTCAGCAGGTAATTGGCGATCTCCACCGGGGCCTGGACCAGCACCTGCCCGGTGTTCTCCTTCATCGCATGCTCTTCGGCGACGCGGATGATCGACAGCGACAGCGACTCGACGCTGCGCATGCGGCCGTGGCCGTCGCAACGCGGGCAGACGATCTGGCTGGATTCACCCAGGCTCGGGCGCAGGCGCTGGCGGCTCATT
>DQIG01000143.1:687-830 GCA_003525885.1 Stenotrophomonas sp.
CGAAGCGCGAGATGCGGCCGACCTGGACGCGGGCGCGGTCGTACTTCAGCGCGTTGGCCAGGCGGTTCTCGACTTCGCGCTGGTGCTTGTTGGAGGCCATGTCGATGAAATCGATCACCACCAGGCCGCCCAGGTCGCGCAGG
>DQIG01000143.1:989-10631 GCA_003525885.1 Stenotrophomonas sp.
CCAGGTCGCGCAGGCGCAGCTGGCGGGCCACTTCCTCGGCCGCTTCCAGGTTGGTCTGGAACGCGGTGTCCTCGATGTCGCTGCCCTTGGTAGCGCGCGAGGAGTTCACGTCGACCGCGGTCAGCGCTTCGGTCTGGTCGACCACGATCGAGCCGCCCGACGGCAGGCGCACGTTGCGCTCGTAGGCACCTTCGATCTGCGACTCGATCTGGAAGCGGTTGAACAGCGGGATGTCGTCCTTGTAGTGCTTGAGCTTGCGCAGGGTCTGCGGCATCACCTGCTGCATGAACTCGCGGGCGTGCTCGTACATCTCCTCGGTGTCCACCAGGATCTCACCGATGTCGGCGCGCAGGTAGTCACGCAGGGCGCGCACGATCAGGCGCGATTCCTGGTAGATCAGGAACGGGGCCGGCTTGCTCAGCGCGGCCTCGGCGATGGCGCGCCAGACGTTGAGCAGGTAGTCCAGATCCCACTGCAGCTCTTCGGCATCGCGGCCGACGCCGGCGGTGCGGATGATCACGCCCATGTCATCGGGGATGTTCAGCTTGTCCAGGGCGTCCTTCAGGGCGGCCCGGTCTTCGCCTTCGATGCGACGGGAGACACCGCCCGCGCTCGGCGAGTTCGGCATCAGCACCATGTAACGGCCGGCCAGCGAGATGAACGTGGTCAGGGCGGCACCCTTGTTGCCACGCTCTTCCTTGTCGACCTGGACGACGATTTCCTGGCCTTCCTTCAGCAGCTCGCGGATGCCGGCCTTGTTGTGGTCGACACCGGCCTGGAAGTAGTCGCGGGAGATTTCCTTCAGCGGCAGGAAGCCATGGCGGCCGCCGCCGTACTCGACGAAGGCAGCTTCCAGCGAGGGCTCGATGCGGAAGATCCGGCCCTTGTAGATGTTGGACTTCTTCTGTTCCTTCGACGGCTGTTCGATGTCGATGTCATACAACGACTGGCCATCCACGATGGCAACACGCAGCTCTTCAGCCTGCGTGGCGTTGATCAGCATTCGCTTCATTGTTGCGTTCCTCGCAAGCGGCTACCGCGCGGAACGCCATGGGGTTTCGCCTCTGGACACGGCTCGCCGCCCATTCGCGCAAGCGCGGGGAGGGCGGCTTGGGTTTCCAGCGCTACGACACCACGGCAGGCCGCGGGAGCGCTTCACTCTTATGGGTTTTGGGGTGTTACAGGCCGCAGGCAGCTGTCAGCCAGGCTGGAGCGCCACGCGGGACATGTTCAGCACGGTTGCGTGTCAGGCATCCGGCGATGGCCGGGAAGGCCGGTGAGCCGCTAACATGGCCGCCCCGCGGGCGGTGGTCGCGCACTGTGCCGGATTCGTCGGAAGCTGGGCTTCTGGCCCTGAGTAACTTCCAACGAAATCAATCCCTTATCTCGCCCCCCGAGTGTAACAGAATAAACAGCCTGATGACTGCCCAAGACCCCACCAAGCCCGCTGGCGACAAGCCTTCCGTGCGCATGATCACCGTTCCCGCCGACCGCGCCGGCCAGCGCCTGGACAACTTCCTGCTGGGCCAGCTGAAGGGCGCCCCGCGCAGCCTGGTCTACAAGCTGGTGCGCAGCGGCCAGGTACGGGTGAACGGCGGCCGCGCCAAGGCCGAACGCAAGCTGGAGGCGGGTGATGAGGTGCGTGTGCCGCCGGTTCGTCTCAATGAGGAAGGAGACAAGGCCGGTCCGCCGGAGGCGTTCATGCGCCGGCTGGAGCAGGCCATTGTCTTCGAGGACGCCCGCCTGCTGGCCCTGAACAAGCCGTCCGGCGTGGCCAGCCATGGCGGCAGCGGCATCAGCTTCGGCGCCATCGAGACCCTGCGTGCGCTGCGACCAGGGCAGACCTTGGAGCTGGTCCACCGGCTGGATCGCGACACCTCGGGCCTGTTGATCGTGGCCAAGAAGCGGTCGGCGCTGAGCGAACTGCAGGCGCTGCTGCGTGAAGACCACGGCGCCGGCATCCGCAAGCGCTACCTGACCCTGCTGGCCGGGCGCATGCCCGACGGCGTGATGACGGTCGACGCGCCGCTGCACGTGGGCCTGCGCCAGGGCGGCGAGCGCCATGTACAGGTCAATGCGATCGGCAAGGAATCGATCAGCCACTTCCGGGTGCTGGAGCGCCGCGGCGGCCATTCGTACTGCGAGGTGCGCATCGAGACCGGTCGTACCCACCAGATCCGCGTGCACGCCCAGCACCTGGGGCATCCGGTGGCCGGTGACGACAAATACGGCGATCCAGCGGTCAACAAGCGGCTTCGTGAGCAGATCGGGCTGAAGCGCCTGTTCCTGCATGCGGCGTCGCTGGAGTTCGCGCTGGATGCGGGCAAGAGTCCGTATGTATTGAACGCGCCGCTGGCCGATGAGCTGGTCGAAGCGCTGGACCGGCTGAAGTAGCGCCGAGCTTGCTCGACTGGCTTTCCGCGTGACCCGACCGATCGGTAGATCCACGCCATGCGTGGATGTGCCTTACCGGCCCCTCACCACTTGAACAGCACCAGGCTGATTGCCAGCGTGCCCATGCCGGCCACCAGGCCGTACACGGTTTCGTGGCCCTTCGCATAGCGCTTGGCCGCCGGCAGCAGCTCATCCAGCGCCAGGAACACCATCACGCCGGCGATCAGCCCGAACACCCAGCCGAAGGTGGCGTGCGACAGTGATCCGGACAGCAGCCAGTAGCCAAGCGCCGCGCCCACCGGTTCGGCCAGGCCCGACAGCAGGCTGGCACTGAAGGCATAGAACTTGTTCTGGGTGGCGAAGTACACCGGTACCGCGATCGCGATGCCCTCGGGAATGTTGTGGATGGCGATGGCGAAGGCCAGCGGCATGCCCACCGATGGGCTTTCCAGGGTTGCGAAGAACGTCGCAAGGCCCTCGGGGAAATTGTGCGCGGTGATCGCGATCGAGGTCAGCAGGGCGACGCGCTTCAGGTACTCGCGGCTGTTCTCGCGGAACGCAGGATCCTGCTTGTCCAGACTGTCATGCGGATTGGGAATGAAGTGGTCGATCAGCACGATGACGATCACGCCCAGCAGGAAGGCCAGGGTGCCGTAGGTGAAGCCGGTGCGCTCGCCATAGGCCAGTGCGAACGAAGCAATGGACTTGTTGAGGATCTCCGACAGCGATACGTAGACCATTGCGCCGCCAGCAAAGGCCAGGCCGAAGGCCAGCAGGCGCGGGTTGGGCCGGCGCGAGAACAGCACCAACAGGCTGCCGATCGCGGTGGCGAGGCCGGCTGCAAGGGTGACCGTCAGCGCGATCCAGATGTTTTCGGGGGGGATCTGCAGCATTTACCGACGCGGTCCTGGTCAACAGACAGCCGCCCCGGACAGGGCCGGGGAGGCGAGGGCGAGGGCGAGGCGGGCGTCGGCTGGCCTCGTCGGGGTAAGGGCGATCAGCCGCCGCGACGCAGGCGTTCTTCGATGGCGAAGCACTGGTCCGGCTTCGGCTGCGGCGGGTTGAAGCTCACCGGCACCTGGATGGTGGCCGGCACCGGCTGGCCGTTGCGGGTGGCGGCATTGAACTGCCAGCCCTGCACGGCGGTCTTGGCCAGTTCGTCCAGCTGCGGGTTGCCAGCGCCGGTGAGCAGGGCAACCTCGCTCGGCTTGCCGTCGGTGCCGATGGTCACCTTGAAGGTGCTGGTGCCACCCACGCCCATGCAGGCCAGTTCAAGCGGGTACTGCGGCGGTGGCGTCTTCACTGCTGCGACTTCGGTTGGCGCAGGCGGTGGTGGTGCCGGCGGTTCGGACGCGCCACAGCCGGCCAGGCCGGTCGCAGCGATCAGGGACAGGCTCAGCAAACGTACGTTCATGGCAGTTGCTCCGTCAGGGCCGAAGTCTTTGCCGCGCAGATGAAGTCGTTCTCGCTCAGGCCACCCACGTCGTGGGTGGAGAAGCGCACGACCGCGCGGTCGTAGTGCACGCCCAGGTCCGGATGGTGATCCTCGCGGTGGGCAATCCAGGCCAGCGCGTTCACGAAGGCCATGGTGGCGTAGTAATCCTTGAAGCGGAAGGTGCGCAAGAGGGCCTGCCCCCCCTCGCTCAGCTCCCAGCCGGGAATCTGCGGCAGCAGTTCGGCCAGGCGGGCTTCGCCGAGCTTGTGGTCGCTGCCTTTGCGCGGCACGCAACGGGCCTGGGCCAGTGGAATCAGGTCGGCCATGGGAATCTCCACCTCGTGTTGACTGAACAATGCGCCGGACGGTGTATAAACCGAATGAGCGGCTGACGCTTACTTGGCTAGAATAGCCTGATGATCCAGATCTCCGACACTGCCCAGACCCATTTCCGCAAGTTGATCGAACGCGAGGGCGTGCCCGGCATGGGCGTGCGCCTGAGCGCGGTCGACCCCGGTACCCCGCGCGCCGATGCCCGGCTGGAATTCGCCGAGCCGACCGACCTGCTCGGTGACGAGTGGGCGGTGGACTGCGATGGTTTCACTCTCTATGTCGATGCCGGCAGCGTTGGCTGGCTCGATGGTGCCGAGATCGACATTGTCGCCGGCACCGCAGGTGCCCAGCAGCTGACCATCAAGGCGCCGCGCATCAAGGGTGAAGCGCCCGGCGATGCGGCCTCGCTGGTCGAGCGCGTGCACTGGGTGGTGGAGAACGAAGTCAATCCGCAGCTGGCCTCGCATGGCGGCAAGGTGGCCGTGCAGGAAGTCTCGTCCGACGGCGTGGTGCTGCTGCGCTTCGGTGGTGGCTGCCAAGGCTGTGGCATGGCCGACGTGACGCTCAAGCAGGGCATCGAAAAGACCCTGATGGGCCGCGTGCCGGGCGTGACCGCCGTGCGCGACGCGACCGACCACGATAGCGGCCACGCGCCGTACATTCCGCGCGGCAACGTCGCCTGATCGCTGACGCGTGCCTCTGACCCGGGCCGAGCAACTCATTGACCTGCTGCTGGCGCGCCAGCAGCCCCGCGCCGTCCTCGAGAAGACTACGCGCCTGCCCTATGGCTGGGCGCTGTGGCTGCGCTCGCTGGGGCCGCTGCCGCGGCCGTTCCACGCCCGCGATGTGATCGCAGTTTTCCTGCCGCGCCCGCTGCCCGGCGCGCCAGGCCAGTCGCCGCGGCTGTCACCTTGGCAGGCGCTGCGCCGTTTGTTCTGGCAGGACTGGGACGCCGCGCCGCGCGACCAGCGCTGGATGCGCTGGACCTCGGCACTGGTCAGTGCATTGCTGCACCTGCTGTTCTTCATGCTGCTGCTGTGGGTGGCGGTGATCCGCACCACGGCGCCAGAGGAAGAGGGGGCCGAGGGCGAGCGCGTACAGGTGGAATTCGTCGGCCGCGCGACCCAGGAGGGTGGTGGCGATCAGCCGGGCGCCGAAGCGGCGGCGGCTGCGGCGGCGGGTCGGGTTGCGACGGGCCAGGAGGCGGGCGCTGCCACGGCCCCTGCGCCGCGTCCGGTGGCTGCCGAAGCCGCCGCCTCATCCCCTGCATCCGCAGCGACCGCCAGCGTCCCACCGCCACCGGCCGAAGCCGAGCCGGCGCCGGTTGCCGCGCCGCCGCCTTCACCGGTCCAGGCCACCGAAGTGGCGCAGGCCAGCACGGATTTCGTGGTGCCGCCGGTCAGCGTGCCGCGTACCGAAGTCAGCGTCGTGCCACGTGACAGCACGCCCAGCGTGCGCGAGCGCAGCGTGCAGCCGGTGCAGGCGCCGCCGACACCGACCCAGGTGCGCACCCCGGAGCTGGCCGTGCGCACCCCACAGGTGCGTGACATCCAGGTGCGCGAACGCGAAGTCAGTACGGTCGACGCGCCAGCCGCGCCACAACCGCTGCGCAGCGCCGAAATGCAGGTGCGCGTGCCACAGCAGGACGTGCAGGTGCGCGAGCGTGAAGTGCAGGCCGTGGCCGATCCGCAGGTGCGGATGGCGGCGGTGGCCGGGCGTGAGCCCACCGTACGTGCGCCCACTGGCCGTGATGTGCAGGTGCGGGAACGTGAAGTGGCCTCGGCACCGGCGGCGGCACCGGCATCCTCCAGTGGCAGTGCCACCGTGACGCCTGCGGCTGCGGCCCATGGCAGCGCGACGCAGGCGAGCAGCAGCACGCGTCCGTCGGCATCCAGCACTGCACCGGCAAACGCAGGTGCGCGCCCGGCGCCCAATCCAGGCAACTGGGCGACACCGGCCAAGGGCGACGACTGGGGATCTTCCAGCCGCAACCGCGATGGCAGCAATGGCGGTGCCCGCCAGGCCAGCGTTGCCGGCAAGGGCAATGGCCTGTTCAATGCCGATGGCAGCGTGCGCGTACCGGGCCAGGAAGGTGATGGCCATGCCGAGCGCGGTGCGCCCGGTGGGGCCAACGACGGCTGGAGCAAGGAGCGCATCGCGCAGTCGGGTACATGGTTGAAGCGCCCGCCATACGACTACACGCCGACCTCGTTCGACAAGTACTGGGTGCCGCAGGAATCGCTGCTGGCCGAATGGGTGCGCAAGGGCGTCAAGGCGATGGAGATTCCACTGCCGGGCACCAGCACGAAGATTTCCTGCGTCATTTCGATCCTGCAGGCCGGTGGCGGCTGTGGCCTGACCGATCCCAACATGCAGGATCAGCCGGCCGTGGCACGACCGCCGCCGGATATTCCGTTCAAGAAAGAGCTGCAGGAAGACAACGGGAGTCGCTAGGACGGCGCATCCACGCATGGCGTGGATCTACTGTGCATCCAGCTGCGCCGGGTAGATCCACGCCATGCGTGGATGATCCATGCGGGAACACGCCCATGCCGACCAAGGTCGGCCCCTGCCAGAGCGTTGCCCCTACGCGCTCTGCGACAGGAACACCCAGAACGGTACATCACGGCCGACCCAGTCGCGGCTGGTTTCGTCCATCACGTCCAGCAGGGTATCGAAGTCCTTCTGCGCGCCGGCGCGCAGCGCATCCACGTCGGCCAGGAACAGCGCGTAGCCGTTGGCCGGCAGCCATTGCAGGTCGCGCAGGTTGTCCGACAGTGCATCCCAGTTGCCGCCGAAACCTGCCGGGAAATCCAGCTGTGCGGCCAGCCGGGCGAGCAGGGTGCGCTTGTCTGCCACGCCCTCCAGGTCGATGCGGATCACCTTCAGGCCGGCATCGCGCATCGCTGCGGCCAGTGCGTCGATGTCGTCGCTGTCGATGGCATAGACGCCGGCATTGTTGATGTCGTGCAGGCCAAGGCCGAAATCATCGTGGCTCATCACTGCGCTCCCTGGGCCGGTACGGTGAAGCTGCGGAATGACGCGTAATGGTCATCGGTGTAGTACCACGCTTCCGGCGGATCGCCGCCGGTGACGATGCGACGCGTGCCGCGGGTACGTGCGCCGGGGGTATCGACGGTGTATTCGCGGTAATAGCCGCGTGCGCGCTGCGGCAGTTGCTGCTCGCGGTTGCCGAACGTGCTGCCGTCCTGGCGGTGTGGGAACGGGCCACCACGCTGGATCAGGGCGATGGTCGCGCGTGCTTCGGCGGGCAGGAACGCGGGAAGTCCGCTGTCCTTGCCGGGCGAGGCGGAGGCCGGCGCGCGTGCGGCGGGCGTGCCCTGCAGATCGGGCGCGAACTGTGGCGCCGGCGGCCGCTGCAGGAAATGGTTGACGACCAGGCCGAGCAGCAGCAGGGCGATGGCGGTGATCAGCAGCCGGGGGTTGCGCATGGACAGGGGCGGGCGAGGGTGGTGGACGCACTGTAGCGCCTGCGCGCTGCACGGTGCATGAGGAGGGTGCCGCGTCACTGCTGCGTAACAATTGCCGTCGTGCTCACTGGCAGGACGCAATTTCCTTTACATCCCCCTTGGTAATCTGGCGGTCTGTCCCCATCATTCACCGCGCACCGCCCGACATCGTCGGGTGCCCTCGCAATCAGGAGATGCATCATGGCCTACACCCTGCCCAAGCTGTCCTACGCCTACGACGCGCTGGAGCCGCATATCGATGCGGCGACGATGGAAATCCATCACACCAAGCATCACCAGACCTACATCAACAACGTCAACGCGGCGCTGGAAGGCACCGAGTACGCTGACCTGCCGGTCGAAGAGCTGGTGAAGAAGCTCAAGTCGCTGCCGGAGAATCTGCAGGGCCCGGTGCGCAACAACGGTGGTGGCCATGCCAACCACTCGCTGTTCTGGACCGTGATGGCCCCGAACGCCGGCGGCAACCCGGTGGGCGACGTGGCCAAGGCCATCGACAAGGACCTGGGCGGTTTCGACAAGTTCAAGGATGCCTTCACCAAGGCGGCGCTGACCCGTTTCGGCAGCGGCTGGGCATGGCTGAGCGTGACCCCGGACAAGAAGGTCGTGGTCGAGAGCACCGGCAACCAGGACAGCCCGCTGATGGAGGGCAACACCCCCATCCTCGGCCTGGACGTGTGGGAACACGCGTACTACCTGAAGTACCAGAACCGCCGCCCGGAATACATCGGCGCGTTCTTCAACGTCATCGACTGGAACGAAGTCGAGCGCCGTTACCAGGAAGCGATCGCCTGATCGCAGTGACTGGATGAACGAAAAAGGCCGGGGGAGACCCCGGCCTTTTTTGTTTGCCAGCTTCTGGACGTCGGGCGGGACCTGGTGGGTGCCGACCTTGGTCGGCACGGGAGACAGTGCGGGCGCGGTGGGAATGCGCCGACCAAGGTCGGCACCCACCGGGGCCGAAGGCGGGGCTATTCCGCGGTGGCCGTATCGCCCTGCAGGCGCAGGGTCGCCATCACGCCCAGGCGCAGCCCGGGCAGGTCGCCGTCAGCCGGCAGCAGGACCGGCTGCTGGCGGATGCCGCCGAAGTGCTTGACCTGGAACAGCACATCCAGGCCATGGCCGCTGCTGCCACCACCACTGGCTGCGGGTGCCTCGGCGCGGCCGCCGGGATTGCGCCGGGCCGGCTGGAATCCCGGGGTGCTGCGCACCAGTTCCACCGTGTTGGCCGAGAAATCGCCAGCAATCAGGCTGGGCATGCCTTCGGCGGTGGCGCCGATCCAGGTCATCAGGTCGCTGGTCTGGTGCTGGCGCGCGGTGGCCTCGTCCGGGTCCGGACGCAGCCGCGCCACATAGATGTTGACCAGTGCCTCGCCCAGCTTCAGCCGCATCATGCCGGCCGCACTGAAGGTGCCGGGAGGATGCAGCAGGGTCACGCCGTCCTCGCTGACCGGCAGCCGGGTCAACATGGCATTGCCATGCCGCAGTGGCTGGCTCGGCGGGTCGGCGGTGACGAAGTCGCAGCTGTAGCGCAGCCGGCTGGCCAGCCAGCAGGCTGGATTGCGGCCCTGCTGCTGCAGCACCTGCTGCACCGAGATCACGTCCGGCTGCAGTTCGGTCAGCAGTTGTGCAACCTGCTCGCGGCGCTGCTTCCATTGCGCGTCATCGCGGCTGGGCAGTTCCAGCGCGGCCACGGTCAGCTGCCGGGGCTCGCTCTCACTGGCCGCGGCGACCGGCGCCTGCGGGCGCGCCTGCGCCTGCAACGCCAGCAGCAGCACGAGACAGCTGAGCAGGAAGCGGGCGTGGGTGAGGGGGCGCATAACGATAAGTTTACGCTTTTGTCGTGCATGTGCCGTGACTTCCGGCAGGGCCAGGATGGCCTGCCATGGATTGGCACCGTTGTCATGCAGCCCTGCAGCGTGCTTCGCAAGGCCCGGTTCCGGTAACCTTGCGCCTTTCGCTTTGCAGGAATGCCTTACAGGATGAGCCACG
>DQIG01000144.1 GCA_003525885.1 Stenotrophomonas sp.
GGCCGGTCACCAGTAGGGACCGGCCGCGCGACCGTCTGCCGTTGTGTTCCAGGGGAGTCACCGTGTCCTTGCATCGCCGTGCCGTTCTTCCGTTGCTGCTTGCCGTCGCCACCGCACTGTCCTCGCCGCAGCCTGCGCAGGCACAGAGCACGTACTTCTTTCCGCAGGCCACCGACGCAGCGGTGTTCGATGCGGCTGTGCCCACGCCGGAGCAGTTCCTCGGCTACCCGATCGGCAGCCGCTACACCCGGCACGACCAGCTGGTGGCTTATTTCCAGGAGCTGGCCAGACACTCGGACAAGATCAGCGTGCGCGAGATCGGCCGAAGTTATGAGGGTCGCCCGCTGCTGATCGCCACCGTGACCGCCGCCGGCAACCACGCGCGGCTGGAGCAGCTGCGCCAGCAGCACGCGACCCTCGCCGATCCTGTGCAGCCGCGCAGCGCGGCGGGCGACAGCCCGGTGGTGGTGTGGCTGGGCTACAGCGTGCATGGTAACGAGACCTCCAGTGCCGAGGCGGCGATGCTGACCGTCTATTACCTGGTGGCCAATCGCAGCGCCGAAACCCAGCAATGGCTGCAGCAGGCGGTGGTGCTGTTCGATCCGGCGCAGAACCCGGATGGCCGCGATCGTGCGGCCAACTGGCACAACGCCTGGGCCTCCGATCCGGCCTCGGCCGACCCGGCCGACAAGGAGCACGTCGAACCGTTCCCGCAGGGCCGCACCAACCACTACTTCACCGATCTCAACCGCGACTGGCTTGCCCTCACCCAGCAGGACTCGCGGCCGAAGGTGGAGGTTTTCCATCAGTGGTATCCCAACGTGCAGATCGACTTCCACGAAATGGGCAAGGACAGCACCTATTACTTCGAGCCCTCGCCGAAGAGCATGCACAGCCCGCTGATTCCGGCGGCGTCCTACGAATTCAACAAGACCCTGGCCAAGTACCACGCGCAGGCGCTGGATGCGCTGGGTTCGCTTTACTACACCGGCGAGAACTTCGACAACTTCTCGCCGGTGTACGGTTCCACATACCCGGACTTCCATGGTGCCGTCGGCGTTACCGTCGAGCAGGCCAGTTCGCGTGGCCGCGTGCAGGAATCGGTGAATGGCCTGCTGACGTTCCCGTTCACCATCCGCAATCAGGTCGCTACCGGGCTGGGCACGGTGCGTGGCGCAGTGACCGAGCGCAGCGGCCTGTTCGACCTGCAGAAGCAGTTCTTCCAGAGCGCGCTGAAGCAGGCCGCACAGCAGCCGGTGAAGAGCTTCGTGTTCGGCGATGCGCATGACCCGGCACTGACCCGGCGTCTGCTGGAACTGTTGCTGTTGCATCGTATCGAGGTGCGCGCGCTGGATCGTGCCGTCACTGTCGATGGACAGCGCTTCGATGCCGGCAGCGCCTACGTGGTGCCGGTGCAGCAGGCGCAGTTCCGCCTGGTCCATTCGATTTTTGCCGAGACGCCGCCGGTCAAGGGTGATGTGTTCTACGGCAGCACCAGCTATGCAATTGCGCCGGCCTACGGCGTGGCCTTCGCGGGCAGCCGCAGCCGCATCGAAGGCGGTGCGCGCGTGATCGCGCTGCCGGCGGAGCAGGGTGCGGTGCTGGGCGGCCAGGCCGGATTCGCGTATGCGATCGACTGGCGCGACTACAACGCCGGGCGCGCGCTGGCCGCGCTGCAGGGCAAGGGCGTGAGCGCACGCGCGGCATTCGAGCCGTTCACCATCGCGACCGCGCAGGGCGACGTCAGCTTCGCCGCCGGCAGCCTGGTCATTCCGGTCGCCGGGCAGTCGCTGCAGGGTGCAGCGCTGCTTGAGGCAGTGACGTCCGCCGCGCGCGAGGCAGGTGTGCAGGCGCACGCACTGTCCAGCGGCCGCAGCCGCGAAGGCATCGACCTCGGCAGTGACGGCGTCAAAGCGCTGCGCAGGCCTGCGGTTGCGCTGGTGATGGGCGAGGGCGTGGTCGCCACCGAGATCGGCTCGGCCTGGTTCCTGCTCGACCAGCAGTTGCATCTGCCTGCCAGCAAGCTGGACCCACAGCAGCTGGGCAAGGTGCCGCTGGACCGCTACACCACGATCGTGCTGTCCGGTGGCACCTACACCGGCGTCGATGCCACGGCGGTGTCTGCACTGAAGCGCTGGGTACAGGCCGGTGGCTCGCTGGTGACCTACGGCAGTGCCTCGAGGTGGGCGATCGAACAGAAGCTTGCCGACGGCGAGAAGCTCGGCAAGGAAGAGGACGCCGCTGACGAAAGCCGCCGCGCGTTCGGCGATCAACGCGACATCGCCGCGATCGAGCGGGTCAGTGGCAACATCCTCAGCGCCGACGTTGATACCAGCCACCCACTGGCGTTCGGCGTGCCGCGCCGGCAGCTGGCGATCAACAAGGAAAACACGGTGACGCTGCAGCCGAGTGCGAACCCGTTCTCGACGGTAGTGCGCATCGACACGCCGCCGCGGGTGAACGGTTACCTGTCCGAGCGCAACCGCGCGCGGGTGGCAGGCAGCGCATGGTTGCTGGTGTCGGCGCAGGGGCAGGGCAACGTGGTGCTGTTCGCGGATGATCCGGCGCACCGCAAGTACTGGCACGGGACGGATCGACTGCTGATCAATGCGATCTTCTTCGGGAATCTGGTGAATCCGGCGAAAGCGCGGGGTTGAGGCTGCACGCATCAGCTGATGCACGAGCACGGTAGTGGCGGCCGCTGGCGGGCAACAAAAAGGGACGGCGCGTCAGCGCCGTCCCTCGAGAGCCCCCGCGCAGCGGGAACAGCGATCAGAAGCTGGCGCGTACGCCCGCTCTGTATTCGGTCGTGTCCTTGTCGAGTTGGCTTTCCAGTACAACCCCCCAGGTATCGGTGATGTTCAGCTGTCCGCCCACCACGCCGTACCAGCGGGCATCCTGCCCGTCGCCGCCATTGGCGTAGCCGCCCTTCAGCCAGCCCTCCAGACTGTCGGTGAACCTGCCGCGCACACCCACCATGCCCACTACCTCGTTGAATCGAGAGGTCTGGCGGAAGCGTGCATCGCCGAGTTGGTGGTCCGACCTGGCCGAACGGTGGTTCCAGGCGAACTCGCTGGTGAAGTCCAGACGGTCGCTGATCGGTGCGTGATATCCCAGGCCCAGGTACGGAACGTCGAGAGTGGTCTTCACCCGTGCAGCGCCCCCACGGTTGCTTGCGCTGACGCGCGATGCGCCTGCGATCACATGGAACTGCGGTGCAATTGCGAGCGAACCGCGTACATAGCCGCCATCTGCGGTGAAGTCAGCGGTACCGCCGGCATCAAGCTTCAGTCGGTTCCAGCCACCTTCCACATAGGTATAGCTGAGCTCGTCGCTGGCCGACGCCTGCAGCGGCATTGCCAGCAACAGGCAGGTTGCCAGGAGCATCTTGCGCATCGTTCAAGTCCTTGTATGAGGCGGGAGCGCGGCGGGCTGCCGGTCCGTGCCGCAGCGCCGGACCGTGCAGTCAGCGGATGAGCGCAGGCTTCGATCAGAAGCTTGCGCGAACGCCCACGCGGTACTCGGCGAAGTCGTCGTAGAACTGGCCTTCGACAACCACACCCCAGGTACGGTTGAAGCTGATCTGGCCGCCGACGGTACCTGTCCAGGTGCCGTCGAAGTTGTTGTTCCCGTCGATGTAGCCTGCCTTGATCCACGCTTCGGTGTTTGCCGAAGGCTTGCCGCGAAGGCCGACATTGCCGACGGCGGTATTGACGGAGGTCTTGCTCGTGTAGGTCATCCCATCGGAATGGACCTTGTCCTTGCCGCTGCGGCGGTTCCATGCGAGATCGGCGGTGAAGTCCAGCCGATCGCTGATCGGCATGTGGTAGCCAATGCCCAGGTGGGGTTGGTCGAACGTGGTCTTGACGCTGGAGTATGCGTAGCGGGTGGTATCGGTCACACGCGACCAGCCGCCGAACACGTTGACCTGTTCGGCGATGGCGAAGGAGCCACGTACATAGCCGCCATCGGCCTTGGGATCATTGAGGGCATTGGAACTGATCTGCAGCTGGTTCCAGCCACCTTCCACGTAGGTATAGCTCATGCCGTCGCTGGCCATGGCAGTCAGTGGAGCGCTGAGCAGCAACGTGGAGGCCAGGAGAATCTTGCGCATCATGCGTGTCCTTTTCATGTAGCGATCCAGACCGGGGTGTGCCGTGACGTGGCCCGGCTGCGACGTCATGTCGCCGGCCGAGTCTAGCCAAATTTCACGCGCTGTAGACCCTGCTCCCAGCCGCGGTGACGGCGGGTATCGATCCATTCAGGAAGTGCCGGACGCCTTGCGCACAACAAAAAAGGGCGCAGCTTGCGCTGCGCCCCTTCGTGCATTGCAGGTTTGGTGATCAGCCGGCGCGACCGCCGCCATTGCCACCCTGGCCGCGGCCACGGCCGCCACCATTGCCGCCACCGCCACGACGCTGGCCCTGACCGGCGCCTGCACGCTGCTGGCCGTTGCCGCTGCCTTCGCGACGGCCGCCACCGGCCTTCTTCGGGCCTGCATGCGCATGGCGCGGCGCATCACCGTGCGGACGGCGTGCGTGGCTCTTGCGCGGTGCGCGCTCGCCGGTATCGTGCTCGGCCTTGCCCGGTGCGCTGTTGCCCCAGCGGATCGGCGTCTGCAGCTCGAAGCCCGGCACGTCACGGATGTCCATGTCACGGCCCAGCAGGCGGGTGATCGCACGCAGCAGCTTCACTTCGTCCTGCGCCACCAGCGAGATCGCCTGGCCGGTTGCACCGTTACGGCCGGTACGGCCGATGCGGTGCACGTAGTCCTCGGCCACCATCGGCAGGTCGAAGTTGATCACCTTCGGCAGCTCGTTGATGTCGATGCCGCGCGCGGCGATGTCGGTGGCCACCAGCACGGTCACGCGGCCGGCCTTGAAGTCACCCAGTGCACGCAGGCGCTGGCCCTGGCTCTTGTTGCCGTGGATCGCCGCGGTCTTGATGCCGGACTTTTCCAGGAACGTGGCCAGCTTGTCGCTGCCGTGCTTGGTACGGGCGAAGACCAGGGTCTGCTCGCGGCTGTCCTGCGCCAGCAGGTGCAGCAGCAGGTCGCGCTTGCGGCTGCCATCGACCGGGTGCACACGGTGGGTGATGGTCTCGGCCACGGTGTTCTTCGGCGTCACCTGGATCTGTTCCGGGTTGCGCATGAACTCCAGCGCCAGCTGGCGGATGTTGTCCTCGAAGGTGGCCGAGAACAGCAGGGTCTGGCGGTTCTGCTTCGGCAGCTTGGCCAGGATGCGCTTGATCGACGGCAGGAAGCCCATGTCGAGCATGCGGTCGGCTTCGTCCAGGATCAGCACTTCGATGCCGGACAGGTCGACGCTGCGACGCTCAAGATGGTCGATCAGGCGGCCCGGGCAGGCCACCAGCAGATCCACGCCACGGCGCAGGATGTCCAGCTGGTTGCCCATGCCGACGCCGCCGTAGATGCAGGCGCTGGGGATGCGCAGGTACTTGCTGTAGCCACGCAGGCTGTCATGCACCTGGGTGGCCAGTTCGCGGGTCGGGGCCAGGATCAGCGCACGCGGCTTGCGCGGGCCGGCACGGACTTCCTGCGAGGCGGTGCCCAGGTGCTGCAGCAGCGGCAGGCCGAACGCTGCGGTCTTGCCGGTACCGGTCTGTGCGCCGGCCAGCAGGTCGCGACCGGCCAGCGCCAGCGGGATCGCCTGCTGCTGGATCGGGGTCGGGTTTTCGTAGCCCTGCTCGGCGAGCGCGCGCAGCAGGAAGGGCGCCAGGCCCAGCGATTCAAAAGACATTGAGTTTGCTCCAGGTACAAGAAACGCCTGTCCGAACGGACAGACGGGGGCAGATCAAACTGATCGGCTGACTCGGAGCGTTCCCGTGAACCGCGCTGCGAGAATTGGGTGCAGCCGGCACGAAGCGCAGGCTGGAATGCGTGACGAACGGCGTCGGAGTGGGGGCGGGCGAAGAGGGCGGACCCTGGTCGCCGGCGATCCCGGAGGGAAACGGACGGCCGCTGCAGACCCTGCAAGTCTAAACGATGTTCGAGACTTCACGCAAAAAGGCCTGTTCAGGTAGGGGGAGGGCCGGCAGGGCTTGCAGCCCTGCACCTGCCGGATCGACGTCAACGTCAAAAGCGGGCTTGCTGAGGGTAGGCGGGGTGGGTCCGGTTGCGGGGGACGCCGTGAATCCGTCCCTGGAGGCTCGGTCGCGCCATCC
>DQIG01000065.1:0-223 GCA_003525885.1 Stenotrophomonas sp.
TCGCCGGAGATATCTCCGGCGACGGTTGGTGATCTATCTGCCTCTATGGCGGACGGTGCGAGGGGGCCCTGTGCCCGCCGGTTCGTTTGCTGATTGATTGCTTCCCGGTATTGCAACCACGCATCGTCCGCCACCTTCACGGTGGCCAGATCCGTTGAAGGAGGTTGCATGAACACCCCATCACACCGGCAGGACCTGGAACTGGGCTGGCTGCGCCTGCAGC
>DQIG01000065.1:373-642 GCA_003525885.1 Stenotrophomonas sp.
CTGGGCTGGCTGCGCCTGCAGCGCATGCTGGAAGGCATCGAGGGCATGGCGTTGCTGCTGTGCGATCACCATCTGGCACTGGCCAACGGCGCACCGCCGACGCTGCCGGAGGCGCAGCTGGAGCGGGCCGCACAGGCCATTGCCTGCATGGCGCTCAACGGCCGCCGCCACGCCGATTCGGTACGCCAGCTGTGCGAGGTGCCGGTGCGGCACTGATCCATCCCGTAGCGTCGAGCCTGCTCGACGGCCCTTGTAGAGCCGAGCCCACG
>DQIG01000065.1:798-3644 GCA_003525885.1 Stenotrophomonas sp.
GTAGAGCCGAGCCCACGCTCGGCTGCGCTGCGGCAGTCGAGCAAGCTCGACTCTACACACCCTGCTGGGCAGAATGGCCCATCACCTCCCGACGGGCGACGCGATGCTGTTCGAGTGGTTGCTGGGTTCGTACCTGCTGCTGATCGACTGGCTGATCCGGCTGGTCGCGCTGTGCTGGATTCCCACCCGCACCACGCCGGGTGCGGCGCGCAGCTGGCTGCTGCTGGTCGGCTTCGTGCCGCTGCTGGGCCTGCCGCTGTACCTGCTGTTCGGCCACCCGTGGCTGTCGCGTGAGCGCATCCGCCGCCAGGCCGAGGCCTCGCAGGTCATCCGCGAGGAGCAGGCGCTGCAGCATCGCCTGCGCTGGACCCCGCAGCCGGACACCGCCAGCGCCGAGATCGTGCCGCTGGTGCAGCGCCAGGGCGATTTCATGCCGGTGCACGGCAACGCGGTGGACCTGCTGACCGACTACGACGAATCGCTGCACACGCTGATCGCCGACATCGACCAGGCCGAAGACCGCGTGCACCTGCTGTACTACCTGATGTTCGACGATGCGGTGGGCGAGGCTATCGTCGAGGCGCTGCAGCGTGCCGCCGCGCGTGGCGTGCAATGCCGCGTGCTGCTCGACGCGGTGGGCGCCAAGCGCGGCCTGCGCGCCTATCGCAAGCGCCTAGAAGCGCGCGACATCGAAGTGCGCGCGATGCTGCCCGGCGGCCTGCGCTGGCGCCGCAGCGGGCGCATGGACCTGCGCAACCACCGCAAGATCGCGGTGATCGACAACGAAGTGGCCTATGTCGGTTCGCAGAACCTGGCCGGCCCGCAGTTCGTGCCCGGCCACCCGAACCGCGAGCTGGTGGCGCGCGTGCGCGGCCCGGCGGTGGCGCATCTTGAAGCGGTGTTCGCCAGCGACTGGTACATGGAAACCGGGCAGCGCCTGGACGTGATCGCCGATGTGCCCGAGTGCAGCGACGACATCGCCACGCAGCTGCTGCCCAGTGGCCCGGCCTACCCGTACAGCAACGCGCGCGATGCGGTGGCGGCGCTGATCCATCTGGCACGGCGCCGGCTGGTGATGGTCACCCCGTACTTCGTGCCTGACGAAGCCACGCTGAGCGCGCTGCGCATTGCCGCGTTGTCCGGCGTGGACGTGCAGCTGATCCTGTCGGCCAGCAACAACCAGCGGCTGACCTCGTGGGCACAGGAGGCCTACTACGACGAGCTGCTGCGCTGTGGCGTGCGCATCGCCCTGTACGAACCGCAGTTCCTGCATGCCAAGCACATGAGCGTGGACGAGGACATCGCCGTGCTCGGCTCGATCAACATGGATATCCGCTCGTTCGCGCTGAATGCCGAAATCGGCCTGATCTGCTACGACCGCGCATTGGTGCAGCAGCTGTGCGCGATCGAGGACGGCTACCTGCGCGAGTCGCGGCAGCTGGATCTGCAGCAATGGCGCAGCCGCCCCACGTGGCGGCGCAGCCGCGAGGGCATCGCACGGCTGGCCGATGCGTTGATGTAAGGCAATGCCGGCCGCCCACTTCGGCAATCCGGCCTGTCATCGCCGATGGCCTACAATCGGCGCATGACTGATTCACCGCGTAATGGCGAACTGGACCTGGCAATCATCGGTGGTGGTGCGGCCGGGGTGCTGGTGGCGATCCAGGTACTGCGCCAGGCCCGGGCGCCGCTGGCGCTGGCCATTTTCGAACCGGCCTCGCAGCTGGCCCAGGGCATCGCCTATGCCACG
This sequence comes from Stenotrophomonas sp., assembly GCA_003525885.1. GTDB lineage: Bacteria > Pseudomonadota > Gammaproteobacteria > Xanthomonadales > Xanthomonadaceae > Stenotrophomonas. The sequence continues at coordinate 2,549 of DQIG01000065.1, forward strand.
CCGTGGCCGGAGCATCTGCTGAACGTGCCGGCGGCGAAGATGAGTGCGTTTGCCGACCAGCCCGGCGATTTCCTCGACTACCTGATGGCCGCCAACGCCTACCCGGGTGAGGCGCGCGAGGTGCTGGGCGAGCGCTATGTGTGCCGCCACTTCTTTGCCGCCTACCTGCAGCAGCGTCTGCAGGACGCCGTGGCCGACAGCCCGGCGCAGCTGCAGGTGATCGCGCAGCCGGTGCTGGGCCTGCAGCCGGATGACCACGGCTTCCAGCTGACACTCGGCGATGGCGGCACGCTGCACGCCGCGCAGGCGGTGCTGGCCACCGGCAACAGCATGCGCCCGCTGCCGGTGCCCGGCGCCGACGCGTTGCCCGCCGATGACGTGATCGAGGCCTGGGACTACGACGGTGTGCGCACCCTGGCCGGCGAACAGGCCGTGGCCATCGTCGGCTCCGGCCTGAGCATGGCGGACACGGTGCTGGCGCTGGTCGCCGCCGGTCACACCGGCCCGCTGCATGTGATCTCGCGCCACGGCCTGCTTCCGCTGCCGCACGCGCACGGTGGCTTGCCCAGCTTCGATCCGGCGGTGCTGCTGCCGATGAACCTGCGCCAGCGCCTGCATGCCCTGCGCAGCTTTGCCCGCCAGGCGCAGGCCGATGGCCTGCCGTGGCAGGGCGTGATGGACCGTATCCGTCCGCACGGGCAGGCGCTGTGGTGCAGCCTCGATGCGGCCGACCAGCGCCGTTTCCTGCGCCATGTGGTGCGCTACTGGGACGTGCATCGCCACCGCATTGCCGAAGAAGTGGATGTTCAGCTGCAGGCGCTGATCGACAGCGGCCAGCTGCGCGTCCACCGTGCCCGCCTGCAACGCGTCTGGCGCGAGGGCGATGCCGTGCAGCTGTCCGGCCGCGATGCCTCGGGCAATGAACAGCAGTGGACGATTGGCGGCGTGATCAACGCCACCGGCGTCGAAACCCGCGCTAGCGCGCTGCGCAATCCATTGCTGCAGCAGCTGCAGGCCGATGGGCTCGCACGCCCCGGTCCGCATGGGCTGGGCCTGGACAGCACGGTGCCGGGCGACCGCCTGCGCGCTGCCGGTG
>DQIG01000317.1 GCA_003525885.1 Stenotrophomonas sp.
GCCAGCGGCCGGCACTACCCGTAATGAAAAAGCCGCCTTTCGGCGGCCTTTTCATTACTTCAGCTTGATCTCGCGCAGGCGTTCCTCGAGGAAGCCGTGGGCGGTGATCGGCTCCGGGTACCGGCTCGGGTTCTCCGGGGTGATGCACGAGGGCAGCACGTCGATCAGGAAGTCCGGGTTCGGGTGCAGGAAGAACGGCACCGAGTAGCGCGGCTGGCGCGCCAGCTCACCCGGGGGGTTGACCACCCGGTGGATGGTCGACGGATACACATGGTTGGTCAGACGCTGCAGCATGTCGCCGATGTTGACCACGATGGTGTCCGCGTCCGAGGTGAACGGCACCCATTCGCCCTCGTGCGACTGCACTTCCAGGCCCGCGGCACTGGCACCGACCAGCAGAGTGATGAAGTTGATGTCGCCGTGGGCACCGGCACGCACGTTCGGAATGTCGTCGGTGGTGATCGGCGGGTAATGGATCGGGCGCAGGATCGAATTGCCGAAGTTGGTCTTGTCGGCGAAGAAGTCCTCTGGCAGGCCGATGTGCAGGGCCAGCGCCGACAGCACGCGCGAACCCAGGTTGTCCAGCGCCTGGTACAGGCCGTAACCGCGCTCGCGGAAGCCCTCGACCTCGGTCGGCCACAGGTTCGGCGCCATCACGTCACGGTACTTGGAGTCGTCGGCGATCTCGCGGCCGATGTGCCAGAACTCCTTCAGGTCGAAGTGCTTGGAGCCCTTGGCGGTCTCCACGCCGAACGGGGTGTAGCCGCGGGCGCCGCCGCTGCCGGCCACGTGGTACTTGCGCTTGACCTCTTCCGGCAGGGCGAAGAAGGCCTTGAAGGCATCGTAGGCCGCGTCGATGTCGGCCTGCGGGATGCCGTGGTTGCGGATGCCCGCGAATCCCCATTGGCGATAGGCCGCGCCCAGCTCGGCCACGAAGGCCTCGCGGTCGCTGTCGAAACGGGTGATGTCGAGGGTGGGGATCTGGCTCACAGCGGTTCCTGGCTTGTCGTTGGGTCTGAGGGGGCCAGCGCATTCATGGCCCGCATGAACATTGTGACAGATCGCCCGGAGGACGCCACTCGATACGAAGAAACAAACCGATACAATGCGCGACCCGCGCGCGGAGTAACGCTTCCGTCACGTTGGCCCCGCCCCTTTCCCCGCGCTCCCTGAATCCGTCCCGCCATGCCCGCAGCCGCCTCTGCCGCCCCCGACAATGAAGGTTCCGCCCGTCGCTGGCGCCGGCTGGCCTGGTGGTCGCTGTTCGTCGCCGGAAATGCGGTCCTGGCCGCAGCGATCGCCCTGGGCAACGTGCCGCTGCGTGACAATCCGGGCGGCGGCGCCGGTCTGGCCTACCTTGCGATCGCCCTGCCCGGACACCTGCTCGCCTTCGGCGCGCTGGCCGGCCTGCTGCCGCTGCTGCTGGGCCTGTGGCCGCGCAGTGCGCGTACGTTGAGCATCAGCGCCGTACTGCTGCAGGGCCTGTGGCTGTGCCTGCTGCTGGTCGACGCCAAGGTCTTCACCCTGTACCGCTTCCATCTCAATGCCATGGTCGTGAACATGGTGTTCGGCGGTGCCCTGCAGGACCAGGTCGCCCTGTCCTGGAAGACCTGGCTGCAGGTCGCGCTGCTGGTCACCGCAGTCTTCACCGCCGAAGGCCTGCTGGCCTGGGCGTGCTGGAAGCTGCTGCCGGCCGCGCCGCGCCGGCGACGGGTGCTGCAGGCCTGGGCGGTGGTCGCGCTGCTGATGGGCGGCGGCCAGGTCGCCACCGCCTACTACGACGCACGCGGCGACCGCGATGTGATCGCGCAGTGGAACTACCTGCCGTGGGCGCAACCGATCACGGCCAAGAGCTTCATGCGCCGCCTGGGCGTGGTCAGCCAACAGCAGGCCGGCCTGCCCGATCCGCGCCATGCGCAGCTGCTGTACCCGCTGAACCCGTTGCGCTGCCAGAGCCCGCATCGCCCCAACGTGCTGATGGTGGTGCTGGAATCGCTGCGCGAGGACGTGCTGACACCGCAGCTGATGCCCAACACGTCGGCGCTGGCGCAGGACGCGCGCGTGTTCGATCACCACTTCAGCACCGGCAATGCCACCCGCTACGGCCTGTTCGGGCTGCTGTACGGCCTGCCCGGTGGCTACTGGCCAAGCATGCTCGACGAGCAGCGGGGCTCGCAGCTGTTCCAGGTGCTGGGCCAGCAGGGCTACGACCTGCACCTGTACGGCAGTGCGCCGTTGTACAGCCCGGAATTCGATCGCACGGTGTTCGCCGATGTGCGCGACCAGCTGCACCAGGGGCCGCCGGCACTGAAGTCCGACGGCCGCGACCGCGCGATCATCAGCGCACTGCAGCAGGACATCCGCGCCAGCCAGGCCGCGCAGCACCCGTGGTTCGGCTTCGTGTTCCTCGACTCCACCCACGCGCCCTACCACATGCCCGACGGTTACCCGCCGGTGGCGACGCCGATGGCTGCGGACATCGACTTCCTCAAGTTCGGCCCGGAGCATGACCCGACGCCTGAGCTCAATCGCTACCGCACCGCGGTGCACTACGCCGACAGCCTGATCGGCTCGCTGCTGGACGACCTGCGCGCACAGGGCCTGGCCGAGGACACCATCGTGCTGGTCACCGGTGACCATGCCGAAGAGTTCAACGACCTCAAGCTGAACTACTGGGGCCACAACGGCAACTTCTCCGACTATCAGCTTCAGGTCCCGTTCGTGCTGCATTGGCCCGGCAAGGCCGCTGGCCACGACGCACGCACCAGCTCGCACGAAGACTGGGTGCCGACACTCATGCGCCACGCGCTGGGTTGCGAGAACGCACTGACCGATTACAGCACCGGCCAGGACCTGCTGGCCGAGCCGCAGGGCACGCGTGCGCTGGTGGTCGAAAGCTGGTCGCAGCGCGCGGTACGCCATGGCGATGCCATCTACGTGTTCGACAAGTTCGGCAACGCCACCGCTCTGGACCTGCGCTACCGGCCGCTGCCACAGCAGGCGCCCGATGCGGCCGCCGTACGCACTGCATGGGAAGCGCTGACCCGCTTCCGCAACCGCTGACCCTCAAGGATCGATCCTGCATGAACCGTCCGCTGCGCATCCTGCACACCGAAGCCGCCAAAGGAATGGGTGGGCAGGAGATCTACATCTTCCGCCACATGCAGGTGATGCGCGCGCGCGGCCACGAGGTGGCGCTGCTATGCCAGCCCGAAGCGCGACTGGCCCAGCTGGCACGCGATGATGGTTTCACCGTGCATACCCTGCGCATGGGCGGCCTGCTGCGCCTGCTGCGCGGCATCTGGTCGGTCTCGCGCCTGGTGCGTCGCGAACGCTATGACGTGGTCAACACCACCAGCCGCCGTGACGCGCTGATCGCCGCCGCCGGCGCA
>DQIG01000279.1:0-684 GCA_003525885.1 Stenotrophomonas sp.
AGTGCCGGCCGCTGGCCGGCACATCCCTCCGCAACGGCCCCGCACGCGGGGCCGTCTGCATTCATTGGATGGTGATGACCTTCACCTTGGTCTTCGTGCAGGCCTGGTCCAGGCACTGCCCGTTCAACCACACCTGGCCATCACCGATCATCACGCCCTGCTGGTTGACGAAGACCTTGCCGAAGTCCTGTTCGGACACCGCCTTGACCACCGCCGGAGTGATGATCTTCTCGTAGTTGCGCTGGAACTCACCGGGGCCGGTGATCTTCTTTCCGCCGCTGATGTTCAACGGGAAGCGCACTTCCTCGACCACTGCAGCGCGATCTCCGCCGACCACGGCGGTCTTGAACGCGTTGAACACCTTTTCGTACTGCGCTGCATCGCCAAGCAGCGACTCGATGCGCGCGCGAGCGTCTTCGGCGGGCGCTTCCGCTTCGGGCACGGCCGGTGCGGCGGCAGTGGGTTCAGCTGCGGATGCCGCAGGCGTTGCCGGGGCGCCGGCCTCCATCGGCGGCGGCGCATCCACCGCAGGCTCGGCCGGTGGCGCCGCCGGCTGCGAACAGGCCGCCAGCAGCAGGGCGGGAATCAGGTAGGCCATCCGGCGCATGCGCGCACTCCATCGAAACAGGGAGCCCGATGGTAGCGCCGCCGCAGTGAGGACAACAAAAAGGGGACGGAGGGGAT
>DQIG01000279.1:838-15194 GCA_003525885.1 Stenotrophomonas sp.
AAAGGGGACGGAGGGGATTAAGTCGTTTTGGCACAAACGGCTTAATCCCCTCCGTCCCCTTTTTGCGTTGGTCAGGCCTTCAGCAGCTCGAACTGCACGGCTTCACCTGCCGCCGAAGAGGCGCAGACCCACAGCTCGAAGTGGCCCGGCTCGGCACGCAGCACGCCGTCGCGGCCGGTGAAGGCCAGCTGCTCGCGGCTGAGGGTGAACACCACGTCGACCGACTCGCCCGGCTGCAGCGCTACCTTGCGGAAGTCTTTCAGCTCACGCACCGGACGCACGCGGCTGGCCACGCGGTCATGGATATACAGCTGCGCCACTTCCTCGCCGGCCACATCACCGCTGTTGGTCAGCGTGGTGGTGATGGTCAGGGTGTCGTCCCAGCCCAGCTGCGCCTGGCTCAACTGCGGCACGCCATAGGCAAAGGTGGTGTAGCCGATGCCGTGGCCGAACGGGTACAGCGGCTCGTTCGGAATCTCGCGCCAGCGCGCCTTGAACTCCGACATGGTCGGCAGTTCCGGACGCCCGGTACGCGGGTGGTTGTAGAAGTACGGCTGCTGGCCGGACACCTGCGGGAAGCTGACCGGCAGGCGGCCGGACGGGCTGTAATCGCCGAACAGCACGTCGGCCACGGCATGGCCGGTCTGCGTGCCCAGGTACCAGGTCACCGCCACGGCCTGTGCATTGCGAACCGCTCCCTGCAGTGCCAGCGCGCGGCCATTGCGCAGCAGCACCACCAGCGGCTTGCCGGTCATCGCCACGGCCTCGGCCAGCGCCTGCTGTGCCGGCGGCAGGGTGATTTCCACGCGCGACTGCGCTTCACCGCTGTAGCGCTGCGGCTCGCCCAGCGCCAGCACCACCACATCGGCACGCAGCGCGGCGGCCACGGCCGCTTCGGTGCCACCGGGGATGGCCACTTCCAGTTCGCAGCCCGGCACGATCTCCAGCAGCGCTTCGTCGCCGAGGGCGGCACGCACGCCGGTTTCCAGGTCCACGTAGCGCTGCTTGTCGCCGAACAGCGTCCAGCAGCCCTCGATGTTCTCGCGGTCCTGCACGAACGGACCGATCAGGGCGATCTTCTGCCCGGTCTTCTGCAGCGGCAGCACGTTGTCGCGGTTGTTCAGCAGCACGATCGAACGGCGCGCAGCATCGCGCGACAATGCGTCATGCGCGGCGAGGTGCGAGGTGTCGGCTTCGCGCGCCGGGTCCAGCGAACGGTACGGGTCCTCGAACAGGCCGATGGTTTCCTTCAGCCACAGGATGCGGCGCACGCCTTCATCCAGCACCGCCATCGGCACGTCGCCACTCTCGACCAGGCCCGGCAGGTGCTCGGCATAGAAGCCGCTCTGCATGCTCAGGTCCAGGCCGGCGGTGAACGCCTTGGCCGTGGCGTCACGATCGTCGGCGGCGTAGCCGTGCGCGACCAGTTCCATGTCGGCGGTGTAGTCAGAAATCACCACGCCCGGGAACTTCCATTCGCCGCGCAGGATGTCGGTCAGCAGTTCGGCATTGGCGCTGGCCGGCACGCCGTTGATGTCGTTGAACGAGGACATCACGGTGATCGCGCCGGCGTCGAAGGCAGCCTTGAACGGAGGCAGGTGCACGTCGCGCAGGGTCTGCGGCGAGATGTCCACCATGTTGTATTCCATGCCGGCCATCACCGCGCCATAGGCGGCGAAATGCTTGGGCGTGGCCAGCAGCGAATCGGCGGCGCGCAGGTCGCTGCCCTGGAAGCCGCGCACGCGGGCGGCGGCGAATGCGCAGCCCAGCACCACGTCTTCGCCAGCACCTTCGGCGCCACGGCCCCAGCGCTGGTCGCGGGCAATGTCCACGGCCGGGGCATAGGTCCAGTGCAGGCCGGCGGCCGTGGCTTCGATGGCGGTGGCGCGCGCGGTGCGCTCAGCCAGGTCCGGCTCGAAGCTGGCGGCCTCGCCCAGCGGAATCGGGAACACGGTACGCATGCCATGGATGACGTCGGCAGCCAGGATCACCGGGATGCCCAAGCGGCTCTCCTCGGTGGCGACCTGCTGGATGCGACGGCCCAGCTCGGCGCCCACACCATTGAACAGCGAGCCGACCTTGCCCTCGCGCACCTGTTGCAGCACCTGGTCGGCATTGCGCACGTTGGCTTCCGGGTTCACGTCCGGGGCGAACGGGCGGACCATGTCCGCGAAGACACCCAGCTGGCCGACCTTTTCCTCGACGGTCATCTGGGCAATGAGGGATTCGATGCGATCGGAGGCCACCAGCAGTCCTTGATGAAAACGTTTACAAGCCCGGCATTCTAGCGATCCCGAGCCATTTGGCGAGAGGTTTCGTCATTCAGTTTCAATCTCCAGCCGGATCCGTACGGTCCGGCCGGAGGCCTCGCAGCTTACTCCGAGCCGGCCAACTGGCGCTGCCCGGCCATCAACATGGCGTCGCTGGAGGCCTGGAACACGCGCAGGCCGAAGGCCGGCAGGATCGCCAGCAGGTGGTCGAAGATGTCCGACTGCACCGCCTCGTACTCGCCCCAGGCGGTGCTGCGGGTAAAACAGTACAGCTCCAGCGGCAGGCCCTCGGTGGTGGGCTGCAGCTGCCGTACCAGCAGGGTCATGTCGGTATGGATGCCCGGGTGGCTGCGCAGGTAGCGCTCCACATAAGCGCGGAAGGTGCCCAGGTTGGTCACGCGGCGGCTGTTGACCTCGGCCACGCCCTGCTCGCGCAGGCGCCCGTTCCACTGCCCCAGCTCCTGTTCCTTGTCCTGCAGGTAGTCGCGCAACAGCGCGAACTGGCCGAGGAAGGCCAGGTCGCCCTCGTCCAGGAAGCCGACGCTGTGCTGGTCCAGGTACAGCGCGCGCTTGATCCGGCGACCACCGGCCTCCTGCATGCCGCGCCAGTTCTTGAACGACTCGGTCACCAGCTTCTTGGTCGGGATGGTGGTGATGGTCTTGTCGAAGTTCTGCACGGTGACGGTATGCAGCGCGATGTCGATCACATCACCATCGGCGTTCTGGCTGGGCATCTCGATCCAGTCGCCGATGCGCACGCGGCCATCGCCGCTGATCTGCACGCTGGCCACCAGCGACAGGATGGTGTCCTGGAAGATCAGCATCAGCACCGCCGTGGCCGCGCCGAGGCCGGTCACCAGATAGCGCAGATCAACACCCGCCAGAGTGGCAACGATCGACAGGCCGGCGATCACGAAGATGACGATCTTGCCGACCTGCAGGTAGCCCTTGATCGGCTTGTTGCGTGCTTCGGGGCGACGTTCGTAGAGGTCGTTGGCCGCATCCAGTGCATGCGAGATCGCCAGCACCACGGTCAGGATCGCCCAGGCCTGGCAGGCGCCGATGATGAAGCTGACCAGCCCCGGCGGCAGGTCCGGCACGATGCGGATACCCGAGGCGATCACCTGGCTGGGCACCACGTTGGACAGGCGCGAGATCACCCGCATCAAGTGGCTGCCACGGCCGGTGTCGGCGCCCGGCAGGCGCTGCAGCAGGCGCCGCAGACCACGCACGAGGATGCGCTTGGTCACCCAGTTGGCCAGGCCGGCAGCGATCAGCAGCGCCGTGATCATCAACGCCAGGTAGGCGCCGGGATAGGGTTCCAGTGTGTTCTGCAGCTTTTCCAGCCACTGTACCGCCACCACCGCATCCACCATCAGTTGTCTCCCTTCTTCATTGCTGTTGAGGTTGCCGGCCAGCGGCCGGCACTACCGGGTCAGTCCCGCGTGCGTTCGATGATCACGCCTACCGCGCGCGCACCGCGCACCGCGCCCGGCTTGCTCAGCTTCAGGCGCAGCCACTTCACGTCGAATTCGTCCAGCACGATCTGCGCGCAACGCTCGGCCAGGGTTTCCACCAGGCCGAACTCCGATTCACGCACGAACTGCTCCAGGCGCTTGCTCACCGCCTTGTAGTTCAGGGTGTGGGCGATGTCATCGGTAGCCGCGGGGCGACGGTTGTCGAAGCCCATTTCCAGGTCGAACACCAGGTCCTGGCGGATCCGTCGTTCCCAATCGTAGATACCGATCAGGGCGTCGATCGTCAGCCCCTCGATGAAAACCTTGTCCATTGCGGTTACCAGCCGGAATACAGCCACCATGGTAACGGCACGGCGGTGAGCCTGCCCGGAACGGGCGGTAGGTGTCCCACGTGGCGCGGGCCCGGAAAAGACAAAGGGCCCTGCTAGCGGGGCCCTTTGGTACTACGTTTGTCCCCGGGGGGAGCTATCTCAAGCCGCGAGTCCCGGTGGCGCAGGTGCCCAGACTAGTCAGTGACCCAATGGCCGGTCAAGGCCAGTCACGACAACACAGATCCGCGTTTCCACTCGGCCGATACGCGGGAAACAGGCCACCTGCACAAGGATGTTTCCTGATGGTGGCCGACCCGGCGCCTCGTCAACATCCCTCTTCCCTCCCTCACCACACATCACCATGGCTGCATACGATGCATTGAGGCGCGCGTTGTCGGCGGAGCGACTGTCGACCTACGAGAGAATCGCATCCACCTGCAGCGCTGACGTCACTGCCGAATGCCTGTACGTGTGGAACATGCGGATGTGCGGCGCACTGATGATGCCGGTCCATCTGTGCGAAGTGGTCATTCGCAACGCAGCGGCGTCGGTCCTGGCCCGACAGCACGGCCCGCGATGGCCATGGAATGAAGCCTTGCGGCGCAGGCTGCCTGCCGCTTCATCCACCTCGGCGAGAACCGCGCTGGAACAGGCCGCCAGCCGCGCAACAGAGGCCTCCGAAGTCGTCGCCAACCTGCCGATGGTCTTCTGGCAGCAGCTCTTCACCTGCCGCTTCGACGCCACATTGTGGATACCTGCACTTGGCGGGGTTCTACGTCATGCGCCTTCGGCGCATCCCAGTGTCATCAGGAAAGCCATCCACGCAGACATTGGACGCATCCGCCACCTGCGCAACCGCATCGCGCACCACGAACCTATCCTGGAACGAGACATCGGTGCCGACCTGGCCGCGATCGGGCGACTGATCCACGCCCGCTGCCCGCACACCCTGGGGTGGTTGCAGCGCCATGAGCGGGCCACAACGGTGTTGGCCGCGTCGCCGTTGGTACGGCGTCCGTAATACATCCGCCGGGCATGGCCCGGCGCTACCGGTTCCGGGGCTTCACACCGCCGGCAGGGTGGCCATGTCCCAGCGAGGGGTCACGTCCACCTTCGGTGGGCTGTGCTGGCCGGCCTGCAGGCGCAGTGCGCCGGCGAAGGCGATCATCGCGCCGTTGTCGGTACACAGTGCCGGCCGCGGGAAGCAGGCGCGGCCGCCGAGACGCTCGGCCATCTGCTGCAGGCGCGCGCGCAGGCGCTTGTTGGCGCCGACACCACCGGCCACCACGATCACGTTGGTCCCGGCCGCTTCCAGCGCGCGCTCGCACTTGATCGACAGGGTCTCGACCACGGCATCTTCAAAGCCACGGGCGATGTCGGCGCGGGTCTGTTCGCTCTGGTCGCTGTCGCGCCAGGCCATCAGGACCTGGGTCTTCAGGCCGGAGAAGCTGAAATCCAGCCCCGGGCGGTCGGTCATCGGCCGCGCGAAGCGGTACGCGCCCGGCGTGCCCTGCTCGGCCAGCCTGGCCAGCTGCGGGCCACCCGGGTACGGCAGGCCCATCAGCTTGGCGGTCTTGTCGAAGGCCTCGCCGGCCGCATCGTCCAGGGTCTCGCCCAGCAGGCGGTACTGGCCGATGGCGTCCACGGCCACCAGCTGGGTATGGCCACCTGATACCAGCAGTGCCACGAACGGAGCCTGCGGCGGGTCGTCCTCCATCAGCGGGGCCAGCAGGTGGCCCTCCATGTGGTGTACGCCCACCGCCGGCACCTCCAGCGCCCAGGCCAGCGACCGGGCCACGCCGGCGCCCACCAGCAGGGCACCCACCAGGCCGGGACCGGCCGTATAGGCCACCCCGTCGATGTCGCCTACACCCAGACCGGCGTCGGCCAGGGTCTGGCGCACCAGCGGCAGCAGTTTGCGGACGTGGTCACGGCTGGCCAGCTCGGGCACCACACCACCGTATTCGGCGTGCAGGGCGATCTGGCTGTAGACCGCATGGGCGCGCAGGGCCGCGCTGCCGGACAGGTCGGTGTCATACACCGCCACGCCGGTCTCATCACAGGAAGATTCGATGCCAAGGACTCGCATGCCTGCTATTATGACGCCCCTGCCGCCCCCTCGGGGGACGTGCAGATCTCACTGCTTTCGAACCCCCGGCCCGTATTCAGGGTTGGCCGCTTGCAGTTTGTTGATTCGCCGCTATAATGTGCGGCTCGCCGGGCGTGACCCGGTTCTACTGTGTCCCGGAGATTCCATGCCCAGCGTCAAAGTCCGCGAGAACGAGCCCTTCGAGTTTGCTCTTCGCCGCTTCAAGCGCACTTGCGAAAAGGCCGGTGTGCTGGCCGAAACCCGCAAGCGCGAGTTCTACGAAAAGCCGACCCAGGAGCGCAAGCGCAAGGCCGCCGCTGCTGTGAAGCGTCAGCTGCGCCGCTCGTCGCGCGACGTCACCAAGCGTCAGCGCCTGTACTGATCGGACGCATCTTCATTGCGGCAGGCTTGCCTGTCGCGATGGAGCCGAAGCCGGCACGCGCGAGCGTCGCCGGCTTTTTGCGTTTCCGGGTTCGGGCATCCGCCCCGCCCCACCTACCACCACGAGGTTCCTCATGAGCATGAAGCAGCAGCTCACCGAAGACATGAAGGCCGCCATGAAGGCGGGCGAGAAGCACAAGCTGGGCGTGATCCGCCTGATCAACGCCGCCATCAAGCAGCGCGAAGTGGACGAGCGCATTGAGCTGGATGACACCGCCGTGATCGCCGTGCTCGACAAGATGGTCAAGCAGCGCAAGGACTCGGTCAGCCAGTTCGAAGCCGCCAACCGCGAAGACCTGGCCGAGATCGAGCGCGCCGAGATCGTGGTCATCGAAGCCTACCTGCCGGCCAAGATGGGCGAAGCCGAGATCGTGGCCGCCATCCAGGCCGCCATCGCCGAGACCGGCGCCTCCGGCCCGGCCGACATGGGCAAGCTGATGGGCGCACTGAAGCCCAAGCTCGCCGGCCAGGCCGACATGGGCCTGGTCTCCAAGCTGGTCAAGCAGCTGCTGGCGTAAGCCATTGCCGGGGTCGGATCCCTTTCGCATCGCGGAAGGGCTCTGACCCCATCGATGCACCCGCTTCACCGCACCTTCGACCCCCGGCTGCTACAACACCCTCATGGTCGAGCAATCGCACTTCCCCGCCGACACGCGTCCCCACGGCATCCCCGCACGGCTTCGCCACTACGCTGACCGCCTGCAGGACAGCTTCCCGATGGCCGTCGCCAAGCGCTTCGTCGAAATCGACGTGCTGACCCAGGCCGCCTCGGTCTCCTTCTACGCGCTGCTGTCGATGGCACCGTTGCTGGTGCTGCTGCTGTGGCTGACCGCCTCGCTGTACCCGCCCGCGCAGCAGACATTGATCAGCCAGATCGGTTCGGTGGCCGGCAGCAGCGTGGCCAGTGTTGCCGATACCGTGCTGCACAACGCCAACAGCCAGCCCAGCGTCGGTTCGCTGGCCGGGCTGTGGAGCACCCTGCTGCTTTTCGTCGGCGCCACCGCGGTGTTCGCCCAGCTGCAGAACGCGCTGAACCGGATCTTCCACACCAGCGGCCAGCGCCTGGAAGGGGTCAAGGCCTGGCTGCGCAAGCGCGTGTTCTCGTTCGGCGTGGTGCTGGCGCTGGGCTTCCTGCTGATCCTGTCGATGACCGCCACCACCGCGCTGCAGGTGGTGTTCGCGCAGCTGCCCTCGGTACTGCCGGCGATCGGCTACCTGACCTCCCTGCTGCTGTACACGATGGCCTTCGCCTTCCTCTACCACTACCTGCCGGACCGCCGCGTGGCGTGGCGCCAGGCGTTCATCGGCGGTGCCATCACCTCGGTGCTGTTCACCCTGGGCCGCTATGGCATCGGCGTCTACATCGCCACCGTGGCCCCGGGCAGCGCCTACGGTTCGATGGGCGCGCTGGTGATCTCGCTGGTCTGGATCTACTACGCCACCGCCGTGTTCTTTGTCGGCGCGCTGATGACGGCGGTGATCGACGAGCGCCTGTATGCACGGGCGCAGCTGGCCAGCGCCGGCGTCGACGCCGAACAGGCCAGCCCCGGCGCCGCCAGCGAGTAAACTAGGGGAATCCGCCGCCCCTGCTGCGCGCCCTGGCGGCCGCGCCCTGCCCTGTTGCCCATGGCCCGTATCCCCGACGCTTTCATCGACGACCTGCTGGCCCGCACCGACATCGTCGAGGTGGTGGGCAGCCGCGTGCCGTTGAAGCGCCAGGGCAAGGAGTACGCAGCGCGTTGCCCGTTCCATGACGAGCGCTCGGCATCGTTCACGGTCTCGCCCACCAAGCAGTTCTATCACTGCTTCGGTTGTGGCGCGCACGGCACCGCGATCAGTTTCCTGATGAACTACGACCGCCTCGAGTTCCTCGACGCGGTGGATGAGCTGGCCAAGCGCGCCGGCATGGACGTGCCGCGCAACGAGAACCCGCGCAGCCCGCAGCAGCAGGACGACAGCCGCGAGCTGTACTCGGCGCTGGACGCCGCCGCGAAGTTCTTCCAGAAGAATCTGGAAGGCAGCGAGAAGGCCCGCAACTACCTTGATGGCCGCGGCGTGGACGAAGAGAACCGCGCGCGCTTCCAGATCGGCTATGCGCCGGATGGCTACAGCGGCCTGCGCGATGCGCTGGGCAAGGACGAGCGGCGGATGAAGCTGCTCGACCGCGCCGGCCTGTTCTCCAAGAACGATCGCGGCCACGTCTACGACAAGTTCCGCGACCGGGTGATGTTCCCGATCTTCGACCGCCGTGGCCGGGTGATCGCCTTCGGCGGCCGTGTGTTCGAGAAGGACGACGGCCCCAAATACCTCAACTCGCCCGAGACCGCGCTGTTCCACAAGGGCCGCGAGCTGTACGGCCTATGGCAGGTGCGCCAGGCCAACCAGAAGATCGAGCGGCTGATCGTGGTCGAGGGCTACATGGACGTGGTCTCGCTGTTCCAGTTCGGCGTCACCCAGGCGGTGGCAACGCTGGGTACGGCGACCACGCCGGACCATGCCGAGCTGCTGTTCCGCAACGCGCCGGACGTGTTCTTCTGCTTCGACGGCGACGCCGCAGGCCGACGCGCCGGTTGGAAGGCGCTGGAGTCGGTACTGCCGCGCATGAAGGATGGACGCCAGGCGTTCTTCCTGTTCCTGCCCGATGGCGAAGACCCGGACACCATCGTGCGCAAGGAAGGCGCCGAGGCGTTCAACGAGCGCCTGAAGCAGGCCACGCCGCTGTCGCAGTTCTTCTTCGACGAGCTCACCCGCGAGATCAACCTGGGCACGCTCGATGGCAAGGCACGCCTGGCCGAACGGGCCAAGCCGATGCTGGCGCAGATCCCCGACGGCGCCTTCGGCGACCTGATGAAGCAGCAGCTGGCGCAACTGACCGGGCTCGGCGGCAACGCTCAGTCCGCGCGCGCGCCGATGCCGCAACGCCAGCCTGCACGCACGATCCAGCCCGTGGCCAAGCGCAGCCTGGTGCGCGGCGCGATCGCCGTGCTGCTGCAGCAACCGTCGCTGGCGCTGACGCTGGGCGGCAAGCACCACTTCCAGGGCCTGCGCCTGCCCGGCATCGAGCTGCTGCTGGAACTGCTGGGCCTGGTCGAGCAGCGCCCGGACATCAGCACCGGCGCCCTGCTGGAGCACTTCGACGGCTGTGAAGAGCAGGCCGCGCTGCACACGCTGGCGGCGCAGACGCTACCGGGCGATGACGCCAGCTGGACCCAGGAGCTGCACGACGTGGTGGCGCAGCTGGAGAAACAGCTGCTACAGCAACGTCTGGATGAGTTGCTGGCAAAGCAGCGTGAGCAAGGCCTGGACGATACTGATAAGTACGAACTGCGCGAGCTCTGGAAGGTCCGCGCCAAACTGGGCCGCTGATTGCCGCCAACGGAGAGACCATGCTGCTGCGCCTGACCTGCCTGCTGTTGTTGTCGCTCTGCCTGCCACTGACGGTCCTGGCCGAAGGCGCGCCCCTCAACGAAGTCCGCCCCGGCCTGTATGCCGGCGGCCAGCCCAGTGCCGCACAGCTGCAGGCCCTGGCCGTTCAGGGCGTACGCACCGTGATCGACCTGCGCCAGCCCGGCGAGGACCGTGGTTTCGATGAAACCCGCGCGGCCGAATCACTGGGCCTGCGCTATGTGCGCATTCCAGTGGCCGGCGCCGAGGGCCTGGATGCGGCCAATGTGCGCGCCGTACACCAGGCCCTGCAGCAGAGCCAGGGGCCGGTGCTGCTGCACTGCGCCTCCGGCAACCGCGCCGGTGCCGTGCTCGGCCTGGTCAATGCACGCTACGAACATGCCAGCCCCGAACAGGCGCTGCAGCTCGGCCAGCGCGCCGGCCTGAAGTCGCTGGAAGCTGCCACCCGTCAACAACTGGCCACACCGGTTACCTCGCCCTGAATCCCCGCACCAAGGACTCTGCCCACCATGACCCGCTGGTGGTCGCGCCTGCGACCGGACAACTTCACCCTCGCCCTGCTGTGCACCGTCGGCCTGGCCTCGCTGCTTCCGATGAAGGGCGCCGCCGCCATCGTCCTCGATGATGTCACCACCGTCGCCATCGCCGCGCTGTTCTTCCTGCATGGTGCGCGCCTGCCGCGCGAGTCGATCATCGGCGGCATGCTGCACTGGCGGCTGCACCTGACCATCCTCGCCTGCACCTTCATCCTGTTCCCGCTGCTGGGGCTGATGTTCAAGCCGCTGTCGGGCTGGCTGCTGACCCCGGAGCTGTACCTGGGCGTGCTGTTCCTGTGCACCCTGCCCTCCACCGTACAGTCGTCCATCGCGTTCACTTCGATGGCGCATGGCAACGTGCCCGCAGCGGTGTGCAGCGCTTCGTTGTCGAGCATCCTCGGCGTATTCCTGACCCCACTGCTGCTGACCGCGCTGGCCGGCACCTCGGGCGGCGTGCACGATCCGCTGCATGCGATCGGCGGCATCATGCTGCAGCTGCTGGTGCCATTCGTGGCCGGCCATCTGCTGCGGCCGTGGATCGCTGGCTGGGTGGAGAAGCAGCGCGCGCTGCTGCGCTACACCGACCAGGCCACCATCCTGCTGGTGGTGTACTCGGCCTTCGGCGAGGCGGTTACCGAGGGCCTGTGGAGCAAGACGCCGCTGCTGTCACTGCTGGCCGTGGCAGTGGTGGCCGCGGTGCTGCTGGGCATCGCCATGCCGCTGATCACCTTCATCGCCCGCCGCCTGCGCTTCAACCGCGAGGACGAGATCGCCATCGTGTTCTGCGGCTCGAAGAAGAGCCTGGCCACGGGTGTGCCGATCGCCAAGGTGCTGTTCGCCGGTGGCAGCCTCGGTGCCATCGTGCTGCCGGTGATGATCTATCACCAGATCCAGCTG
Organism: Stenotrophomonas sp.; assembly: GCA_003525885.1. Taxonomy (GTDB): domain Bacteria; phylum Pseudomonadota; class Gammaproteobacteria; order Xanthomonadales; family Xanthomonadaceae; genus Stenotrophomonas. The sequence continues at coordinate 12,266 of DQIG01000279.1, forward strand.
ATCGTCTGCGGTGTGATCGCGCAGCGCTACGCCAGGCGCAAGCCCTGACCCGACGGGGAGACCATCCACGCATGGCGTGGATCTACTGTAGAGCCGAGCCCATGCTCGGCTGACACCTGTGATCCGGGGTAGATCCACGCCATGCGTGGATATCCGCACGATCAGGCGGGGTCAGAGCCCCTTCGGGGATCCGACCATGACCCCGAGGTCACAACCAGGGCAGGATCCAGTGGTCGACCAGCAGGAAGGCGAACAGCGCCATCAGGTACACGATGGAGTAATAGAACATCTTCATCGAGAACAGTTCGTCCGGCGGGTCCAGCATGCGCCAGGCGTACCAGAGGAACACGGCGTTGAGCACGATCGCGCCGCCCAGGTAGAACGCGCCGCTCATGCCCACCAGGTACGGCAGCAGGCAGACCAATGCCAGCACCACCGAATACGCCATGATCTGCTTGCGGGTGTGCACCACGCCGTGGGTTACCGGCAGCATCGGGATCTTCGCCTTGGCGTAATCCTCGCGGCGGAAGATCGCCAGCGCCCAGAAGTGCGGCGGGGTCCAGATGAAGATGATCAGCACCAGCAGCGACGAGTACGCCCAGTCCGACGAGCCCTGCATGCCGGTCACCGCCGCCCAGCCCAGCATCGGCGGCATCGCCCCGGCCAGGCCACCGATGACGATGTTCTGCGAGGTCGCGCGCTTCAGGTACACGGTGTAGATCACCGCATAGCCGATCAGCGAGGCGAAGGTCAGCACCGCGGTGATCAGGTTCACCCACAGCACCAGGATGGTCATCGACAGCACGATCAGCACGCCGGCAAACACCAGCACCTGCCACGGCTTGACCTTGCCCACCACCAGCGGACGCCACGAGGTACGCGCCATCTGCGCATCGATGTGCGCATCCAGCAACTGGTTGATGGCGGCGGCGGCCGAAGCGGCCAGCCAGATGCCGAGGAAACCGAGCACGCCCGCGCGCACCTGCTCCCAGCTGGGCACGCCGGGAATGGCCAGGACCATGCCGACCAGGGCAGTGAAGACAATGAGGGCGACGACCTTGGGCTTGGTCAGGTCCCAGTACTGGCGGTAATTGGAAAACATGGAATCAGTCCGGGGCACGCAGGCGGGCCAGCAGGCTGACCAGCACGAACAACAGGGCAACGGCCACGCCGTTGTGGGCCACCGCCACTTCCAGCGGCAGCGCCAGCTTCACATTGAGGATGCCGAGGGTGACCTGCAGCACCAGCAGCGCGATCAGCGCGCTGGCCCAGCCACGCATGCTCGGCAGGCGGAACAGGCGCACGCCCAGCCACAGCAGGTAGACGGCCACCACCACCGCGAACAGGCGATGCGCCATCTGGATGGCGATACGCGAGGCACCATCCAGCACGCCACCTTCGTAGTCCACGCCGATGCCGCGCCACAGGGTGAAGCCTTCGACGAAGTTGTGCTGCGGCCACCACTGGTTGGCGCAGCGCGGGAAATTGTCCAGCGAGGCGCTGCCGCCGCCGCAGGCCAGCGCTGCGTAGTTGGCGCTGACCCAGCCGCCCAGCGCGATCTGGGTGACCAGCACCGCCACGCCGATGCGCAGCAGCCACTTCAGCTTCGGCGCCTCGGCCAGGGTGATCGGCATGTGCGTGGCACGCCAGGCCATCCAGGCCAGCAGCGCGAACATCAGCATGCCGCCCAGCAGATGGCCCATCACCACGATGGGTTTGAGCAGCAGGGTCACCGTCCACATGCCCAGCAGGGCCTGGAAGATCACCACCGCCAGGGTCAGCAGCGCTGCCCGTGCCAGGTCGATGTTGCTCCAGCGCAGTGCGGCGATCAGCAGGATCGCCTCGCCGATCAGTGCCAGTACGCTGGCAGTGCCATGCCAGCCCATCATGTACAGCGGTATGCCGGCGGCCACCAGCACGCAGGCGGTCACCACCGCCGTGGTTCCAAAGCGGCGCTTGCGCGTGGCCAGCAGGGCCAGGGTCAGGATCTCGATGCCCAGCGCGCCGGCCAGGAAGCGGTGCACCTGCTCACGCCAGGCCTTGTGGGTCTCCAGCGGGCGGATCTCCGCCGCCGGGTGGCCGATGGTTTCTTCCACGTGCTGCGGCCAGGTGGCCTGGCCATAGCAGGTCGGCCAGTCCGGGCAGCTCAGGCCGGCATCGGACAGGCGCACGAAGGCACCGAACATGATCGTGCTCGCGGTCATGATCATGGCGAACCACGCCAGGCGGTGGAAATTGCGGTGCAGCGCCGGACGCGCGGAAAGGCTCATCAAACGGGACTCACTTCAGTTTCAGCAACGTGGCCATGTCCTTGCGCAGGCCGCCCAGGTCACTACCGGGGGCATGGCGCATGATCACGAAGCCGTTCGGATCGATCACGTAGACCGGCAGTCCCGCCGGATCATCGACGCCCGGCAACGCCGCGCGCAGGGCTGGCGACGGAGCCAGCGGCCGCAGCGCGGGCAGCGAGGCGATCGACGCCGGTGGCGTTCCCAGCCACAGGATCTCGACATTATCGGCGTTATGGCCGAACAGCTGCCACACCTTGCCCAGTCCCTGCGACAAAGTGACGCACTGCGCGTCACAGGTGCCAGGCGGGGCCACCAGCAGGCGCCAGGTGCGCGCCTCGGGGTTCCAGGGGTAAGGCTGGCCGCTGGCCAGGGTCGGCGCCTGCTGGCGCAGATCGACCGGCGGCTTCAGCAGCTGTCCGGCATTGCGGTGCCCGGTGGGCTGCCAGCCGGAGAAGCGCAATACCGCGGCCAGCGCCATCGCCCCGAAGAACACGGCAAACAGCAGCACCAGGGTCCGGCGGCCGGAGCCGCGCGCCTGCGGGGACGTAGCAGTGTTCATGCGGGGCATTTTCTCATGGTTGGGTGGGAGATGCGGGTGTGATGCCGCGGTAGTGCCGGCCGCTGGCCGGCATCCACGG
>DQIG01000248.1:0-277 GCA_003525885.1 Stenotrophomonas sp.
GCCGTAGCCGATCAGCATCCAGGTGATCTGGGTGCCGGTGAAGGTGAACGCCGGGCCCCACACCGGATAGGCGGCGACCTTGCCGCCGTACCAGATCGCGGCCAGCAGCAGGATCAGTCCGACCACCGAGATCTCGCCGATCTTGCCGGGGCGGATGTAGCGCATGTACACGCCCATCAGGATCGCGATGGGCATCGTCGCGATCACCGTGAACATGCCCCACGGGCTTTCGGCCAGCGCCTTGACCACCACCATCGCCAGCACCGCCAGGATGATG
>DQIG01000248.1:425-4695 GCA_003525885.1 Stenotrophomonas sp.
CGCCAGCACCGCCAGGATGATGATCATGATCAGGAACGCACCGAACAACGCGATGGTGCCGGGCACCTGGCCCATCTCTTCTCTTACCAGGTCGCCCAGCGAGCGGCCGTTGCGACGGCTGGACAGGAACAGCACCATGAAGTCCTGCACCGCACCAGCCAGCACCACGCCCACCACCAGCCACAACAGTCCGGGCAGGTAGCCCATCTGCGCAGCCAGGACCGGGCCGACCAGCGGGCCGGCGCCAGCGATGGCGGCGAAGTGGTGGCCGAACAACACGTGCTTGTTGGTCGGCACGTAATCCAGGCCATCGTTGTTGATCACCGCCGGGGTGGCCCGGGTCGGATCCAGCTGCATCACCTTGTTGGCGATGAACAGGCTGTAGAAGCGGTAGGCGACCAGGTACAGCGAAACCGCTGCGACCACGATCCACAGTGCGTTGATGTGTTCACCGCGGCGCAGGGCCACGGTGCCCAGACAGAATGCGCCGAGCAGGGCGAGTGCCGCCCAGCCCAGTTTGGAAAACCCTTTCATGAGGTGCTCTCTCCCGGAAAGACAGACAAAGAGTCCCGCGTGCCCTCGACAGGGTCAATTGGCACAGGACGAATCGGCGTTAGTACTTTGGTCGTACGGCGGTTGTGCTGACGTGCAGCGAACATCAGGGATGGAACAATCGGTTGCGGAGCCATCCATTGGCGTACGGCCATGTGGCGTCCATCTTCATTGGCATCCATCCAACAGGAGTCGCCATGAGCTTTCCCGAACCGGTCCGCGTGCTGCGGACCATCCGTGGCATGCCCACCTCCGACGGTGCCGGCGTGCGCCTGACCCGCGTCATCGGCGGCCCCACGCTGCCGGACCTGGATCCGTTCCTGCTGCTCGATGAATTCGGCACCGACCGCGCCGAGGACTACATCGCCGGTTTTCCGGAGCACCCGCACCGCGGTTTCGAGACCGTCACCTACATGCTCGACGGCCGCATGCGGCATCGCGACAACCACGGCAACGAAGGCCTGCTGACCCCGGGCAGCGTGCAGTGGATGACGGCGGGCCGTGGCCTGGTGCATTCGGAGATGCCCGAGCAGGAAAGCGGGCAGATGCGTGGCTTCCAGCTGTGGGTGAACCTGCCGGCGAAGGAGAAGATGACCGAGCCGAAGTACCAGGAGTTCGCGCCCGAGCGCATTCCCGTGGTACGGCCGGAAGCCGGCGTGGAAGTGAAGGTGATCGCCGGCACCGTCGACGGCACCCGCGGCCCGATCATGCAACCGGCTACCGAGCCGCTCTACCTCGACATCACGCTGGCGCCAGACCGGGCCTGGACCTACACGCTGCCGGAGGGCCACAACGCGTTCGCCTATGTATTCGAAGGTGCGCTGACGGTGGGCGAGCAGGATGCGGCCCGCGACATTGCGCGCCAGGAACTGGCGGTGCTGGGCGGTGGCGAACAGCTGCATGTTTCGGCCGGCAGCCAAGGCGCGCGCCTGATCCTGGTGGCCGGCCGTCCGCTGCGCGAGCCGGTGATGCGGCACGGCCCGTTCGTGATGAACACGCGGCAGGAACTGATGCAGGCCTTCGTGGACTTCCAGGAAGGCAAGTTCTGAGGGAGTGCCGGCCGCTGGCCGGCAGCAGCCTCGGACAAAGGCGGATCGGGAGGCCGGCCAGTGGCCGGCACTACCGTCGGATCTGTTCGCGCTGCGGGGATGCTGCCAGGCAGTCATCCCCGTCACCTTCAGCGCCCGGAGGCCACGGCCGACGGGGTCAGGCTCATGCCCTGCGCCAGCTGTTGCAGTGAGCCCAGCTCCTGCGCGCTGTCCGGATACAGCGAAATCTGCGCGTAACGCCCTTTGTCGATCTTGACCACGCTGATGCGCCGTTCGGCATACCCCGGCGGTTGCTGGCCGCCCAGGTCAGGCTGGTACCAGTACAGCGATTCACCGCCGAAGCTGCCTTTTTCCTGGCGCAGCGAGCGGCTCAACGGAATGGCGGGATCACGCGCGCTGAGCATCAGGCTCAGCACTTCGCGGCCATCAGGAGTGCTGGCGCGGCAAACCAGGAAATCGGCCTGCACCTGTTGCTGCCACTGCAGCCCGCTGCTGGCCGGCAGCGATGGACATTCGGACGGTGCCTGCGCGGCGGCCTGGGCCGCGGCGAACAGCAGGCTCGACAACATGACAGGCACGAACTTCATGCATCCCCCAAGGTGATGAGTTGTTTGGCTCCGCCAGCAGGGCCAGCGGCATGGCATCCCATCCCCGGATGCCGCCCCATCCGGCATGTGCACGGACGGTCAACTCAACCTTAACGGAACGTGAGCAATCGCACAATTCGCGGTTACAAGCGTAACCATTGCGGCCGAGTGTCGGCCGCAATGGGTGCCGCGTGGATCAGCGGTCGTTGCCGATCCACTTGTAGATCAGGCCGCCGATCGCGCCGCCCAGCAAGGGGGCGACCCAGAACAGCCACAGCTGGCTGACCGCGCCGCTGCCGGCGAAGAAGGCCACGGCGGTGGAGCGGGCCGGGTTCACCGAGGTGTTGGTGACCGGAATGCTGATCAGGTGGATCAGGGTCAGCGACAGGCCGATGGCCAGCGGGGCGAAACCGGCCGGCGCCTTGCCGTGGGTGGAACCCATGATCACGATCAGGAACACCGCAGTCAGCACCACTTCGCACAGGAAGGCGGCCGCCACGCTGTAGCCGCCGGGTGACAGCGCGCCATAACCATTGCTGGCGAACGCACCGGCCTGGCTGCCATCGATGGCGAAGCCGCTGGCACCGGAGGCGATCTGCAGCAGGATGAAGCCGGCCAGCAGGCCGCCGGCGACCTGGGCGATGATGTAGGGCACCAGGTCCTTGGTCGGGAAGCGACCGCCAGCCCACAGCCCGACGCTGACCGCCGGATTGAAGTGCGCGCCGGAGATATGGCCGAACGCATAGGCGCCGGTCACCACGGTCAGGCCAAAGGCGAGCGCCACGCCGAGGAAACCGATCCCCAGCGGATTGCCGTCACCACCGAACTTGGCGGCCAGTACCGCACTGCCACAGCCACCCAGAACCAGCCAGAACGTGCCGAGGAACTCGGCGGACAAGCGTTTACCCATGCTCATGTGTTGCACTCCTTTGACGGTCGAAAGTGTGATTTATGTCACATTTCAATGATCAGCGGGTGACTGTAGCGTCAACGCCGGGTGCAGGGATACACCTTCAGATGTGTGCAACACGCGATGTTCAGTACTGCGGCAGAGGGATGAACTCCTTGTCATCGCCCGGAATGGTGCCGAAGCGGCCAGCTTCCCAATCGTGCTTGGCCTGCTCGATGCGCTCCTTCGAACTGGAGACGAAGTTCCACCACAGATGACGCGGGCCATCCAGCGGCTCGCCACCGAACAGCATCGCCTTCACCGGAGTCTTCGCGCGCAGGCGGCCACGTGCGCCGGCTTCGGGGATCACCAGGTGCTGCGCGGGAATGTCCACGCCATCCAGCTGCGCCTCGCCTTCGAGGATGTACAACGCGCGCTCGCGGTGGCCGTCGTCGATATCGATCTCCGCATCCGGGTCGAGATCGATCGCCACGTTGAGGGTATCGGCGAACACCTTCACCGGCGACTCCTCGCCGTACGCACGGCCGGCGATCACCCGCAGCCACGCGCCGTTGCGACGCTGCTCGGGCAGGGTGGCAGCGGCATGGTGGTAGAACGCCGGCTCGATCTCTTCATGCGACTTCGGCAGCGCGACCCAGGTCTGCATGCCGTGGATCGGGTTGTCGTGATCGCGGTCCGGCTGTGGCGTGCGCTCGGAATGGGCGATGCCGCGGCCGGCGGTCATCCAGTTGACGTCACCTGGACGGATCACCTGGTCAGAACCCAGCGTGTCGCGGTGGCCGATGGCACCCGACCACAGATAGGTGACCGTGGCCAGGCCGATATGCGGATGCGGGCGCACGTCGATGGCGGTGCCGGGGTGCATGAGTGCCGGGCCCATCTGGTCGACGAACACGAACGAGCCGATGCTGCGCGCCTGCAGGGTGGGGACGGCGCGACGGACTTCGAGGCCGCCGATGTCGTGCACGCGCGGGGCGATGATGGTGGTCATGCGGGCGTTCTCGCTGGTAGGGATCAGGTGGTCAGCATCGCATGCAGCTGTGACGGGCACATGCCCCGTATGGGTAACAGGTTGTTCCAGCCAACGGCGCAGCCCCTCGTGGCTGGGCGCGCAATGCGTATCTCGTGTTTGGCCGGGCGGGTGGGTGGCGCAGGGGACGCTGCAAGTACGT
>DQIG01000388.1:0-2116 GCA_003525885.1 Stenotrophomonas sp.
GGCAGCCGCACCACCGCTTCGCGGCGGTCACCGGCTTCACGCCAGACCTGCAGCTGGTCGCCCTCATGCTGCAGCAACAGGCGTGCCTGGCCCCAGCCCAATGCCCATTGCCAGCGCACCGGCACCCAGGCCAGCAGCGACTGCCGCCACCAGCGCAGGAAACGGCCAGCGCCCGGACCGATCCGGCCCTGCACCTGCCGCAGACTGTCCTGCCACGCCGTCATCTTGCTGTCATTCCCTGCTCCCAGCGAAGCACTGTGTAGGTCCGCCCGGGAACCCCGCCCGAGCCACTGCGTACCACTGCCTGCAACACCGACCTGCGTCCACTGCTGTCGGTGGCACCGGACTCGATACTATAGGTGCCGCTGCTGCTGGCAAGCGTTGTCGTACCACCAGCGGAATCTGCATCACGCTCCTGCTGTGCGCGCTGCGCCATCACCATGTCCGCATCCAGCCCCAACGCGGTCAGCACCGGCGCGCTGGCGAACTGCGGATCCGGCCGTGCCTGGCGGCTGTACAGGGTCAGGTGCGGCAGCATCGCCCGGTACAGCGGGCCGCGCATACCCAGTACCCGCTGCAATTCGCCCAGGGTCTCGAACCGCTTGTTGCGCGGGCCGTAGGGCAATCCGGCGGCGGCGTAGTCCTGCGCTTCGGCACCACCGCCCGGCTGCAGCAGGCTGTCCTCGTCACGCCAGTCGATGATGGCGCCGGCCAACAGCCGCGCCTGCGCATCATCTTCGCCCAGCGCCTTGAGGAAGGCGGTCAGCAGCGCGGCGTCGGCCAGGTTCAGGTTGATCTTGCCGTTCTCGTCCAGCACCTTGATCTCGATGCTGGCGTCGTCGAACTGCCAGCGGTAGGTGCGGCCATCGGCACGCCAGGGCGCGCGTTGCGGATCGGCCGACAGGCGCAGCAGGGCATATTCGAGGCCGGCACGCGCGCGTTCCTGCCCGCGTGCATCGTCATCCAGTACGCGCTGCTGCAGGTGTTCGACCCGTGCATTCAGCGCGAATGCGCCGACCAGCGCCGTCATCAACGCGATCAGCCACAGCACCAGCACCAATGCCGCCCCACCCTGCCGGCTCACCGCGCACCTCCACTGCCACCGGCACGCGGCGCCACCACCAGCGGCGGCCACGGCGTGCCCCGGGCAGGCACGATCTGTATCTCCACCAGCATCGGCAGGCGGCGGGTGTCGTCCCAGCGCGGCATCCAGTCGGTCACCTGCCCGGTGCTGGCATCAATGCCGCGATAGCGCAGCTGCACCGACTTCAGGTTTTCCACCAGCACCTCGGGCGGGCGCGGCGGATTCTCGGCGATGCGCTCGCCTTCCTGCAGCAGCACCAGGTCCAGCAGCAGGCGCTGTTGGCCATCGCGTCCGTCGACCTGCAGCGCGTGCAGGTAGGGGCCGCCACGGCCGAGGTAGCCGGGCAGGTCGGCGGCGAACAACATGCGTTGCTCCTCCCCCTGGAAGAAGACCGGTTCGCGGGTGGGGTCCGGGACCTCCAGCGGGGTGCGCAATGCGCCCGCCAGCTGCCTGCGCAGCAAGGACTCGACCGCGCGCATGCGTTCACTCTCGGCGGCGATCTGCTCGCCACGCTGGCTGACTGCCATCGCCGAGCGCACGCTGGCAAAGGCCAACGCCAGGCCTCCGGCCAGCAGCACGGTGGCCAGCATCACTTCAACCAGGGTGAAACCTGCGGCATGGCGCCTCACCGTGCATTCTCCAGGTCGGGCGGCAACAGGCGCAGGCTGCGCCAGCGCAGCTGCTCGCGCTCGCTGTCGCCCCAACGCACCTGCAATTGCAGCTCCGCCAGCCATGGGGTACCGGGTGACGTTGCCTGCACGACATTGCCGGCGCGTGGTTCCACCCACGGCTGAACCTGCAGCTCCCAGTGATAGCGCCCCTGCTCCCAGTCACCCTGCTGGCTGCCCACCTGCAGCGGTGCGTCGACGCCGGCCTCGGCCAGCAACGACTGTGCATGCAGCACCGCGCGCGTGCGCAGCTCAGCGTCACGCACCTGCTTTGCACCACCGGACAGGCTGCCCAGCAGCAGGGTCAACGCCAGGCCCAGCAGGGCGAAGGCGATGATCACTTCCAGCAGGGTGAAGCCACGCG
>DQIG01000388.1:2266-2744 GCA_003525885.1 Stenotrophomonas sp.
TCCAGCAGGGTGAAGCCACGCGCGCGCCGCTTCATTGCGCCCGCCAGGGGCCGGAGCGGACCTCGCCGGTGAGCCAGCCGACGTCGACGCGCCATTCGGCACCGTCGCGCTGCAACCGGATACGGCCACCGCTGGAGCCGCCATCGGGATGGAATTCGATCACCCCCTGCCCCGGCGCGGTGGCCAGCTGGGCGGCACCTTCGAACTGCACCTGCAGCTGTGCCGGCACCTCACCGTGGCGCTGGTTGGCGCCCTCCCAGCGCCGCCGTGCCGGTTCGATCACGAAGCGCTGCGGTTCACCGCGGGCGATCGCCTGTGCGCGCACCATGCGCAGCTGGTTGGCGATGTCCTTGCCCGCGCTGCGCAGCTGCATGCCGGCGAAACCGCGCGACAGGCCGGCGGCCGTGATCAGGCCGATCGCCGCGATCAGTGCGATCACCAGCAGCATTTCCAACAGCGACAGGCCCGCCGCGCGCCT
>DQIG01000056.1:0-621 GCA_003525885.1 Stenotrophomonas sp.
ACTTCGCCCTGGATACGCTGGTGCGGCAGCCGGCGTTGCTGGCACGGCTGGCCGCCCCCGGCTGCCCGCCGATGCCGGCACCGGTGCTTGATCCGCTGCAGCCCAGCGATTGGCCCGCACAGCTGCGGCGGTGGCGCAGCGCCATGTCCACGCGGCTGATCTGGCGTGATCTGGCCGGGCTGGACGATGTGGCGCAGACCCTGGCCGGCGCCACCACCCTGGCCGAGGATTGCCTGCGGCTGGCGCTGGACGCCCTGCAGCAGGAGTTCGCCCAGCGCCACGGCGTGGTTCGAGATGGCGAAGGCGTTCCACAGCAACTGGTGGTGTTCGGGCTGGGCAAGCTCGGTGGTGGCGAGCTCAACTTCAGTTCCGATATCGACCTGGTCTATGCGTACCCGCAGGGCGGCGAATCCGACGGTCCGCGCGCGCTGGCCGCCGAAGAGTATTTCGCCCGCCTCGGCCAGCGCCTGGCCAAGCTGCTGGATGAAACCACGGTCGATGGCTTCAGCCACCGCGTCGACCTGCGCCTGCGCCCGTTCGGCAGCGCCGGTCGCGTCGCGCTGTCGTTCGCGGCGATGGACCAGTACTTCCAGCGCGAAGGCCGCGACTGGGAACGCTACG
>DQIG01000056.1:770-2988 GCA_003525885.1 Stenotrophomonas sp.
GGCCGCGACTGGGAACGCTACGCATGGCTGAAGGCGCGCGCGGTCGCCGGCGATATCGAGGCCGGTGAAGCGTGGCTGCAGACCCTGCGCCCGTTCGTGTACCGCCGCTACCTGGATTTCACCGCGCTCGATGGCCTGCGCGAAATGAAGGCGGCGATCACCGCCGAAGTCGCGCGCCGCGAGCTGCACGAAGACATCAAGCGCGGCGCCGGTGGCATCCGCGAAATCGAGTTCCTGTGCCAGGCGCTGCAGCTGATCCGTGGTGGTCGTGAGCCCGCGCTGCGCGAGCGCCGCCTGCTGGTGGCGCTTGATGCACTGGTGGCTGCCGGGCAGATCGCGCCCGAGGATGGCAGCGCGCTGCGCGAGGCCTACCTGTTCCTGCGCCGGCTGGAGAACCGCCTGCAGATGCTGCGTGACGCACAGACCCACGTGCTGCCCAGCGATGCATTGGACCGTGAGCGCATCGCCATCGGCCTCGGTTACCCGGACTGGGACGTGCTGCGCACGGCGCTGGCCGTGCAGCAGGCGCGGGTCAGTACCGAATTCGCCGCGCTGCTGGCGTCACGCAAGGGCCAGGCCGCGCCCGATGCACTGGCCAACTACTGGCGCAGCCTGCCCGAGGGCAGCAATGCACCGTTGCTGGCCGAAGCCGGTTTCCTCGATGCCAATGGCGCCGACCAGTCGCTGCGCGATTTCGCCCAGGGCACCGGCGTGAAGTCGTTGTCCGACGCCGCGCGTGCGCGCCTCGATCGCGTGCTGCCGGCGTTGCTGCATGCAGCCACACGTTCGCCGCAGCCCGATGCCGCGCTCAAGCGCGTACTCGGCCTACTGCAGGCGGTGCTGCGCCGGACCAGCTATCTGGCCCTGCTGGACGAACAGCCCAGCGCACTGGCGCGGCTGGTGGATGTGCTGGCGCGCAGTGCGCTGCTGGCCGAACGTCTGGTCGCGTATCCGCTGCTGCTGGATGAACTGCTGGACGTGCGCGTGTCCGGGCCGATGCCCGATGCCGCCGGAATGCTGGCCGAGTGCCAGCAGGTGCTGGCGGTGGAGGATCCCGAATCCGCACTGCGCTGGCTCAACGAGACGCGGCTGGCGCTCAGCTTCCGCATGGCGATGGCCACGCTGGACGGCCGCCAGGGCGCGGTGGACAGCACACGGCAACTGGCCGAACTGGCGCAGGCGGTGGTGGTCACCGTGCTGGCGATGGCCGAAGCGGACATGCACGCCGCGCACGGCGGGATTCCCGGTGGGCGCTTCGCGATCATCGGTTACGGCAGCCTCGGCGGGCTGGAACTGGGCTTCGGCTCCGATCTGGACCTGGTATTCCTGCACGACAACCCGGCCGGCGTGGACGCCAGCGATGGCGCACGGCCGCTGGAGCCGGGGCGCTGGTATGCGCGCCTGGCGCAGAAGGTGATGGCGCTGCTCGGTGCGGTCACCGCCGCCGGCCGCCTGTACGACATCGACGTGCGCCTGCGCCCGGATGGTGGCAAGGGCTCACTGGTGTCTTCGTTGGCCAGCTACACCGAGTACCAGCGCGAACGTGCGTGGACCTGGGAACACCAGGCGCTGGTACGCGCGCGCGGCGTGGCCGGCGATGCCAGCCTGCTGGCCGACTTCGAGCACGTGCGTGCACAGACGCTTGGGCGCGAACGCGATCCGGCCACGCTGTATGCCGATGTGCTGAAGATGCGTGGCCGCATGCGCACCGAACTGGACCGCAGCGATGCCGCACGGCTGGACCTGAAGCAGGGTGCCGGCGGCGTGGTGGACCTGGAGTTCCTGCTGCAGACCGGTGTGCTGGCACGTAGTGCGCAGCAGGCGGCGCTGTTGGAACCGCGCGATACACCGTCGTTGATCGATGCGCTGGCGGCTGCCGGTTTCCTGCCGGAAGACACGGCGCAGGCCCTGCATGGCGCGCATGCCACGCTGCTGGACGTAGGCCTCGCCTGCACGCTGGATCGGCGCCCACGGTTGGCACCGACTACACCGGCGATTGAAGACGCGTGTGCAGTGATCAGTGCCGCGTGCATCGCCGCGGCGTTGCCGTTCGGGTGATGCGTGGTCGTGCGGGAATGCGCTCTTGGTAGGTGCCAACCTTGGTTGGCACAATCCATCAGCGGTCATGACCCCGGCAACAGCGTGCCAACCAAGGTTGGCACCCACCAAAGCGATGACCCGGCGATGACCCGCTGTTGGTAGGTGCCGACCGTTGGTC
>DQIG01000277.1:0-12729 GCA_003525885.1 Stenotrophomonas sp.
CAGCGGCCGGCACTACCGCGGGTGCCGGGCCCAGCCCGGCCTGACTCCCTTCAGCATCCATGTCCGAATGTGGCGAGTATCCCCGCCCGCACCCGCCTAGACTGGCGCCATGGACACCGCCCTCGCCCTCGACACCGCCGCCTGCGATCGCGCCCGCCTGGCCCGCGACGCACGCTTCGACGGCGTGTTCTTCACCGCCGTGCGCAGCACCGGCATCTATTGCCGCCCGATGTGCCCCGCACCGCCACCGAAGCCGCGCAACATCACCTACTTCCCGACCGCCGCTGCGGCCGCCGCCGCCGGCTACCGACCCTGCCTGCGCTGCCGTCCCGAACTGGCGCCGCAGGCGCAGCAGGCGCTCGCCGGGCAGACCGTACAGCGCGCGCTGGCGCTGATCCAGGGTGGCTTCCTGCAGGAGCAACCGGTGGCCGATCTTGCAACGAAACTCGGCCTCAGCGCGCGCCAACTGCAGCGCCTGTTCGTCGAACATCTGGGCGCGACGCCGGGGCAGATCCATGCCACCCATCGCCTGCTGCTGGCCAAGCAACTGCTGACCGAGACCACGCTGGCGGTGACCGACGTCGCGCTGGCCGCCGGCTACAACAGCCTGCGCCGCTTCAATACCGCGTTCCTGCAGGGCTGCGGCATGGCACCCACCGCACTGCGTCGCCAGCACCAGCCGTTGGCCGCTGACGATGGCTGCCTGGTACTGCGCCTGGCCTACCGGCCGCCACTGGATTTCCCGCGCATGCTGGCCTTCCTGCGCAAACGCAGCCTGCCCGGCATCGAACTGATCGGTGAGGACAGCTACCAGCGCGTGCTGGGCACACCCGAACGCCCCACCCTGCTGCGTGTCACCGCCGACCCGAAACGGCCGGAACTGCGCCTGCAGCTGGGTGCTGTTGATCCACGCCTGATCCCCGACATCGTGCGCCGGGTACGTCGCGTATTCGACCTCGATGCCGATCTGCAGCAGGTCCACGCAGCCCTGGGCGAGGAACCGCTGCTGGCACGCGGCATCGCCGAACGCCCGGGGCTGCGCGTTCCGGGCGGCTGGGATGGCTTCGAGGTCGGCGTACGCGCCGTGCTCGGCCAGCAGGTCAGCGTGGCCGCGGCCACCACCTTTGCGCGGCGTCTGGTCGATGCCTATGGCGCGCACCTGCCGGGCATGCCGTCGGAATTTGATCGCCAGTTTCCGGCGCCCGAGGTACTGGCCGAAGCGCCACTGGAATCGATCGGCCTGCCGCGCACCCGCGCCGCCACCGTGCGTGCGCTGGCCGCCGCCTGCGCCAGCGGCCAGCTCGACTTTGGACCCGGCCAGGCACTGGAGGAGTTCGTGGCCCGCTGCGTGGCACTGCCTGGCATCGGCCCGTGGACCGCGCAGTACATTGCCCTGCGCGGTCTTGGCCAGCCCGATGCCTTCCCCGCCGGCGATCTGGTGCTGCAGCAGGTCCTCGGCCACGCCCAGGGCCAGCGCCTGAGCGAACGCGCGACCGAAGCACGCTCGCAACCGTGGCGCCCGTGGCGCGCCTACGCCGTGCTGCACCTGTGGCACCTGTCCGGCACTTTCGTTGGAGAACCGACATGACCCTGTTGTTCGATCGTTTCGACAGCCCCATCGGCGTGCTGACCATCGCCGGTGACGAGCGTGGCCTGTCACATGTGCTGTTCCCGGAGAACCGTCATCCCGCACGCGGCCGCGACGACTGGCACTACGCGCCGGATGCCCTGCCGGAGGCGCGCGACCAGCTGTTGCAGTTCCTGCACGGGGAGCGCAATCAGTTTGACCTGCAGCTGGCACCACGAGGTACGCCGTTCCAGCTGCGCGTGTGGCAGGCGCTGGCGCTGATCCCGTTCGGCCAGACCTGGAGCTATCTGCAGTTGGCGCAGCACCTGGGCCAACCCAGTGCGACCCGGGCAGTAGGCGCGGCCAACGGCCGCAATCCACTGCCGATCATCCTGCCCTGCCATCGCGTGATCGGCAGCAATGGCGCGCTGACCGGATTCGGTGGCGGCCTGGAAACCAAGGCCGCGCTGCTGCGACTTGAACAACGCCAGGCCCCGCTGTTTGCCTGAGAGGGCAGGCCGGGCTGCGCCCGGCACCCGCAGAGGCTAGAGCAACAGCAACTGCAACAGCGTGCTATTTGCGGGGAGGCGGGGCGGGTCCGGTTGCAGGGGACGCTGCAAGTACATCCCTGTAAGCTCGATCGCGCCATCCATGGCGCTCACGCCCCTGCAACCGGACCCACCCCGCCTTCGACTGATCCCTGAGATCTGCCAGGACGGCGTACTGCGCTGTTGCTGGTAGGTGTCGACTTTGGTCGACGCAGTAGATCCACTCCATGCGTGGATGGATGCATCAGGGACATGTCTGGAGAAAAGCCCCCTTCTTGTTGAAGGGGGCGCGCCGACAGGCGCGGGGATAAGGAAAAATGCGCGGACAGGGCACGCGATAGCGCGCCCTGTCTTGGGCCGGTCATTGCACCGGCTTATCATGCGCGGATGACTTCCGTACGCCTGACCTGCGCGCTGGCGCTGCTGCTGCCATTGGCGGCCTGCACCACCGCCCCCGCCCCTTCTGCCTCCGTTCCCACTTCCGTCGCTGCGTCTGCACCGCCGAAGCTGCTGCTGATCTCCATCGATGGCCTGCGCGCCGATGCGCTGGACCGCGGGCTCACCCCGAACCTGCAGCGGATGATCGACGGTGGCGTGCGCGCCCGCTGGATGACACCGTCCTACCCTTCGCTGACCTTCCCCAACCACTACACCATCGTCACCGGCCTGCGCCCGGACCACCACGGCATCGTCAACAACAGCATGGACGATGAAGCACTGGGCCGCTTTGAGCTGGGCAACCGCGAGGCAGTCACCAACAGTGGCTGGTGGGGCGGCGAACCGATCTGGGTCGGCGCCGAGAACGCAGGCGTGCGCACCGCCACCACGTCCTGGCCGGGCAGTGAATCGGAAATCCGGGGGGTGCGCCCAAGCCAGTGGCGCGTCTACGACGGCAAGGAACCGCTGGAGCAGCGCGCCGGCATCGTGCTCGATTGGCTGGCGCAGACCGACGCCGATGCACCGCGACTGACCACGCTGTACATGGAACACGTGGACAAGGCCGGCCATCACTACGGCCCGGATTCGAAGCAGTACGCCGACGCCATCGTGCGCGCCGACCTGATCGTCGGCCAGGTGCTCGACGGCCTGCAGCAGCGCGGCCTGGCCGCCACCACCAATGTGATCGTGGTGTCCGACCATGGCATGGCCAGCGTCACCGACGGGCATGTGATCGCTACCGAGGCGATGGTCGACCCGGCGATCGCGCGCAATGTCACCCAGGGCCAGTCGGTGGGCTTCGCGCCGGTCGCCGGCCGCGAAGCCGAGGCCGAACGTGCGCTGCTCGGCCGCCATGCGCACTACGAATGCTGGAAGAAGGAGAACCTGCCCGCGCGTTGGCACTACGGTACCCATCCGCGGGTTCCGGCCATCGTCTGCGCGATGGATGAAGGCTGGGACGCGCTGCATCGCGAGAAGATCGCCAAGCGCTCAAAGCAGGACCGTGGTTCGCATGGCTACGACAACGCCCTGCCCTCCATGCGCGCGGTATTCGTGGCCAGCGGCCCGTCGTTCCGCCAGGGACTGGTGATCGATGGCTTCGACAATGTCGATGTCTACCCTTTGCTGGCCCAGCTGCTGCAGGTGCCGGCCGCGCCGAACGATGGCAATGCAGAGACGTTGAAGAAGGCGCTGCGCTGATTGAACACGTCCGCCGGGCATGGCCCGGCGGGCGCGTCCCCCGCACGACAGGCATAAAAAAACGCGGCGCCAGGCGCCGCGTTTTCTTTGGACCGGTCGGTCGGCCGGATCAGGCCTTGGCGACGGCCTTCTTCGCCACAGCCTTCTTCGCCGGAGCCTTGGCCACGGTCTTCTTGGCAACCGGGGCGGCGGCGCCTACGGCGACCTTGCTCGCGGTGTGCGAACGGGCGTTGCCGTAGCTGGCGTTGTAGCGCTTGCCCTTGGCGGTCTTGCGGTCACCCTTACCCATGTCTTCAACTCCTCAAGTGTGAAATCTGGTTACCCCGTACTGACACGGGTTCGGCGGGGCCGCCTTGCTGGACGCCCCCGCGCACGATCGGAAAGCCTATCACGGAGCGCCTAGTGCGCGCAGCTGGCGTCGTGCACGTGGCCGTGGTTGAGGCGCAGGTTGACCAGGTGTGCGACACCCACCAGCAGGCCGCCGATGGTCATCACCACCGCGTGCGGCACTGCATTGTGGTGCAGCGGGTCGTACAGCACGCCGGCCCACAGCGCGACCAGGCCGGGAATCAGGAAGCCCAGCGCACGCAGCGCGCCGTGGCGGCGGTAACCCCATACCAAGCTGAACAGCCCGAGCAGGGTCACGAACAGCACCAGCGCCTGTTCAACGCCGTCGCTCAACCAGAACGACAGCCCCAGCGACGGCGCCGCAGCAAGCAGAACGGGGATCACCGCGCAATGCACCGCGCACAGCATCGAACCAGTGGCACCGAAACGGTCGAGCAGGTGGCGCAGGCGTGAGGACAGGGACATGACTTCCAGCAGGGTCGGCGAATCGTTATGGAATAATATAACATCCCTCTCCGACCCGCACGGTTTCCCTCCCCCTGTCCCATCGACGGGATTCGTGCGCCCCGCGATTGATACATTGTAACAAAGGACCCGTCCATGCCCGCCCACACCCCACGGCTCAAGCCGCATTCCCTGGCCCTGGCCCTCGCCGCCCTGCTGCCGTCCGTCGCCGTTGCAGCCGGCCAGGACACCTCCCATCGTGACCGCCACCTGACCGAGCTGTCGTCGGTGCAGGTCACCGCATCGCCGCTGCAGGGCGATGCCGAATCCCTGGCACGCCCGGTGGACGTGCTGGCCGGTGAGCGCCTGGACGAGCAGAAGGCCGGCACCCTCGGCGATACCGTGGCCAAGCTGCCCGGCGTGCAGAGCACCTTCTTCGGACCCGGCGTCGGCCGCCCGATCATCCGCGGCCAGGAAGGCCCGCGCGTGGCCGTGCTGTCCAACGGCATGGGCAACATGGACGCCTCCACGGTCAGTGCCGACCACGCCACCAGCATCGAGCCGTTCCTGGCCGACCAGATCGAAGTGCTGAAGGGGCCGGCGACGCTGCTGTTCGGCAGCGGCGCCATCGGTGGTGCGGTCAATGTGGTCGATGGCCGCATCGCGCGCGAACTGCCGGAGCGCCCGCTGAGCGGCCGCGCTGAGCTGCGCGGCAACTCGGTCAACAATGAACGCAGCGGCATGTTCCGCCTCGACGGCGTCAGCGGCAACGTCGTGCTGCATGTGGATGGCCTGGTCCGCAACGGCGACGACTACCGCATTCCCGGTTACGCGGTGATCGACAGCCTGGAAGACCATCACGACGACCACGACCATGACCACGCGGACGAGGAAGGCGAAGAACCGCGCCGCGGCCGCCTGGACAACAGCTCGATCCGCACCCGCGCCGGCGGCGTCGGCGCGACCTGGCTGGGCGACGGCGGCTACTTCGGCGTGTCGGCCAGCACCTACCGCACCAACTACGGCATTCCCAACGGTGCCCACGTGCACGCCGACGGTGATGATCATGGCCACGACCACGGTCACGACCATGGCGATGAAGAGGAAGGCGGCGACGAGCATGACGTGCGCATCGACATGGTGCAGAACCGCTTCGAGACCAAGGCCGGCATCTACAACCCGGTCTCGTTCCTGAAGAACATCAACGCACGCGTGGCCTACACCGACTACGAGCACGTGGAGCTGGAGGCCGGCACGCCGTCGACCCGCTTCACCAACCGCGGCATCGAAGCACGCCTGGAAGCCGTGCAGCAGCAGATCGGCGGCTGGGACGGCGCCTTCGGCCTGCAGTTCGGCAACAGTGATTTCGGCGCCAAGGGCGAAGAGGCGTTCGTACCGGATACCGGCACGAAGAACATCGGCCTGTTCGTGCTGCAGGAAAAGCAGTTCGGCCCGTTCAAGCTGGAACTGGGCGGCCGCCACGACCAGGTCAAGCTGGACCCGACCGGCGACTACCGCCGCCGCACGTTCGGCGCCACCAACCTGTCTGCCGCCGGCATCTGGAAGCTCAACGATGCCGTTGACCTGCGCATCGGCGTGGACAGCTCCGAGCGTGCACCGACCAACGAAGAGCTGTATGCCGCCGGCGCGCATATCGCCACCCGCTCGCTGGAAATCGGCGATGCCAACCTGAAGACCGAGCGCGGCCAGCGCATCGAGCTCGGCATCCACACCCACAGTGATCGCCTGGACTTCTCCGCGTCGGTCTACCAGACGAAGTTCAAGGACTTCATCTACCTGGCCGACACCGGCGTTACCGAGGGCCTGCCGGTCCGCGCCTGGACCCAGCAGGACGCGGTGTTCCGCGGCGCCGAGGCCGAAGCGCTGGTGCACCTTTTCGAGGGCGGCGCCGGTGACTGGGATCTGCGCCTGTTCGGTGACTACGTGAAGGCCAAGCTGGATGGCAGCGGCAGCCGCAACCTGGACATCGCCGTGCCGCATGGCGACCACAACCACAACTACACGGTGGAGCTGGCCAACACCGGCTACCTGCCGCGCATTGCTCCGGCCCGCGTCGGCGCCGACCTGCGCTGGTCGAAGGACGGCTGGCGCGCCTCGGTCGGTGCGGTCCGCTACAGCCGCCAGAAGGACGTTGCCCAGAACGAAGCACCGAGCGATGGCTACACCCTGGTCGACGCGCACCTGGCCTATCGCTGGGATCGCAACACGAGCAACAGCTACGAGGTGTTCCTGGATGGCAGCAACCTGACCAACCGCGAAGTGCGCCCGCATACCTCGCTGCTGCGCGACTACTCGCCGCTGCCGGGCCGTGGTGTCGCATTCGGCATCCGCGCGTTCTTCTGATCGGCTGTAACGGGGTCGAATCCCTTTCCGCAGGAAAGGGCTCTGAGACCCCTTGCCCTTCCACGCATGGTGGGGCCGCAGCATGACACCGTTCTCTCTCCCGGGGGGCCATCTGGCCCCCCGTTCTTTTGTGCGTGGGACAGGTCACGGCGCCCGTACTCACACACCCGTCACAAAGATGTGCGTACCACAACAAGCGGACAATCCCGTCACTCAATGTCTCGCCAAACGGACACTTTTGTCCGAAAATTACTCCATGACCGCCCAACGTGCCGATGCCGCTGCCCGCCGTGCCCTCATCCTCGACGCCGCCGATCATGTGTTCGGCCAACATGGCGTCACTGCCCCGCTGGACCTGGTGGTCGAACGCGCCCAGGTGGGCCGCGCCACCCTGTACCGCAACTTTCCCGACCGCACCGCGCTGATCCAGGCGCTGCTGCAGCGTACGGTCGACCGCATCCGGCGCCAGGTCGAACAGCTCGGCGATCGCGACGATGCCCTGTTCGAGGTATTCGAGGGCATGGCCCAGCGCATCATCGATTCGCCGGCGCTGGCCGATTACTGGCGTGCGGTCGACTCCGATGTGCCGGCCATGCGCACCGCGCGCGAGACCGTACGCGATCTGCTGGAAGCACCGATCGAGCGCGCCAAGGCCGCCGGCCTGTGCCGTGCCGACCTGGAGAAGACGGATATTTCACTGATCTCGGGCATGCTGGGCGCGGCCCTGCGCGGCAAGACCCGCGACGAGCGTGCCCACCTGGCCGGGCGCGCCCTGCAGCTGCTGCGTGGGGGTCTCCAGGGAGCAACCAGCGAGGCCCGCTGATGGTCCAGCCGTATCTGAAGCCGGTTCCGGATTGGGAGGAGCACGAGAAGCCGACCATGCCAGGTTCGGCCTCGATGCCCTGGCATCCACCGCACCGTCGGTTGGCGTATGCCCTGGTGTCGTTGCTGGTGGCGATCACCGGCGGCCTCGGCAATGCGCTGGTCACCGCCAACCTGCCGTTCCTGCAGGGCCAGCTGGCGCTGACCCCGACCCAGGGCAGCTGGCTGGTGGCCGCGTATGCGATGGTCAATGTCACCGCCAACCTGCTGGCCTTCAAGTTCCGCCAGCAGTACGGCATCCGCCTGTTCGCCGAGATCGGGCTGGGCCTGTACGCGGCACTGGCGGTGCTGCATCTGTTCGTCGGCAGCTTCGAGACCACGATGCTGACCCGTGCCGCCAGCGGCTTCGCTGGCGCGGCCTGTTCGACGCTGGGCACGCTGTACATGCTGCAGGCGCTGCCGCGGCGGTTCACCGGCAACCTGCTGGTGGTCGGTGTCGGCCTTTCGCAGCTGGCGGTGCCGATTGCCTGGATCGTCTCGCCGGGCCTGGTCGATACCGGCCAGTGGCACCAGCTGTACTCGTTCGAAGCCGGCCTGGCCCTGTGTGCGTTCGCGGCAGTGGTGCTGCTGAAGCTGCCGCCCGGCATCCAGGTGAAGGCCTTCGAGCCATTGGACTTCCTCACCTTTGCCTTGCTCGCGCCGGCTGTCGCGCTGCTGGTGATCGTGCTGGCGCAGGGCTACACGCGCTGGTGGCTCAACACGCCGTGGCTGGGCTGGGCGCTGATCGCCTCCATCGCGCTGACCACCACCGCATTGATCATCGAACATTACCGGCGTAATCCGCTGCTGCAGATCCGTTGGTTGTCGACGCTGCCGGTCCTGCATTTCATCGTCGGCGCCTTCCTGATCCGCTTCCTCACCACCGAGCAGTCCTACGGCGTGGTCAACCTGATGCGCACGCTGGGCATGGGGCCTGACCAGATGCGGCCGCTGTTCGTGGTGATCCTGGCCGGGGTCATCGTCGGCATCGCCGGCGCCTCGCTGACCTTCGGCCCGAAGCGGCTGATCGCCCAGCTGCTGATGGCGATCCTGCTGCTGGGCGCCGCCGCGTTCTTCGACCAGCACCGCACCAGCCTGGACCGGCCGCACGACTTCTACGCCAGCCAGTTCCTGGCCTCGGTCGGTGCCGGCATGTTCATGGGCCCGCTGATCATGCTCGGCATCTCTGCCGCGTTGAAACAGGGTGTGGACCACATGATCACCTTCCTGGTGACGCTGTCGATCACCCAGACCCTGGGCGGCCTGGCAGGTTCGGCAGTGCTGGGAACGTTCCAGCTGCATCGAGAGCAGCTGTACTCCAGCGCGCTGACCAGCCAGCTCGACCCGGCCGATCCCGTGGTGGCGCAACGCCTGCGCCTCCAGCAGCAGCTGTACAGCGCGCAGATCACCGACCCGGTGCTGCGCAGCGCCCAGGGCAGCGCGCAGCTGGCGCAGACCGCGCGCCGCGAAGCCAACGTGCGTGGCTTCAATGATGTGTTCACGCTGAGCGGCTGGTTGGCCATCGGCTTCCTGTGCTGGTTGCTGCTGCTCACACTGCGCACCGCCGTACTCAAGCAATGGCGCAAGCGCCACCCCACCCTATCCGCTGCGGCCACGCCGGCCGCGCCCCGTTGAGTCCCACCATGCCTCCCGTCCCGCCCCGACCCGACGACACCGACAACGTCACCCCACCGCCGCCGACCGACGCGGCGCCCGCGCCCACGCCGGTAGAACCCGCGGTCGCGCCGAAGTACCTCAAGCCCAGTGCGCGCAGCGTGGTGGTGATGGTGGTGGTGGCCCTGCTGGGGATTGCGCTGATCCTGCGCGCCTGGCACCTGTGGCCGTTCACCAGCAGCGTGATGGTGACCGACAACGCCTACGTGCGCGGCCAGATCACGGTGATGGCGCCGCAGGTAAACGGCTACGTGACCGAAGTGCTGGTGAAGGATTTCCAGTACGTGAAGGAGGGCGAGCCGCTGCTGCGCATCGATGACCGCATCTATGCCCAGCGTGTCGCCCAGGCGCAGGCGACGCTGGACAGTGCGCACGCGGCACTGGCCAACTCGGACCAGTCGCAGGCGCAGAACCGCGCACAGATCGCCTCCGCACAGGCCACGCTGTCGGCCGGCCAGGCCGAACTGCAGCGCTCGCGCAACGAGACCAGGCGCTACGAGGAACTGGCCGCGCAACAACTGGTGTCGGTCAACGACCGCGACAAGTTCCGCACCACCCAGGCCTCGGCGCAGGCCAGCGTGCAGCAGTCGCAGGCGCAGATCCGCATTGCCGAGGAAACGCTGGTGTCGACCCAGGTCGCGCGCAAGAGCCTGGAGGCCCAGGTGGAGAGCGCGCAGGCGCAGCTGGAGCTGGCGCGCATCGATCTGGCCAACACGGTGATCCACGCGCCGCGAGACGGCCAGATCAGCGAAGCCAGTGTACGCGTGGGCCAATACGTCGCAGCGGGTTCACAGCTGCTGTTCCTGGTGCCTGACACGCTGTGGGTGATAGCCAACTACAAGGAAGGCCAGACCTGGGGGATGGCCGTCGGCCAGCCGGCCACGTTCTCGGTGGACGCATTCCACGGCCAGGTGCTGCGGGGCCGCGTGCAGGAGATCGCCCCCGCCACCGGTTCGGAATTCAGCGTGCTGCGCCCGGACAATGCCAGCGGCAACTTCACCAAGGTGGTACAGCGGCTACCGGTGCGGATATCGATCAATGAAGGCCAGACGCTGGCCGCGCAGCTGAGGCCCGGCATGTCGGTGATCGTACGGGTGGATACCGCAAGCAAACCGATGGACTAGGGCGCAGGCCCTGTCGCGCCGATATGAAACGGGGTCAGATCCCTTTGCCAATGGCAAAGGGATCTGACCCCAGGACCCATTGCTCAGCCCGCGCAGCGCGCGCAGAGGCCGTGCACTTCCAGAGTCTGTGCTTGCGGCTGGAAGCCCAGCTCCTTGGCACGCTTTTCAAGCTGGGTGACGATCTCGCGGTCTTCCAGCTCCACCGCGCTGTGGCAGCTGTTGCAGATCAGGAACGGCACCGAATGGGCGGCGCTGCTGGGATGGTGGCAGGCCACGAAGGCGTTCACCGATTCCAGCTTGTGCACGAAGCCATTGGCCATCAGGAAATCCAGCGCGCGGTACACGGTGGGCGGGGCATCTGCACCCACGCCCTTGCCGTTGCGCACCCATTCCAGCAGTTCGTAGGCCTTGACCGGCTTGCCGGCCTCGGCGATCAGCTTCAGCACGTTGGCGCGGATCGGGGTCAGGCGCAGCCCGCGTTCGCGCGAGACACGCTCGACCACCGCCACGAAATCCGATGCGTCGTGGACGTGGTGGTGCGGGGCGGTACAGGCAGTGGCGGTCTTGGCGGGCATGCGTGTTCTCCGGTTCGGGCCTGGCAAGGATGCCTCAGGCCGTTGCTACCTTGGTGATGGCCACATCAATGCGTTTCAAGGCCTGCTCGCGGCCGGCCAGGTACACGGTATGGGAAATGTCAGGGCTGACCTGGGTGCCGGTGATGGCCACGCGCAGCGGCTGGGCGACCTTGCCCATGCCGATCTCCAGCGCGGCGGCGGCATCGTGCAGGGCCACGCCCACCGACTCGGCAGTCCATTCCGGCAACGCCGCCAGCAGCTCACGGGCCTTGCCCAGCGCCACCTCGGCACCGGCCTTGAAGTGCTTGGCCACGGCGGCTTCGTCGTACTCGGTCAGCGGCTGGTACCAGACCACGGCCTTCTCGGCCATTTCCTTCAGGGTCTGCACGCGTTCACGCAGCGCGACCACCACGTCCTCCGGGGCCGGGCCCGCGGCCACGTCCAGGCCCAGCTTCTGCAGCTGGTACACCAGGTGCGGCACGATGGCGGCCACATCCTCGGTCTTCAGGAAGTGCTGGTTGACCCAGCCCAGCTTGGCCATGTCCAGGCGCGAGGCCTTGGAGTTGCAGTCCTTCACGTCGAACAGGTCGATCAGCTCCTGGCGGCTGAACAGCTCCTGGTCACCGTGCGACCAGCCCAGCCGGGCCAGGTAGCTCAGCAGCG
Organism: Stenotrophomonas sp.; assembly: GCA_003525885.1. Taxonomy (GTDB): domain Bacteria; phylum Pseudomonadota; class Gammaproteobacteria; order Xanthomonadales; family Xanthomonadaceae; genus Stenotrophomonas. The sequence continues at coordinate 11,807 of DQIG01000277.1, forward strand.
CATCGGGCAGGTAGCCGGCGTCCTTGTACTGCATCACATCGGCTGCGCCGGTGCGCTTGGACAGCTTGGCGCCCTGTTCGTCCAGGATCATCGGCATGTGGCCGAACTTCGGCACCGGCGCACCGATGCCTTCGTACAGGTTGATCTGGCGCGGGGTGTTGTTGATGTGATCGTCGCCGCGGATGACCTCGGTGATGCCCATGTCCCAGTCGTCCACCACCACCGCGAAGTTGTAGGTGGGGTAGCCGTCCGGACGGAAGATGACCATGTCATCCAGCTCGCTGTTGGCGATCTCGATGCGGCCCTTGATCAGGTCGTCGAACACCACCGTACCTTCCAGCGGGTTCTTGAAGCGGATGACGCGGTTCGGGTCGTCCTTGCGCGGCAGGCCCAGTTCGCGCGCAGCGCCGTTGTAGCGCGGCTTCTCCTGCTTGGCCATGGCGGCCTCGCGCATCGCGTCCAGCTCCTCGCGGGTCTCGTAGGCGTAGTACGCCTTGCCGTCGGCCACCAGCTGCTCGGCCACTTCCAGGTAACGGGCCACGCGGTCGGTCTGGTAGATCGGGCCCTCGTCGTAGTCCAGGCCCAGCCACTCCATCGCCTCCAGGATGGCGTCGATCGCGCCCTGGGTGCTGCGTTCACGGTCGGTGTCCTCGATGCGCAGCACGAACTCGCCGCCACGGTGGCGGGCCTCCAGCCAGCAGTACAGCGCAGTGCGGGCACCACCGATGTGCAGGTAGCCGGTGGGACTGGGGGCGAAGCGGGTGCGGCAGGTCATGGACGGCTCGAGGAACGGGAATTCCCCGATTTTACCAGCCCTCCGCCCCCGACGGAAAAAGGGGACGGAGGGGATTAAGTCGCGATTGCCCAGCCCGTGGGCGCTGCGACCGGGAAACGGAGGGGAGATACGACTTAATCCCCTCCGT
>DQIG01000277.1:12879-13769 GCA_003525885.1 Stenotrophomonas sp.
TTAATCCCCTCCGTCCCCTTTTACGGTTCTACCTTGCGTGGGAAGGACTGCTCGCGCATCGCGGCGTTGTAGGCGAACGAGGCGACGATGGCGGCGGCCTGCTTCAGGTCTTCCGGCTCGGCGTGGTCCCAGGTGTCCAGGTGGCTATGGTGGACGTTGGTGAAGTAATCCAGCCGGTCCTGGATGAACTGGAAGCCCGGCAGGCCGATGCGGTCGAAGCTGATGTGGTCGGTGCTGCCGGTGTTGCGGGTCGCCACGGTGGTGGCACCCACGTCATGGAACGGCACCAGCCAGGCTTCGAAGATCGGCATCGCCGCCAGGTTCTCCTGGGCATAGATGCCGCGGAAGCGGCCCGAGCCGTTGTCCATGTTGAAGTAGACCTGGAACTTGCTGTAGTCGCGGGTCTTCTGCAGCGCACCGGTCGGCTCGCGCAGCGACGCCGGCAGCGCCTTCTGCGCCGCGTCGGTGGGTTCCGGGAAACGACCGAAGTGCTTGGCCACATAGGCCTGCGAGCCGATCAGGCCCTGTTCCTCACCGCTCCACAGCGCCACGCGGATGGTGCGCTTGGGCTTGGCGCCTGTCGCCTTGAGGATGCGCATCGCCTCCATCATCACTGCCACACCCGCAGCGTTGTCGGCCGCACCGGTACCGCTGTGCCAGGAATCCAGGTGCGCGCCGATCATCACCACTTCATCGGGCTTGCTGCTGCCACGGATCTCGGCCAGCGTGTTGTAGCCGGGCTGGTCAGCCTCATCGGTGAAGCGGGCGGCCACGTCCACGCGCAGGCGCACGGCCTGCTTGGCCTTCAGCGCGCGCACCAGCGGGTTGAAGTGTTCACTGATCATCGCCAGCTCGGGAATGCCGACCGGCTCGCCGGCCTTGCGCGAGCC
>DQIG01000277.1:13913-14772 GCA_003525885.1 Stenotrophomonas sp.
TCGCCGGCCTTGCGCGAGCCGCCGCCGGCAACGCGGATGATGCCGTTGTCCCAGCTGCTGATGCTGATCGAGGCCAGCGCGCCCTCTTCAACGAAGAAGGCGTTGACCTTGCTCGCCAGCGCCTGGCGCTCCTGGTACTCCTTGACCCGCTTGGCGCGCTCGGCGATGGCGTCCTGGTCCTTCGGCAGGGTGAACTCCTGCAGCCCTTCCAGTGAGGTCGCGTCGTGCCGATGGGAATCCGGCTCGGTGCCGCGCTTGTACTCGCGCGCTTCGCCCAGCAGCAGGATCTTGCCGCGCAGCTTGCCGCGGTACTTCTCGATGTCTTCGGGCTTCTTGATCTCGACCTGCACCAGCTCGCCTTCAACCGGACCCTTGGTACCCGGCGTCCAGGCTTTGGGCAGCGCGTGCAGCGGCTGGATGCGGTCACCCAGCATTTCCACGCTGGCCGAGGTGAACTCCCAGCCGCGGCCGAAATCATCAAAGGCTTCGTCGTGGACGTTGTCCAGCTTCCATTCGTTGAACTTGCCACGGGTCCACGCGTTGGCGCGCCCCATCGCCGGCGAGTTGGTCAGGCGCGGGCCGATGCGCTCGGTCAGATAGCTGAAGGTATCCATCACCTGCGAACGGTGGAAGGCCTCCTGGCGGATGCGGCTGACCATGTCCAGGTCCACCGTTTCGCGCTGCTGCGCCGCTGCATTGCCACCCATCGCCAGCGCTATGGCCAGCACGCCCCACTTCAACACATTGCACCCCTGCCTTGCGGCCTGCTCATCAACCCATCGAGTCTAGCCAGCGGCGGCGCGGCGATACCGTCCCATCGGTCATGGGCGGCGCGGAAGCGTGCGAACCAAGGTTCGCA
>DQIG01000277.1:14915-16928 GCA_003525885.1 Stenotrophomonas sp.
AGCGTGCGAACCAAGGTTCGCACCCACCAAGGTGTTGGGTTCTCGCCAGTAGATCCACGCCATGCGTGGATGAACAGCCGAATCACCCGCTCCATCCCAGCCACAGCTGCGCCCGTTCCGGCAGCAGCAGCAACCAGTGCCGCCGGTCGATGCTGCTGCAGCCGTACACCGCCGCATGTGCAGGCCAGTCATCGGGCAGCCCGCCGATGCCGATCTCGGTCAGTGCTTCCGCCCCGGCCTTCCATGGCCGGTAGCGCGGCACCCGTCCAGCCACCGCGCCGCGTCCCTGCCGCGCGCCCTGCAACCAGGCCAGGCCCTTGCCCCGCAGTCCCTCGCAGGTCACCGCCGCCAACCGGAAGCGGACCAGGCCGGGGGCGATCCGTGCCCCCGGCAGGGCCGCCAGCACGCCATGTGCCTGCAGCAGTGCATCCACTTCCAGCAGGGCCGGAATGCCCTGCCGTGCCCGTTGCCGCAATCCCTGGCGCCAGCCCATGGCGTACTCCTTACTTCAGGTCCGCGCCGAGCGCGTACCAGTCGACCCGGCGGGTCACCCACATCGCCAGCGCCAGGATCACGAACAGCAGCAGCGAACCCATCAGCAGCGCGTTGTTCTCCGACACCAGCAGGCCATACAGCGCGCCGTACAGCACCGTCAGCAACGCGGCGAAGCCGAGGCCACGCTTCCAGTGGCCCAGCACGTTGGCCAGGTACACCGCCTGCAGGCCGATGCACGCCACCGCCGAGACCAGGTAAGCCTTCCAGAACGCGATGTGCTCGGACAGGCTGATCAGCAACAGGAAGAAGATCGCCAGCGCCAGGCCCACCATCAGGTACTGCAGCGGGTGGATGCGCAGCGACTTGATCAGTTCGAACAGGATGAACCCGACGAAGGTCAGCAGCACGAACAGCACGCCATACTTCGAGGCACGATCGGCCTGGGTGTAGGTATCGACCGGATCGACCAGCGACACCGTCACCGCCTGCGAATCGATCGGCCCCTCGCTGCGCAGCTGGCGCTGTGCGTCGGAGGCCAGCGAGGACACGGCCCAGCGTGCATCGAAGCCCTGTGCATCGACGCGCCGCTCGTTGGGCAGGAAGGCACCGCTGAACGACGGGTGCGGCCAGCTCGAACGAAGCGCGATGCGGGTGTCATCGCCCACAGGCACCACCGATAGCATGCGACTGCCGTCCAGGCGCAATTCCAGTTCAACGGTGCTGGCAGCCAGGGAGAGGCCCTGATCGGTGGCGAGACCGCTCACCGGCGCATGCAGGCCACGGCCGATTTCGCTGGCCGCACCGACGCCCGGCAGCAACCGCAGCTGCTTGCCATCCACGCGCAGGTTCGGCGTACCGACCAGGCCACGCACATCGGAAACACCCAGCGCCACATAGGGCTGGCCATAGCTACGGCCGCTCTTCACCGGATAGTCGTCTGCGGCGAAGGTCGCCTTCAGCTGGCCGTTCCAGCTGTACACCGGCACCTTGAACAGGCCGACTTCGCGCTGGCTCGGCAGCATCTCGCCGCCCACCTCCAGCGACGCCGGCATCTGCAGCCAGTGACCCTCGGTGACCTGCTCCTCGGTTTTCTTGCTGCCCTGGGCGTCAACCACCTCGACCTGCTTGCGTTCCACCCACGGCACCACCCGCACCGGGCCCACCAGCTGCTGCGTGCCGGCACGGCTGTCGGCCACCCGCGCAAAGGCCTCGTCGCGGTACTGGCTGCGCTCGGTGATGACCCCGCGGATCATCATCAGCGGCACCAGCAACAACAGGATCAGCCCGCCGACAATCGCGAACCTCAGCAGCATCTTCAGGGATTTCATGGTCCATCCTCGTTGGAGAGGGCTGCAGGATGGACCGCTGCGGTGAGCAGGGTTTGTGGCGAATTTGAAGTGAGTGTGAAGTCAGCGGCGCGGGCGCTGGCCCGCTACACCCAACGGCAACCACAGGCTGGCCAAGGTGCCACCGCCATCGCGGGCGTCGAGGCTGGCGCGGCCGTCATGCAGGCGAGCC
>DQIG01000283.1:0-4486 GCA_003525885.1 Stenotrophomonas sp.
GGCGCCTGTGGCTGCACAGCCTGCCGCCGTCGAGCCAACAGTCCCGGCGGTAGCGCCCGCACCGCCCGCATTGGTGATCGTGCCGTTGCCGCCCGAGCAGGCGACCGAGCGTGCGCTCGGTGCCCGCTGCCCGGTGGATCTGGCCGGGCGACTGGCGACCCAGGGCGACCTGCTGATCGGCGCCTGCCAGGGCACGATGCCGGCGCATCTGGCCGCGCTGCTGGTCGCACTGCCCGTGCAGGACATCCACCTGCCGCGCAGCTGGCGCGAGCGCGAGGTGCAGCAGAAGGCGTGGTTCAAGGCGGTGCCGGGCTACGGCCAGCGCCCGGACTTCATCGTGCGGATGGGTGACATCTGGGTGCGTTCGCTGGAAGGACGTGACGCCGACAGCACGTTCTACCTGGTGTCGGCGCCGTTCACCTGCAGCGACCAGGTCGCCAACCGCGAGGAGTACGGCGCGGAGCCGGTACGCGTGCCAGCGGGTGATTGCCGCGAGGCTTATGTAGCCCAGCGTGTGTACCAGGTCCGCGGGGATGCGGCGCCGAGGGATGTGACCGCTGATGCCATGCCGTCCATGCCGCAGCAGGCGGAAGCTGATCGTGCGCGCCAGCTGTCGCGGGAGGGACGGATCAGCCTGGACCATAGCAAGTTGCAGTACGGCCCGGCCATGCGCTGGTTCGTGCAGTATCCGGAGTCGGCGCAGAAGGGCGGTCCGCGCGCCTACGGTGACTGGAACCGCGAGCACATCGCGTTCGTGGTCTGGACCGGTGATCGCTTCGAGCTGCGCGACAAGGTCGCGCGCGGGCAGTGGCCGTGTGATCCGGTAGCACCCGGCGATCGTGCCTGTGGCGGATTCCCGGATTCCGGGCCGGATCTGTTCGTGACGGCCGGAGCATCACCGCCGGTGGCAGCCTCCAGCCCCTGAGCCAGAGTGTCGATGTACAACGGGAGCCGGAATGACCGGCTCCCGCGCTGTCCATCAGGCCTGTAGGCTGCGGGTCTGATTCTGCTGTTGTTCCAGCTGTTGATCGCGCTCCAACGCAAGGCGCTGACCAGCGGCCTGCTGGTCGATGCGCTGGCTGCTCTGTTCCAGTGGTGTGTTCATTGCCACCGCCGTATCCACCGACACGCGCAGGTGCGCCGGGTCGCCGCCCTGGCCCTGCACGGCGAAGCTGCGCGAGGCATCGGCATTCATCATCACCTCGTCGATGCGCTTGCCGCCAGCTGCATGCATTTCGGCAGCCAGGCTGCCTGCCAGCTGCGTGCTCATCACGTCCGGCACGCGGCCGACCCGCACGTCCTGTGCGTGCACGCCGCGGATCGCATCGTTGAACAAGGGATTGCCAAGATGGTTGGCATCGTCCATGCGCAGCATGCTGGTGTGATGGCCGTTCTTTTCCGCTTCGCGGCGTGCCGGCTCACCGGGCTGCAACGGGCCGCGGATATGGTCGTACAGATCGACGGCGCCGCCGGGAATGCCGCGCGCCGCGCGGGTGACACCACGGCGAAGTGATTCGACGTCGTCGCGGTACTCCTCGATCATCTTGGCGTTGTCTTTCGCCAGCTTCTGCGTTTCCGGGTGTTGCAGCACCGAGCCGTCGCCGAGGAAGTTGCCCAGCTTGTGCGCGCCGAAGGAGCTGCCTGCTGCAACGAGCGGGCTGTCCGGGATGAGGGCGCGCATCGGGTGATTGCTGAAGCCGTTCGCGGCGAGTGTCTTGATCTCATCCGGTTTGGCGTAGATGCGCACCTGGCCGAAGTGCGGCGAGGCCGAGCTGACCGGATCGGAGGCCATGACATGGTTGATCATGGTGTTGCCGCCTTCCGGGATGCGGTAGCTGAGGCTGACCGCGCCATAGGCGTTGAAGGTCTCGCCCTTGACGTTGAAGTGATGCGAGGTGATCTGGGCCAGGGCGCCACCGAGCGAGTGGCCGGTGACGGTGACTTCGGGAGCACGGCCTCCAAATGCAGCTTCCTGCTTCGCGTAGTCCAGCGCGCTTTTGGTCAAAGCGATGGCATCGGGGGACTGCACGTTGGTGCGGGCGACGACCATGCCGCCGTCGGTCAGGATGGCATCACGAGCTATCTGCTCGGTGCCGCGATGAGCGACCACGATCTCGTTGGTGTCGGCTCGCTGATAAACCGTGCCTTGGTAACCATTGAGCCGATTATTGACGTGATCGAGAATCTTGTATTCATGCCCGTTGATCGTGACGAGCTCTTCTTCCCCCGGACGCCTCCGGCCGACAGCGCGATCCTTGTAGGCATCGTCGGAAAGCGCCGCATAATCCTGCGTGCTGATGGTCATGGGGTGACCTCGCTGGCGCTGAGACTCATCGTGAACAACTTGCCCTGAAGTTCAGCAACGTAGTCAGCCGGATCCGCCTTGCCGGTGGCTGGGTAGTTGGCAGCAAGCGGTGCGCGCGGATAGGCCGCGTCCGGATAGTAAAGCGTGTGGGTCTTACCTTCGGTCAGCGGATCGGCTTTGACGAAGGTCAGGAAGCGGGTCTCTTCTTCAGCACCCGTTGCCTTCAGCATTGCCCCGGCGCCGGTGAACTCCCACTTGCACACGCCGCGACCGTAGTAGTCTTCATCCAGCATGCGGTCCACATACAGCGTGCCCCGATACTCACCCTCAGCGACCTTGCGCAGCTCCACCGGCTCCTGGCTGGTGATGCGTGCAGCTGTGCCTGTGGCCGGCTCGATGTGGCCGCACTGGTCTTCGTTGGTGACGTCGTACTGGGCCACGCCTTCGACCACCGCGAAATCACCGGGGGCGTCCTTCAGGCGCAGCACCAGTTCATAGGCCTTGCGCGGGCTGGGGTTGAGCTTGGCGAGGCCGCGCCCACCCTGGGCGACATCGGCTTCAGCAGCGGCACGTTCCTGGTTCATGGCGGTCTCCGGATGGCAGGCGGTCAACAGAAGCAGAGCAAGGCACGGAATCATCTTGTGGCGCAATGTCGGCCTCCTTGGGGGTAGAGGTAAATGTGACACTGGCAGTTCATGGCACAAGCCTCTGCACAGTGGTGCTGGTCGAGAACAGCGCGTCGCGCAGATCTTCGCTGTACCCCGACGGATCTTCCTCTCCACTGGCGCCAAAATTGGCGACAGTGGCGGCGCGCGGATAGATAAGGTTCGGGTAATAAAGCGTCAGAGGTGAGTCGTTCTCCATGCGCTTCTTGTCGACGAACGTCAGGAATCGCGTATCCGCCTCGTCGGTCGTGGCGCGCAACATCGCACCGACACCTGTCAGCGACCAACGGCAGACACCACGCCCGTAGTAGTCCTCGTCCTGCATGCGGTCGAGGTAGAACGTGCCGCGGTATTCGTTCTCGCCGACCTTGTGCAGGGTGACGGGCTCCTGGCTGGTGATGCGGCCCGCGGTACCTGTCGCAGGCACGATCCGCCCACAATCTGCGTAGTTGCTGGCGTCGTATTGGGCCACGCCCTCAACGATCACGAACGGGCCCGGCGCGTCCTTCAGCGTCAGCACCAGCTCATAGGCCTGCTTCGGCGCCGGATTGAGCTTGGCCAGGCCGCGTCCACCTGCGGCAACGTCGCGCTCGGCATCGGCGTAGGGCGAGCATGCCGCCAGCGGGAGGAGGGCGAGCAATGCCAGCAGCGGCCGTCCCCTGTGTGCGGGGTGCGCTACACCCATGGCGCGATCCTGCATCGTGCGTCCATGTCCATATATCCTTCCTGGGTGGCAGGTTTCTCGATTATGGAGCGTGTCGGGAGCACTGTGCCACCCTTGGAGACGGATTTTTGACGCGTCCCGGGCGCGCTGCCCAGGCAGATCGCTTGCCGCACAGGGCATCCGATCGTCGCGTTGGCGTTGCTGTCGGGCGCAGGTCCGCAGCTGAATCCGTGACCGGAATCGATCATTCACATATCCATCACTTCATCAAAGGCGCTTTCCTTGAACTGCACGATCCGCTCAGAATCCCGCGAAGACCACGCTGCCATCCACGCACTTACCCAGGCGGCCTTCCGCGAAGCCCCGCACAGCAGCCACACCGAGCAGTTCATTGTGGATGCACTGCGTACGCGTGGAGAGCTGAGTCTTTCGCTGGTCGCCGAGAAGGACGGCCAGGTCGTCGGGCACATTGCGCTGTCGCCGGTGACGATCAGCGATGGCAGCACCGGTTGGTTCGGCCTGGGGCCAATCTCGGTGCTGCCGGAATGGCAGGGGCAGGGCATCGGTGCGGCGCTGATGCACGCGGCGCTCGACGCATTGCGTGAGCAAGGTGCGCAGGGCTGTGTCTTGCTGGGGGAGCCCGCGTATTACGGACGGTTCGGGTTCCGTGCCGAGCCGGGCCTGGTGCTGCCGGGTGTTCCGCCGGAGTACTTCCAGGCGCTGTGCCTGCGGCCGCCGATGGCCCAGGGAGAGGTGAGCTACTCCACGGCCTTCGAAGCCAGCGCCTGAGTGTCTGGGAGGTCAGGGCGCACGCCAGACGGTAGGCTCGGGTTGCGGCTTGGGAATGCGGTA
>DQIG01000283.1:4636-9997 GCA_003525885.1 Stenotrophomonas sp.
GGCTTGGGAATGCGGTAGCCGCCGATGTGTTCAAGCAGTTCATTGGTGCGACGCTGCTCGGCCAACAGCTCACGCAGCAGATTGCGCACCGCGAAGATCGCGAACGGAACCAGGATCCATATCAGGCTGATTCCCAGCGCGAACAGGGTCAGCAGGGCTCTGCCACCGTCCATGCACGGCACTCCTCTCCGAAAGCAGCCACGCTAGCACGTGGCTGCTGCCGACGGATGTCAGCCGTTGTACCGGAGATGGATCAGGGGATACGGACGGCCCTGCGAATCGAGCGCTGAACGGCCGGTTTCGACGAAGCCCATGCGCAGGTAGAAGCCAACGGCCTGCGCGTTCTGTTCGTTGACGTCGGTACTCAGCTGCGGATGCAGGGCCAGCGCGTGCTGCAACAGCTGCCGGCCGATACCGGTACCGCGCACGTCCGGATCGATGAACAGCGCTTCCATGTGGGTGCCGTCGATCAGCATGAAGCCAAGGGGACGGTCCTGGGCATCGACGGCCACGGTCATCGGTGCCTGCGGCAGGAAGCCGGCGACTTCGGCATCGATGGCCTGGCGGTCTTCGGCGCTGAGAAAGTCGTGGGTGGCGTCGACGGCGCGGCGCCAGAGGTCGACGAGGGCGGCGCCGTCATCGGCGCGCGAGGGACGGAGGGTGGTCATGTGTTCACCAAGGTGCTTCGGAAGAACACGAAGTATGAGGCTTTCCGGTAGCGCCTGCAGGCGCCGATTCATCCGTATTGCGGTGGCGGATGAAGGGACTGTATGCAGTGGCTTCCGCGCGCAGTGCCACACCTTCCTCGAAATCTTCGCTGTCGTTGAAAGGCACGGTCGGCCACTTTCGCCAGCGTGCCAGCCGTTTGCGGTAGTCGAGGGTTGCCGCGGTCAGCGCCTCGTCGTGCGCCTGCACGCGCTCCGCTGGCAGACCGGAACGCACACCATGCACCACATGCGGTTCCATCACGTCGAAGCCGACGTAGCGCAGGCTGTACATCAACGGCCACAGCAACAGGCGGGTATCACCCTCGCGGCCATCCACCGCGCAGGCCCGCGCCGAGGAGCCGGTGGTGACGCTGAGCAGGACACGCTTGCCGCGCATCGCGCCGTGTTCGTGGCGCAGGCGGCTGTTGTACATCGGCCCGTAGACCAGTACGCGGTCCAGCCAGCCCTTGAGGATCGCCGGTGCCGCGAACCACCACAGCGGGAACTGCAGGATGACCCGGTCCGCGGCCTGCAGCAGCTGCAGATGGCGCTGCACATCGGCGGGTAGCCGGCCCTGTTCGGCGCCGTAACGCTGTTCGCGCTGGGCATCGAATCGGTCGGGCTGCAGGCGCCTTGAATGATGGTGGGCCGCTTCCAGTGGATCGAAGCCCTCCGCATACAGGTCGACCACGTCCACCCGCAGGGCGTCATGCCGCAGCTGCTCGGCGGCCTGCGCGGCCAGGTGGGCGTTGAACGAGCGGGGTTCGGGATGGGCAAGCAGGATCAGGGCGCGCATGGGGCGAGGTGCTGGTGGAGTGTGCGACCATCCTCGCGATGCCGGAGTGCTCCGGCAATTACGCACCTTGAGGTAACCATGGCCTATCCGGGCGATGTCTATGCCGCCGATTGCTCGGCACGCGATGCGCTGGCGCTGATCTCCGGCAAATGGGTGATGCTGCTGTTGCCCGCGCTGGCGCACGGGCCGCTGCGCAATGGCGCGCTGCTGCGGAAGATCGAAGGCATCTCGCAGAAGGTGTTGACCCAGACCCTTCGGCAGCTGGAGCGCAATGGCCTGGTCGAGCGGTGTGAGCGGGGCAGCAAGCCGCTGCATGTGGAGTACCGGCTGACCGAGGTCGCGCGTGGCCTGGTTGATACGCTGTCCGCCCTGGACCGTTGGGCCGAGCACAACTTCCCGGCGTTGGATGCCGCCCGCGAGCGCTTCGACGCACGCTAGCGGCGCCTGCACGGCCGCAGGCGTACAATGCGGCCCCGGCGGCCATCCTGGCCCTGCAGACACGCGAGAACCGCCATGACCGACGCCCTGGGTGTACCGGTGCACGACGCCGATGAACACTGGATGCGCCATGCGCTGGCACTGGCCGAGCGTGCGCAGCGTGAGTACGACGAGATCCCGGTCGGTGCGGTACTGGTGAGCGCCGACGGCCAGCTGCTGGGCGAGGGCTGGAACCTCAACATCGCCTCGCACGATCCCAGTGCGCATGCCGAGATCGTGGCCATGCGGGCCGGTGGCACGCTGTTGGCCAATCATCGGCTGCTCGGCAGCACCCTGTACGTGACCCTGGAGCCGTGCGCGATGTGTGCGATGGCGATCGTGCATGCACGCGTTGCCCGCCTGGTCTATGGCGCCAGCGACCCCAAGACCGGCGCCTGCGGCAGTGTGTTCGACCTGCTGGGCGATGCCCGCCACAACCACCGGGTGGAGATCCACGGTGGGGTGCTGGCCAAGGAGGCCAGCATGCGCCTGACCAATTATTTCCGCGCCAAGCGCGGCAAGCCGCCGCTGCTGCTGGAAGACCACGCCGGCGAGGGCTGAGTGGCGAAAGGGTATGATGGGCGCCCCTTTCCTTCACCGGTAGGCCGCGCGCCTGCCCAGCAACGAGGCGACACATGGCGGACAACGGCGCGGCCAACGAGCGACTGATCTGGATCGACCTGGAAATGACCGGGTTGGATACCGACAACGATTCGATCATCGAGATCGCCACCGTGGTCACCGATGCCCAGCTCAATGTGCTGGCTGAAGGGCCGGAATTCGCCATCCACCATCCACTGGAAACGCTGGAAGCGATGGATGAGTGGAACCGCAACCAGCACCGCCGTTCGGGCCTGTGGCAGCGCGTGGTGGACAGCACCACCACCCTGGGCCAGGCTGAGGCGCAGACGGTGAATTTCCTGGCGCAGTGGATCCCGGCCGGCCTTTCGCCGATGTGCGGCAACTCGATCTGCCAGGACCGCCGCTTCCTGCACCGCCAGATGCCGCGCCTGGAGAAGTACTTCCACTACCGCAACCTGGACGTGTCCACGGTGAAGGAACTGGCCAAGCGCTGGGCGCCGAGCGTGGCCGCCGGCGTCGGCAAGAACAGCAACCACACCGCGCTGAGCGACGTGCACGATTCGATCGCCGAGCTGCGCCATTACCGCCAGTTCATGGGCGCGCTGTCGGGGCTGCCGGCTGCCTGAGCAATGAAGCCGGGGTCGGATCCCTTTCCAGCGGAAAGGGCTCTGACCCTTCTGTCGTGCCCCGCGACGAACCGTTCAACTCCCTGGCGCTAAGATCGGCGCCATGAACGAGCCCATCCTGCTCCCCCGCGATATTGCCCACGACGCCCGCGACTGGTCCGACCTGCAGCGGGCGGTGGCCCTGCTTGAAGCGCCGACCCTGACCGCGCGCATGGCCAACCTGGTTGGCACGCCGCTGGAGTTCGCGGTGAAGGCGCTGCCCAAGGCAGTCTCCGGCCGCATCCACGGTGCTGTGCAGGCGGCGCTGTCCAAGTCGGCGCAGGCAGCCCTGTGGAGCATGGACAACTCGCCGGGCAAAGGCGCGTCGACACGCTGGCACAAACTGGCGGCCGCCACCTCGGGTGCGGTCGGCGGGGCCTTCGGCTTTGCCGCCTTGTTCATCGAGCTGCCGGTGTCGACCACCATCATGATGCGTGCGGTGGCCGACGTGGCCCGCAGCGAAGGGTTCGACCTGTCCGAGTTCAGTACCCGCCAGGCGTGCCTGGAGGTGTTCGCGCTGGGCGGCAACTCGCCACGCGATGATGCGAGCGAGACGGGCTATTACCTGGCCCGTGGTTTCACCACCGATGTGATGCGCCACCTGTCGGCCGAGCTGGCCGGGCGCGTGGTGACCGGCCGCGACCTGACCCTAGGGGTGGCTCCGAAGGAAGCCGGCAAGCTGCTGGCGAAGATGGTGGAGAAGGTAGCGGCGCGATTCGGCGTGGTGGTGACCGAAAAATTCGCCGCGCAGGCGGTGCCGATCGTCGGTGCCGCCGCCGGTGCAACACTGAATACCATGTTCACCGATTACTACCAGGACATGGCGCGCGGCCATTTCATCGTGCGACGGCTGGAGCTGAAGTACGGGGAGGATGTGGTGCGCACCTGCTATGACCGCGTGGCGCATGGCGCGGTGAAGATCGAGCCCACGCTGTAACCGGCTTCGGGGTCAGAGCCCCTTTGCGTTGCAAAGGGATCCGACCCCAGTTGCGCGCGGGGTCGGATCCCGTTCCACAGGAAGGGGCTCTGACCCCCGGGCCCATCCTTGCCCTGAGGGAACAATTGTTTTGCCAGCGCGTGCCTGTTGCGCAGCGGGCGGTATCCCCATCCTTTTCGGCACTCCCCCCGCAAGAGATTGCCGCCATGATGTTCACCCCCCACCGCCTGGGCGCGCTGACCCTGCCCAACCGCATCGTCATGCCGCCGATGACCCGCTCGCGTGCCGCCGATGGCAATGTCGCCACCGCGGAAATGGCTGCCTACTACGCGCAACGCGCCAGTGCCGGCCTGATCGTCAGCGAAGGCACCCAGATCAGCCAGCAGGGCCAGGGCTACGCCTGGACCCCGGGCATCCACAGCGCCGAGCAGGTGCAGGGCTGGCGCCAGGTGACCGATGCGGTGCACGCCGCCGGTGGCCGCATCTACGCCCAGTTGTGGCATGTCGGCCGCGTTTCGCACGTGGCGCTGCAGCCGGAAGGTAGCGCACCGGTATCGTCGTCGGCGTTGCTAGCCGAAGGCGTGAAGGTGTTTGTCGACCCCACGGGCGCAGGCCCGGAAGCGGGCGTGGGCGAGATGATCCAGCACTCGATGCCGCGCGCGCTGGGCGAGGACGAGATTCCGGGCATTGTCGCCGATTACGCGCAGGCCGCGCGCAACGCGCTGGAGGCGGGCTTCGACGGCGTCGAACTGCATGGCGCCAATGGTTATCTGATCAACCAGTTCATCGACTCGCAGGCCAACCAGCGTACCGATGGCTATGGCGGCTCGCTGCAGAACCGCCTGCGTTTCCTGCGCGAGGTGGTGCAGGCGGTGGTGGCGGTGATGGGAGGTGAACGCGTCGGCGTGCGGCTGGCGCCACTGACCACGCTGCAGGGCGCGGTGGACGATACGCCGCAGGCGACCTATCTGGCCGCTGCGCACCTGCTGGGCGGGTTGGGCGTGGGCTACCTGCACATTGCCGAAGCGGATTGGGAGGATGCGCCGATGATGCCGGTGGCGTTCAAGCAGGCACTGCGCATGGTTTACCCGGGCACGCTGATCTACGCCGGCAAGTACACCGCCGAACGTGCCGAGCAGGCACTCGCTGAAGGCTGGGCCGACCTGATCGGCTTCGGTCGCCCGTTCATCGCCAACC
>DQIG01000283.1:10152-10329 GCA_003525885.1 Stenotrophomonas sp.
GCCCGTTCATCGCCAACCCGGATTTGCCGGATCGCCTGCGCAGCGGCGCGGCGCTGAATCCGCCGGATCGTGCGAGGTTCTTTGGCGGTGGTGCGGTCGGGTTCACCGATTACCCGACGCTGGAAGAAAGCGTCGCGGCTTGATCCACAAAGCTGCCGGCCAGCGGCCGGCACTACC
>DQIG01000342.1 GCA_003525885.1 Stenotrophomonas sp.
CCGCCTTCGCAGCCTCGCTAAAGCTCGACAGCTCCCACAAGGGGCTGTGCAACGACGAAGATCCATTGTGGGAGCTGGCTTGCCGGCGATGGCATCCACGCGGTGTACCTGAGCACACCGAGGCGCCTGCATCGCCGGCAAGCCGGCTCCTACACGGACCTGGGGCCCGCTTGCCGTGCCATCTGCAACCGGTGCAACGTGATCTCGCGCACGGCTTGTTTGCTCAACTCGATATGTCGCGTGAGCAGTTGCTGGGCCACGTCACTGCGCCGTTGCAAGATGGCCTCCAGGATATGTGCATGCTCCTGATAGGTCGCCGCAATGCGCTCGGCCTGGGTAAAGTCGAGCCGGCGAATGATGCGGATCTGCTCGGTAATCGCGTAGTGCATGCGCGCCATTTCACGGTTGCCGGTGGCTTCCACCAGCGCGCAATGAAAACGCTCATCCAGCGCGGACACCTCCTGAGGGTCTTGCAACCGTTCATCTTCCGCCACCAGCCAGATACCCTTCAGCGCGTTCAACACCGAATTGTCGGATGCCTCCATCCGGCATAGCCGGCTGACCGCCGCCAGTTCCAGCACGATGCGCACGTCATACAGTTCTTCAAAATAGGCAAAATCGAACGGCTTAACCTGCCAGCCGCTGCGGAAATACACCTCCACATAGCCTTCCTTCTCCAGGCGATACAGCGCCTGGCGCACCGGCGTTCGGCTGACATCCATGCGCCCTGCCACATCGCCTTCGCTGAAACGATCCCCCGGCAGCAGGCGGAAGTCGAAAATATCCGCCTTGAGTTGCGTGTACACCTGCTCGGCGAGGTTCTCAGGACGCGGCATGCTCACCCCCGGCTCGCGATAAATGCGCGCCAGCCGCCGAACTCGGTGATGTCCAAGGCGTCGGCCAACGCCCAGGGTTCACAGATAAAGCCTTTGACGCTACGCCCGTCCGCCAGCACCACGTTGCCAATCCCCAGGGGCGCGGGGATTTCTGCGACGAACTCGCCAAAGCGTGCAAGGGGCATGTCCCAAAGCTCTACGATGATCGAGCGCCCACTGTCGGCCTTGGCCAGCCCCGGCTTGGGCGGCACGGTGCCCGGCAATGCGTACAGGCGGTAGCTGTCAGCGGTGTGGGTTTGCTCTACCAGCACCGCATTGCGATTGGTCAGCTGGAAGTTCAGCGGCATGCCCGTCAGGTGCGCGCCCACCACGGCCACACGCACAGACCCCGGCGCCTGCACGGGTACGCCGGATGCGGGCAGAGAACGCCCGGTCGCGCCCAGATTAAGGCCGAGATTGGCCTGCCAACGCTTGCCCAGATCAGCCAGCGCCGTGTCATGCCAGGCCGGTGCCAATAAGGTAATGCCACTGGGCAAACCATCGGCACGCAACCCGGCGGGGAGCGCGAGGGCCGAGAGGTCCGCCAGGTTGGTGAAGTTGGTGTAATAGCCAAATTGCGAGTTGTAGCGCACCGGCTCCTCGGCCATTTCAGCCAAGGTGCGAAGGGTCGGTGACGTAGGCACCAGCAAGGCATCAAAACCCGCCAGGCTGTCGTTGATACGCCGGCTCAATTCGGCGCGCAGGTATTCGGCTTTGTAAGCATCACACGCCGTGTACTGGCGACCGTTTTCAACGATACCGCGCACCACGGGGTTGATCGCCTGGGGCTGATGCTCAAGCATGCCTTCCAACGCCACCGTGCGTTCGGCCACCCACGGCCCGAAATACAGCTGATCGGCCAGGGCCTTGAACGGCGTGAAATCCACCGGGCTGATCACCGCGCCCATGGCCTCAAATCGCTCGACGGCCTGCTCGAACACCGCTTGATTCTGGCTATCGCCAAAGAACTCCAGCTCAGCCGGGATCGCCAACTTGATCTGCGCCCCCACCGCCACCGGCGCGGTGTTGGGATTTGCCCGGGAATACGCGTCGCTGGCGTCGTAGCCAGCAGCCACCTGCGCCACGCGTTCGGCATCGGCCACGGTCAGGGCGAACACCGAGATGCAATCCACTGTGCGGCAGGCGGGCACCAGGCCCGTGTTGGACAGCCGCCCCTTGGTCGGCTTCAAACCCACAATATTGTTGAAGCCTGCCGGCACGCGGCCCGAGCCTGCGGTGTCGGTGCCCAAGGCGAACGGCACCAGCCCACGGGCCACCACCGAGGCCGAGCCGGAGCTGGAACCGCCGCTGACGTAGGCCGGGTCGAAGCTGTTGCCCACCGCACCATAAGGCGAACGCGTGCCCACCAGGCCAGTGGCGAACTGATCGAGATTGGTCTTGCCCACCAGGATCGCGCCCGCCGCGCGTAGCTTGGAGACGACAGACGCATCTGATTCAGGTGCGTAGGCAAATTCAGGACAAGCCGCCGTGGTGTCCCACCCTGCCGCATCGATGTTGTCCTTGATCGCAAACGGCACGCCATACAGTGGCAACTGAGCCATGTCGCCGCCCACGGCCGCCAAGCGTTCGCCGAGTTCGTCCAATTGCGCCTGCAGTTGCGACGAACCGGCGCGGGCGATCCAGGCGTTGTCATCGGCCGGGTAGGCATCGATCAGGTCCAGCACGATATCCGGCGTGATTGCGCCGTTGCGGTAAGCCGACTGCCATTCGCCAAGGGTCCAGCCAAAAACGGTTTGCATAGGGAATCCCATCTTGTATCCAAGTTTGGATTTCCTTTAGCAAAGCCCGGGCCATCCACCAAAAGCCACTGTTTACGGGCTTGCGCCCGCTTTACCCTGGTTCAACCCTGCCCACTGATGGCGCACACGGGCATCGCCCATGCGCCAAAAAAAGACATTCATCGGACCGTCCGGTTGCGACCCGCCCGATAGCGGCCTATGTTCCAAGCCATGCTTTTTTAAATTGCTGTCCCCCTCCCTACGCCCTTCCCGTACCCAGGTGACGACATGCCCACGCTTTCCCGCCCCGCCGTCCTCGAACTGATCGGCAATACGCCGCTGGTTCGGGTCAGCCGTTTCGATACCGGCCCGTGCACGCTGTTTCTCAAGCTCGAATCCCAGAACCCTGGAGGCTCCATCAAGGATCGCATCGGCCTGGCCATGATCGACGCCGCCGAGCGCGATGGCCGCCTGCGCCCAGGTGGCACCATCATCGAGGCCACCGCCGGCAACACCGGCCTGGGCCTGGCGCTGGTCGCACAGCAGAAGGGCTATAAGCTGATTCTGGTCGTTCCCGACAAGATGAGCCGGGAAAAGATCTTCAACCTGAAGGCGATGGGCGCCGAAGTGCGGCTGACCCGTTCGGATGTCGCCAAGGGCCACCCCGAGTACTACCAGGACCTGGCCAAGACCATCGCCGAGCAGACCCCGGGCGCCTACTTCATCAACCAGTTCGGCAACCCGGACAACCCGGCCGCGCATGAATTCGGTACCGGCCCGGAAATCCTCGAGCAGATGGGCGGTGATCTCGACGCCATCGTGTTCGGCTGCGGCAGCTCCGGCACCATGACCGGCCTGTCGCGCGCGTTTGCCAAGCTGTCGCCGAAGACCGAGCTGGTGCTGGCCGATCCGGTCGGCTCGATCCTGGCCGAATACATCAATGACGGCGTGCTCAACGACAAGTCGGGTAGCTGGCTGGTGGAAGGCATCGGCGAGGACTTCCTGCCGTCGATCTCCGATTTCAGCCGTGTCACCAAGGCCTATGCGATCAGCGATGCGGAAAGCTTCCACACCGCGCGCGAACTGCTGGGCAAGGAAGGCATCCTGGGTGGTTCGTCCACCGGCACCCTGCTGGCCGCCGGCCTGAAGTACTGCCGCGAGCAGACCACGCCGAAGAAGGTGCTGGTGCTGGTGCCGGACACCGGCAACAAGTACCTGTCGAAGATGTACAACGACTACTGGATGCTGGACAACGGTTTCCTGCAGCGCCCGCAGCACGGTGACCTGCGCGACCTGATCCTGCGCCCGTACGGCCAGCGCGACACCGTGGTGATCGGCCCGAACGACCTGCTGACCACTGCCTACCAGCGCATGAAGCTGTACGACGTGTCGCAGCTGCCGGTGATGGACGGCGAGCAGCTGGTCGGCATCGTCGACGAAAGCGACGTGCTGCTGCATGTCTACGGCGATGAAGCACGCTTCCGCGACACCGTCGCCACCGCCATGGTCAGCAAGCTGGACCGGCTGGACGTGAAGTCGCCGATCGAGGCCCTGCTGCCGGTGTTCGACCGCGGCCAGGTGGCGATCGTGATGGACGGCGACGCCTTCCTTGGCCTGATCACCCGCATCGACCTGCTGAACTATCTGCGCCGTCGCGTGCAGTAAGCCGCTGATCGGCGAAGATCGCCACTGAATTCCGGTTTATTTGCGTCAAAGCTCGTCAAGGCTGCGCTGATAGACTCCCGATCCTTTGACGGCGCCGCACGTCGGCGCCATTCAGGAAACGACATGTCCAACTCCTCTTCGCCCGACCGCGCACTGGCCCTGGCCACGCTGGCCATCCATGGCGGCCAGTCGCCCGACCCGAGCACCGGCGCGGTGATGCCGCCGATCTACGCCACCTCGACCTATGCGCAGTCCAGCCCGGGCGAGCATCAGGGCTTCGAGTACTCGCGCACGCACAACCCGACCCGCTTCGCCTATGAGCGCTGCGTGGCCTCGCTGGAAGGCGGCACCCGCGGTTTCGCCTTCGCCTCGGGCATGGCGGCCAGCTCGACCGTGATCGAACTGCTGGACGCCGGCAGCCACGTGGTGGCGATGGATGACATCTACGGCGGCAGCTTCCGCCTGTTCGAGCGCGTGCGTCGCCGCACCGCCGGGCTGGATTTCAGCTTCGTCGACCTGACCGATCTGGCTGCATTTGAAGCCTCCATCACGCCGAAGACGAAGATGGTGTGGATCGAGACCCCGACCAACCCGATGCTGAAGATCGTGGACATCGCCGCGGTGGCCGCCATCGCCAAGCGCCATGGCCTGATCGTGGTGGTCGACAACACCTTCGCCTCGCCGATGCTGCAGCGCCCGCTGGAACTGGGCGCGGACCTGGTTCTGCATTCGGCCACCAAGTACCTCAACGGCCACTCGGACATGGTCGGTGGCATGGTGGTGGTTGGCGACAACGCCGAACTGGCCGAGCAGATGGCTTTCCTGCAGAACTCGGTGGGTGGCGTGCAGGGCCCGTTCGACAGCTTCCTGGCCCTGCGCGGCCTGAAGACCCTACCGCTGCGCATGAAGGCGCATTGCGCCAACGCGCTGGCCCTGGCCCAGTGGCTGGACAAGCACCCGGCGGTGGAGAAGGTGATCTACCCGGGCCTGCCGTCGCACCCGCAGCATGAACTGGCCGGCAAGCAGATGGCCGGCTACGGCGGCATCGTCTCGATCGTGCTCAAGGGCGGTTTCGAGGCGGCCAAGCGTTTCTGCGAGAAGACCGAACTGTTCACCCTGGCCGAATCGTTGGGCGGCGTGGAAAGCCTGGTCAACCACCCGGCGGTGATGACCCATGCCTCGATTCCGGTCGCGCGCCGCGAGCAGCTGGGCATCAGTGATGCGCTGGTACGCTTGAGCGTGGGCGTGGAAGAACTGGGTGATCTGCAGGTGGATCTGGAGAACGCACTGGCCTGAGCCAGCCATCCGGGCGCCAGGTCCGCAACGTGCAGATGACCGGGCGCCCATTGGCGCCCGGTTTTTTTCGTCGCTGGTCAGGACGCTACTCGCTGTTGGTCGCGGGAAGAATAGGAGTGATGCTGCCGTCTTCCTCAACGATGTGGGTAGCTGTTTCTATGCTGCCCCAACTGACGGTCGGTGCATAAAGCCTGGTGAGCCAACCTGCGCGTGAGTAACCCACCATCCAGCCTGGAACGATTTTCTCCGGCAGCTGAGTGTCGGCGATTGTTGCCCCTGCTGGCAGAAGGGCTACGTCATGCTGGTAGTTGGCGATGAAGGAACGCGCGGAATCACGGTCGGCATCCAGTGGGATATCACTGCGATGCCAGCCGAGGTTGATTGCGATGAGGGTTGCTACCGCAATTGCAATGCGCCGCTGGAGTGCAGTTTGGCAGATGGCCGATACCGAAAGCGCAGAAACAATCAGGAGGAGAGTCGAGCCCTCCACACAGTAGCGCAGAGTCCCACCCGGGAAGCGCACCGCGCGCTCCCAGCCAATTGCGCCGGCGCTGGCTGCCAAATAAATGAACAGCGCGACCCAGGGGAACAGCAGGGCCGGGCGCTTGCGCACGGATGCCACAGCGAGGAGGAGGACCAGCGCAACACTGACGCTGCGTGGCCAGCCAAGCCCGTACGAACCGAGGCCGATGCTGCTTCCGATTGTGTAGTCGGCGGTCAGTTCCCAGATATAGGCGGCCAGCACCAGCGGTGAAGGGTGAGGCTGTATGGACGGCTCATGGAAGACCTTGAGCAGCGCCAGGTAGGCCAGCGCGACGAAAATGGAAGGGATCAACGTCCATAGTGCGCTCAGGCTCGCGCGAAACCAATGCCGGCCCTGTTGGCTTTCGCGCAAGGCCAGAAAACCCCACAGCAATGCCAATGAAAAAAGCGCTTTTGCGGTGAAAAGAAGAGATACCACAAGCCACAGACTGATAAGGACCGGGCGTGCCCGGCTGTTCCCGCTCGCGCAGAACAACGCAGCGGCAATGGCGGCAAATGAGAACGTGGTGTGCACGGCCGCACTCCACCACATCGTGGCTTGCCCAGATTGTGGAAGCAGCACCAGCAGTGGGAGAGCAACTGCCAGCACCCAGGGTCGGCTCCCCAGTCGCAGTGCCGCCATGCCGAGCAGGGCGGTTGTGCCGGCTGTGACGATTGCCAACAGCATCTGGATTCGGGTGTAGTCCATCCCGAACAGCTCGAATGCCATCGCCTGCATCAGTCGATAGCCTGGAGCCATCTGACCGAAGACATCCCGCATCAGATACGCCCAGTTGAAACCTGTCTCTACGTAAACAGCAAAGTTCAGGAAGTCGTCGCCATAAAAAAAGAAACTCTGGGCACGCCACATGACCACAACGGCGTGAATCAGGGCGAACCCAAGAACAACGATCACCCCGGCGCGCGCCTTGAGCGAGAAGGGTGTTACGGGGTCGTCATGTCTCGACACCGCCATGGCTGCAGTCACTAGTATTTCCCCTTTCCATAAGGCAAAGCCGCGGAATAGGCTTGGCAAGCTGCCGTCTCCGCGTCTCGATATTCAGGAAGGGTACATCATGTCATTAACTCAGTGCGGGTTTACACATCTTCGTTCTCGCCCTTCAGTCCGCGCCTGCAGGCTTGCTTGAGGGTAGGGCGATTCCGCCCCGGCCACAGGCGTGGGGACCAGGACGGTCAGCAAGTATGGTGGTTGTGCGGAAGCCTCATGCTTACCAAGTCCTTCAGCACGGCCAACCGGCTCAACAGACGACTGCCGTTTGCCGCCTACGCTCGCGCAGATGCTCTTCGCCTCTTCTTGTGAAGCACGTGCTGGAAGGTATGGGGTTGCCCGTTCACCTCAGCGCCACCTAGCGGGCGACGCTGCGGTAAATACGCGCGGCCAGGCGCGCAGCAGGTGCCGCGCCCGGAATCCGCAACAGGCGGTCGATGATGCGACCGAGCCTGCGGCCGATACGTTGGCCCGAGGTTCCCATCTCTGCCGCCACGGTGGCAGGGTGCTTGAGTGCATCAAGGTTGCGCAGCACCTTGGCGACCTGCGGCGCGTTGGCCAGGTTCATGGCCGAGGTCAGCGCTTCATGGACCTCCAGCGCGGAGCGGTGCCAGCCGTCGGCTTCGCCCTGGCGTCGTTCGTCGGTCCAGGCCGGCATCGCCTCCTGCAGCCGCTGCACCAGCTCACGCGTGGTTTCGTAGGCGTGGATGTTGGCCGAGGCAGTGATGTGCGCAGCCAGCTCCCGGTTCAGGCCGCTGTCGCGTACCAGGACCGGCCGGCGATGGGCCAGTGCGTGCAGCACCGGGAAGCCGAAGCCTTCGTAATGGCTGGGGAACACCACGACGCGCGCATCACGGTAGAACGAGCGGAAGGTGTCCTCATCGATGTTGCCGGCCTTGAACGACTGCACGTTGGCTGGCAATTCGACATCCTCGGGGTAGCCGATGGCGATGATCTTCTGGCCAGGAAGCGCAGTGGCCAGCGCGTCGGTCGTTGCCCGCACGAACTTGTGGGTGAAATGGTTGCCGATCACCAGGATGTGCGACCCCTCCGACTCGGTGGGCTCGTAGCTGGCGTAGTCGGCCGGATCCAGCGAATGCAGCGAAACCTGCTGCAGGGTCGAGCTGCCAATCGGGTAGCGCATGCGTATGCGATCAAGGGTGAACTGCGAGTTGGTGAACAACACGCTCATGTTCTCGAAGGCGAAACGCCACAGGCTTTCGTCGAAACCCAGCGCCAGATAGCCGCAGTCGGTGGAGATGGTATCGAGCATGAAGATGCCGACGACCGGTGCAGTCTCGAACAGGTTCAGCAGGGTTTCCAGCTGGTAGGGCTGGCCAATGCGGACCACGGCGG
>DQIG01000399.1:0-192 GCA_003525885.1 Stenotrophomonas sp.
TGGTGCCGAGGTCGATACCAATGATCTTGCCCATGGGGGAGACTCCTGAGGATGCTTGTTGGGGTCAGTCCGGCCGTTCGGCCGGTGGATGAATACGATGTGGGGGAGGCTCGTGGAACATTCAAGCCACCTCCCGAACGCTGTGTTCAGCGCCTGGAAAACCTTGCCAGGCATGGCCTGGCACGACCGGGC
>DQIG01000399.1:359-21394 GCA_003525885.1 Stenotrophomonas sp.
GGCATCGCCCGGCCCGGCCAATCAGTCGGCGGCCACCACCACCAGCGCCGGTCGCAGCAGGCGCTCGTTGAGCAGGTAGCCCTTCTGGAACACGGTCACCACGGTGCCGGGGGCGGCGCCCGGGGCCGGCACCTGGCTGATCGCCTGGTGGTGTTCCGGGTTGAACGGCTGGCCGGTCGGGTCCAGCAGGACCAGGCCATTGTCACCAGCAACCTTCAGCAGCTGCTTGTAGGTGAGTTCCAGGCCTTCGCGCAACGGGTGGGCGTCGTCGCCGGCAGCCTTCAGGCCGGCATCCAGGCTGTCGAATACCGGCAGCAGCTCGCCGAGCAGCTTCTCGTTGGCGAACTTGCGGGCCTGCTCGATGTCGCGGGCAACGCGCTTGCGCTGGTTCTCCAGGTCGGCGCGCTCACGCAGCGCATCGGCCCTGACCTGTTCAACTTCGGCGCGCAGGCGCTCCACTTCGTCGTTGACGCCAGTGGCGGCGGCCGCATCGGCGGCACTCTGCTGGGATTCGATATCTGGATGTTCGTGGTTCATGTCTGGGTCCCTGGCGGTCAATCTCCGCCTCCACCCACCCTAGTATGGGCGGGATACTGCGTTTCAAGCGTCGGATGTTCCGGGAGTGCGCCCGGCCGGTGCAAAGGCCGCGCCGAGCACATCGGCGGTGGCCTGGACCAGCGGGATCACGCGGTCGTAGGCCATACGCTTGGGGCCGATCACGCCCAGCACGCCCAGCACCTGACCATTGGCGGTGTACGGGGCGGTGACCAGCGAGACGCCCTGCAACGGCATCATCCCGGTCTCCTCGCCGATGAAGATGCGCACGCCCGGGGCCTGGATGGTCCGTTCCAGCAGCTGCAGGATCTCGCGCTTGCTGGAGAACAGCTCGAACAGTTCACGCAGGCGCTCCAGGTCGGACAGGTCCTGCACCCCCATCAGGCGGGTCTGGCCGGCCACCAGCATGTCGTCGGCCGCCGGCTGCAGGGCCTGCTCGGCCAGCTCGATGCTGTGCGCCAGCAGCTGCTCCAGCTCGGAGCGGGCGTCGCGCAGTTCCAGCAGCAGGCGGGTGCGGATCTCTGCCATCGGCAGGCCGGCGAAATGCGCATTCAGGTAGTTGGCGACCTGCTCCAGCTGGCCCGGCGCGAACTCCTGGCGGGTCTCGATGACCCGGTTCTGCACCTCGTTGTCGGCAAATACCAGGATCGCCAGCACCCGGCGCCCGTCCAGCGCCACGAAATCGATCTGACGGAACGCGAACTGCTCACGCCGCGGCGCGCTGACCACGCCAACGAAGTGGCTCATCGCCGACAGCAGCTCCGAGGCGCTGCCGAGCAGGGCCTGGGTGCTGCCGCCTCCGGCCAGTTCCTGGCGCAACCGGGCCAGCTCGCCCTCGCCCGGCGGCTGCATCTGCAGCAGGCTGTCGACGAACACCCGGTAGCCGTGCGCGGTCGGGATGCGCCCGGCCGAGGTATGCGGCGAGGCGAGCAGTCCCAGGTCCTCCAGGTCGCCAAGGATGTTGCGGATGGTGGCCGGGCTGACCTCCAGGCCGGCCACGCGCGCCAGCGTCTGCGAGCCGACCGGCTCGCCGTCCTGGATGTAGCGCGCGATCAGCGTGCGCAGCAGATGGCGCGCACGTGGGGCAAGCTGGTCGGGAGAACCGTGCATGGAATCAACCTGTGAGACACGGACACTAGATAATGGCGGCGCATCGCCTTGGCAAGTGATTGGACCTCCCGCGCCCGCGTGCTAGCTTTGCGCGGCTGCTGACACCCCCTTACCCATGCTCAGACATCTTTCGATCAAGGATTTCGCCGTCGTCCGCGCCACCGAACTGGAGTTCGGGCCAGGCATGACCGTGGTTTCAGGCGAGACCGGCGCCGGCAAGTCGCTGATGGTCGACGCGCTGGGCTTCCTGTCCGGCCTGCGCGCCGACAGCGGCGTGGTCCGCCACGGCGCCGCGCGCGCCGAGCTTTCGGCCGAGTTCGCGCTGGACCAGCTGCAGGCCGCGCGCCAGTGGCTGGCCGACAACGAGCTGGACGACGAGGAACAATGCCAGCTGCGTCGCGTGATCCGCGCCGACGGTGGCTCGCGGGCCTGGATCAATGGCCGCCCGGTGACGCTGGCACAGCTGGGTGACCTGGCCTCGCTGCTGGTGGAGATCCACGGCCAGCACGAGCAGCAGGCCCTGCTGGCGCGCCCGTCGCAGCTGGCCCTGCTCGACGCCTATGCCGGCAACGAGGACGAGCGCCGGCAGGTGCGCCGCGCCGCCGCAGCCTGGCAGGCACTGGTCGATGAATCGCTGGCGCTGTCGCAACAGGGCGATGTCAGTGACCGGATCGGCTTCCTGGAACACCAGCTGCGCGAACTGGACCGCGAAGACCTGGAGCCGGAGTCGATCATAGCGCTCGGCGCCAGCCATCGCCGCCAGGCCCACGCCAGCGCCCTGCTGAGCGCCTGCCAGGCGGCCAGCAACCAGCTCAACGGCGACGACGGCAGTTCCGCGCTGGACCTGCTGCAGCAGGTGCGCCACGAGCTGTCGCGCCTGATCGAGCACGACCCGCGCCTGGGCGAGGTGGATGGCCTGATCGAGAATGCCTCGATCCAGCTGCACGAAGCCCTGTCGCTGCTGGACCGGGTGCATGACGACCTCGATGCCGACCCGGAACAGTTCGAGGAGAACGAGCGCCGCCTCGGTCGCCTGCATGACCTGGCCCGCAAGCACCGCGTGCCGATGGACGAACTGGGCGCGCAGCGCGAGCGCATGCACGCCGAAGTGGAGCAGCTGCGTGGCGCCGATGAGCGCCTGCAGCGCCTGGCCGGCGAGATCGACAAGGCCGCCGCCGCCTGGCGCGTACAGGCCGAAGTGCTGACCGCCAGCCGTCGCAGCGCCGCTGCCGAACTGTCGGCCACCACCACCGGCATCATCGCCGAGCTGGGCATGGGCGGCGGCCAGTTCCTGATCGAGCTGGAACCGCAGGACGCTGGCAAGCCCGATCCGCAGGGTGCCGAGCGCGTGGAGTTCCTGGTGGCGGCCAACGCCGGCCAGCCGCCGCGCGCACTGCGCAAAGTGGCATCGGGCGGTGAACTGTCACGCATCTCGCTGGCCATCGAAGTGGCCGCACTGGACCTCGATGCGGTGCCGACCATGGTGTTCGACGAGGTCGACTCCGGCATCGGTGGCGCAGTGGCTGACATCGTCGGCCAGAAACTGCGCGCCCTCGGCGAAAAGCGCCAGGTGCTGTGCGTGACCCACCTGCCGCAGGTCGCCTCCAAGGGCCACGCGCATTACCGGGTCAGCAAGGCGCCGGTGGAAGGCATGACCCAGAGCGCAGTGGAAAAGCTGGACAGCAAGGCGCGCGAGGAAGAGCTGGCACGCATGCTGGGCGGCGTGGAGGTCAGCAAGGAAGCCCGCGCCGCCGCGCGCAAGCTGCTGGCACATTGAGCCGAGCATAGGCTCGGCTACGCGCACAGGCGCGGCGCATATCACCCCAACGGCTGCGTCAGGTCGACGTGCTCCACCAGGAAATCCAGGAACGCGCGCACCCGCAGCGGCAGGTAGCCGCCCTGCCCCAGGAACACCGCGTGCACCTCTTCCAGGTCACCCGGGTTGGCCTCCTCGAGTATCGGCAGCAGGCGCCCGGCAGCGATGTCCTCCTGTACCTGGAACGCCGCCAGGCGCGCCATGCCCAGCCCACCCAGCACCAGCTGACGCAGCGCATCGCCGTTGCTGGCACGGGCGTTGCCGCTGGGCAGCAGCATCCGTTCGCGACCGTCCTGCAGCAGCGGCCAACCCTGCATCGCCCGCGCATGGCCGATGTCCAGCCGGTTGTGCGACTGCAGTTCCTCGACGCTGTGCGGCAGCCCATGCCGCTGCGCGTAGGCCGGCGCGGCCACGATCATCATCCGCGTCGCGCCCAGCCGTCGCGCCACCAGGCTGGAGCTCTTCAGCGGCCCGGCGCGTACTGCCACGTCGGTACGCTGCTCAAGCAGGTCGATCACCTCATCGTTGAGGGTCAGGTCCACACCCACTTGCGGGTTGCGCTCCAGGAACGCCGGCAACAGCGGCAACAGGAAGTGCCGGCCGAACGGCACGTTGGAGTTGACCCGCAGCCGTCCGCGCGGCTCGGCATGGGCGCTGGCACAGCGCTCGGCCTCCTCGAGGTCGGCCAGCACGCGCAGGCCACGTTCGTAGAACGCGCAGCCTTCCGGGGTCAGCTGCAGCTGGCGGGTGGAGCGTTGCAGCAGGCGTGTGCCCAGCCGCTGTTCCAGCCGGGCCACCAGCTTGCTCACCGCTGACGGCGTCATGTCCAGGGTGCGCGCGGCGGCGGAAAAGCCACCGGTCTCGATCACCCGCACGAACACTTCCAGTTCGCCGGATCGGTTGATGTCGGGTCGCGCCATGGCGATGAATCCAGTTCACAGATGATTGTCCATGCGCAGTCTAGTTCACAGATAACCACGGAATCACCATGGCGGTCCCTCCACCCGGGACCGCCCGATGAACCGCTTGAGCCACCTCACCGCCACCGCCCTGCTCGCCCTGTCCGGCGTCGCCAGTGCCGCATCCGCCCCGCATTGGGTTGCCAGCTGGCAGGCCAGCCCGCAACCGGTCTGGGCCGCGGATTTTCTGTTCCCGACTCTGGTCCCGGCCACGCTGCATGATCAGACCTTCCGCCAGACCGCGCGCATCAGCCTGGGCGGGCCTCGGCTGCGGGTGCGGCTGAGCAATGCCTACGGCATCCAACCGTTGCGGATCGGGGCGGCC
The DNA here is from genome assembly GCA_003525885.1 of Stenotrophomonas sp. Classification (GTDB taxonomy): domain Bacteria; phylum Pseudomonadota; class Gammaproteobacteria; order Xanthomonadales; family Xanthomonadaceae; genus Stenotrophomonas. The sequence goes on from DQIG01000399.1 coordinate 5,125, forward strand.
AGCGTGGCCGTACGCGCGGGCACCACCCCGCAACCACTCAGCTTCGACGGCCAGCCCGGGGTGTTGATCGGCCCCGGCCAGGAACGGCTGAGCGATCCGCTGCCACTGGTCACGGAAGACCGCCAGGCGCTGCAGGTCAACGTCTTTGTGCCAGGGCCGACGCCGGTGCAGACGTTCCATTGGGACGGCCGCCAGACCAGTTGGATCGCCCCCGGCGACCAGAGCCGGGCCCAGGCCCTGAGCGCGGCCAGCAGCACCACCGCCCGCCTGTTCCTGGCCGGTATCGAGGTCGAGGCCGGCGCCAGCGCGCGCAGCGTGGTGGTCATCGGCGATTCAATCACCGACGGCGCCACCGCCAGTCTCGACCAGGACCAGCGCTGGACCGACCACCTGGCCGCGCGCCTGGCACCGCGCGGCGTTGCCGTGGTCAACGCAGGCATCTCCGGCGGCCGACTGCTGCGCGACGGCATGGGCAGGTCCGTCCTTGCCCGTTTCCAGCGCGATGCACTGGATCAGCCCGGCGTGACCAGCGTGATCGTGCTGATCGGCATCAACGACATCAGCTGGCCCGGCACCGCGTTCGCCCGGAACCAGGCCCAGCCAACGCTGGCCGAACTGCAGGAGGGCTATCGCGCCCTGGCCGTGCAGGCCCATCGTCGTGGCCTACGGATCTTGGGCGCTACCCTGCCACCGTTTGCCGGCGCCCTGCCCGGCACGCCGCTGGATGACTACTACCATCCGGACAAGGACGCCCTGCGCCGGCAGCTCAATGCCTGGCTGCGCACGGACAGCCCATTCGACGCGGTGATCGACCTGGACGTGGCGCTGCGCGACCCGGCCGATCCGTCACGGATGGCCACCGCCTACGATTCCGGTGACCACCTGCACCCGGGCGATGCGGGTAACCGGGCCATGGCCGAGGCGGTGGATCTGGAGGCGCTGTTGGAATGCCAGGGGTCAGAGCCCTTTCCCGCGGAAAAAGGGATCTGACCCCAATGAGGTCGGCGGGGTCGGATCCCTTTGCGCCGGCAAAGGGCTCTGACCCCGGACCCCGCCCCCAGCAACGAAAAACCCCGGGCAAGCCCGGGGTTTCGTCGCATACAGCTGGCTGGAACGGCTTACTTGCGCTTCTTGCGCACGTACAGCACCAGCGAGTGCTCTTCCAGCTCGTAGCCGTGGTCTGCGGCGATCTTGCGCTGCAGTTCCTCGATCTCGTGGCTTTCAAACTCGATGATCTTGCCGCTGTCCACGTCGACCATGTGGTCGTGGTGGCCACCGCGGTCCAGCTCGTAGACGGCCTGGCCGCCCTCGAAATTGTGCTTGAGCACGAGGCCGGCGGCCTCGAACTGGGTCAGCACCCGGTACACCGTGGCCAGGCCGATCTCGTCGCCATGCTCCAGCAGCTGGCGGTAGATGTCTTCGGCGGTCATGTGGTGCTGGGCATTGCGCTGCTCGAGCAGCGCCAGAATCCGCATCCGCGGATGGGTCACCTTCAGGCCGACTTTACGCAGGTCGTGGGTTTCCATAGGTCTCCGTTCATTGGCGATTTAGCGCCAGCTGCCTCGGATTGGGTCGCGGTGGCACGCCGGGAGTGTATCATCGGTTTGATTTCCCCAACCGCCAGTCCCGATGCGCAATCTCCTGTTGGTCGCCGCCGTCGCCTTGTCCACCACCGGGTGCGGCATCATCTACAAGCAACCCATCTATCAGGGCAACCTGATCCGGGAAGATGCCGTGGCCAAGCTGCAGGTCGGGCAGAGCAAGCAGCAGGTCACCGCGCTGCTGGGCACCCCGTCCATTCCCGACCCGTTCCACGCCCAGCGCTGGGACTACACCTCCAGCCAGCGCGTGAACCGCCTGGGCCGTACTGAAGTGAAGAACTTCGTCGTGTTCTTCGAGAATGACGCCGTGACCCGTTGGGAAGGCGATTACTTCCCGGGCAACGACAAGGCCCTGGCCCAGCAGACCGTGCGCCAGTTCGGCCGCAACCTGCCGAAGGACAAGAAGAAGAAGGGCCGCTGAGCCCCCTGCCCGTCCGCAAGGACGGGTTGCCGGGATCAACCGCCGCGCGCGCGACGCCGGCGGTTGTCCTTGGGATCGGCCAGCAACGGGCGCAGCAGCTCGATACGGTCACCTTCCAGCAGCACCTGCTGTGGACGCGCCAGCACGCCATGCACGGCGACTGCTGGACAGTCGGCACTGCCGTCCAATGCAGCCGCAGCGATGGCGTCGGCCACGGTCGCCCCCTCTTCCAGCTGCAGGCGGCGCGACAGCGCCCGCTGCGGCCAGGCCAGTACCACCTCGACCTCGATCATCGATCAGGCCTCGTCGGCGACGCGGACGAAATCGTTGACCATGCGATCGGCCAATCCCTGGAAGCCGATCGCCAGCGCCGGGCCCAACAGGCGTGAGCTGGGCTCGAATTCCAGGGTCAAGGTGACCTTGCAGGCGTCCTCGGCCAGCGCATGGAATTCCCAGCGGCCGTGCAACTGCTTGAACGGGCCATCGCGCAGCTGCATGTCAATGCTGTGCGGGCGCTGCAGGGTGTTTTCGGTCTGGAACCAGGTGCTGAACGAACCCAGCCCCAGGTCCAGGCGCGCCACCAGGCGGTCCTCGCCCTGCTCCAGGATCTGGGCAGCCGAGCACCAGCGGAAACGGCGCGGATAGGCCTGGACATCGTTGACCAGGTCGAACATGCGCGCGGCCGAATGTTCGACCAGGGCGCTGCGGCGGATAGTAGGCATGAATACAGGACGTTTCGGCAATCGACCGGGCGGGCCCGAATCGGAGACAATACGGAAATGAGCAAGAACAGCGGCAAGGATAAAGCAAAGAGCGCGACGGCCAACAAGACCATCGCGTTGAACAAGCGTGCCCGCCACGAGTACCACATCGAAGAGCGCTTCGAAGCCGGCCTAGCCCTGCAGGGCTGGGAGGTGAAGTCGATCCGCGCGGGCCGCGGCAACATCATCGACGCCTACGCCTATGTGAAGCACGGCGAGATCTACCTGATCGGCGCACAGATCACTCCGTTGATCCAGGCCTCCACCCATGTGGTGGCCGAGGACCGCCGCGAGCGCAAGCTGCTGCTGCACCGGAACGAGATCGACAAGCTGATCGGCAAGGTCGAGCGCGATGGCTACACGATCGTGCCCACCGCGATGTACTGGAGCAAGAACAAGATCAAGCTCGAGATCGCACTGGCCAAGGGCAAGCAGACCCACGACAAGCGCGATGCTGCCAAGGACCGCGACTGGGCGATCGAGAAGCAGCGTGTGATGCGTCGCGGCAACCGCGACGCGTAAGGCCGCAATGCCGGGCCACGCCCGGCTGCCCTGGCTTTCTGTAGAGCCGAGCCATGCTCGGCTTCGGCAAGAAGAGCAGCCGAGCGCAGGCTCGGCTCTACAAAAGGCGGGTCACCCCGCCAGCACGCCCTGCCCGCGCATGCGCGGTGCCAGCGCCGCGTGCATCACGGCCAGGTGCATCACCACCGCCAGTTCCGTCGCATGACGGTCATCACCCGCGCGCCACTGCTGTGCCAGCTGGGCCGCGTCGGCCGGCAACAGGGCCAGCAGCTGGGCGTCATCCAGCGAATCGGCCGCACCCTGCAACTGGCGCGCCAGCTGGTGCGACTGCCAGACGTGCACGCCAATGCTGAGACTGGCCAGCGACATCAGGACCACGGCCAGGCCGTGTTCGAACCACTGCGACAGCACCTCCGGCCCCCACAACAGGGCCGCCATCACTGCCAGCGCGGGCAGTCGCCAGCCCAGCCAGTGGGTACGGCCGCGCTGCGGCCAATGTACCACCACCGCGCTGGCCACCAGTGCCGCCGCCGCCGTGGCCGGCAGCTCGGTCAACCAGGTCGTCGCCAGCAGCGCGCCCAGCACGGCCCATACCCAGCCAGGGGGCAACGCCCGCCGCTGGTAGTCGGCCCCGACGGGTCCGACCAGCTGTCGCAGGCTGCGTTGTTGGCTTGCCTCGGTCACCCACAGTCTCCGCGTCTGTCCTGGCTCGGATGGTCGTCTTCAGTGTGTCGCAAATTCGTGCCAATGAAGTTACCAATCCGCTATGACCGATGCAGTGCAACTTATTGAAGATTGACAACACTGCGCGCGCGCCGCCAATCCCAACGCTGAAACCAGGCGCCGGATCAGCTCAGGCCGGAAGCGAGGGCTGCGCCAGGGTGGGAGGCTCCTGGCCAGCCTCCTGCACCGAGCCCGCCAGTACACCGCAGACACGCTCACCAACGAACCGACGGTACTCCCGGCCGCCATCCTCAGGCTGATCCAGCCCGGGAACCTTCAGCAGGGCCAGCCCCCGCTCCTGGGCAATCAGGTCCGCGGCCTTCACCTTCGCCGTGGACCTGCCACCGAAAAAGGCAATACGCGATTCGCGCGAGTGCTCGGAGATCGTGTTGATCAGGTCCACCAGCGACCGCCCGAGGCCGGCGACATTGACCACCAACAGGCTGTAGTGCCGCCACTCCACCAACATGGCCGCGCTGCAGGCGTCGCTGACTACTTCAACGCTGACCCGCGCATCAATCGACAGGCGCGACTCCATCGCAAGCCGCTCCATGTTTCGCTCGCCCACCAGCAGGACCCTGATCGAGGTCATCAGCTACTCCTTCCCTATGTGTGCCCGCCGCCGAAAGCAGGGACTTCAGTGAAGGAGAAAATGGTAGGGACGCGCATGCAGGCACCCAATAAGACAACCCCGAAAACAAGGGCAATTCCAGGTACTCCAGGCCTTGCAGCAGGGTGCGGCACGCCAGAATCGGAATGGTCTCATGCGGGCCGGCGTACTCGCCGCATTATTCTCGCCACCTCACGGTCGCGGCGTTCCTGCAGTGTCCGGAACCGCAACATGGAATGGATCGGGAGGGCGGAAGCATGGCGTTTCATGGCGATCTGGGCGACATCGACCTGGAAGACATCATCGCGCTGGTTGGCGCGCGGTCGGGCGTGCTTTCGCTCGGCCCGGTCCAGGGAAAGACCCTGAACCTGCATGTTGCGGCGGGACTGGTCGCATCGTTTTCCATCGAGCAGAACATCGAGGGCAAGGAACGGATCCTCAAGCTCGCCCGGTGGTTCTCCAGGCACCGCTGCAGTTTCAGTTTCGAACAGAAGCCGATCTACGCGACGCAGGCCCTGCATCTGGACCTGCTGCAGCTGTTTCCGCGCCGACAGCCGACCGTTTCAGCGACAGACCCGGCGACGGGCCCGCTATCCGATCCGGACACGGTGTTCATGCTGATCAAGGCCAAAAAGGCCGCGCTTCCACTGGAGCTCCAGCGTTTCCTGGACCGGGTCGCGCCGATGCTGGAAAAGGGTGCCAGTGCGCACGACATCGCCCGGCGCACGCAGATGCGGCTGCAGGATGTGCAGCTCGCACTGCACGGCCTGAAACAGGCCAGGAAAGCGTGGCCGGCGTTTGTCGGCACAACGCCACCGGCGCGCCCTGCCGGATATGGCGTGTTCTCGTGGCTGCTGCGCCCTCGCACCGCGCGTGCTGCATCAGGGTGAACGGTTGCAGGGTTCGGGCTCCCAGACCGCTGCAACCGGCAAGACCGTAGTGGTGGCGGACGAACATGCCGTATTCGTGCTCGGCATGGTGAGCTCGCTGCGGGTGCTTACGCAGGTTGCGGTGACCGGCCAGACCACCCGTCGCGCCGTGCTGCTGGAACTGGTGGAACAGCAGCAGCCCGACGTGGTCATTACCGGCTATACCCTGCAGGTGGAAGGCAGCGCGCAACCCGGCCGCGCACCGATCGCAGATATCGGCCGGTTGTCGCCGAGCACCCGCATCATCGTCATTACATCGCAACCGAGCGACGCGCTGCACCGGCGCATTCTGCGTGCGGGCGCCCACCTCGTGCAGGACAAGTCCTGCCCCATCAACACCCTGATCCGAGGGGTGATCGACACGCTCAAGGGTGGTGCTCCCGCTGCTGTCGGCAACCAGCGTCCAGTGATCGTCGGCACCGGCGCCTTGTCCACCTGCGAGCAGCAGGTCCTTCGGCTCTATCTTTCCGGCATGAACGTCACCGCCATCGCAACGCTGCTGCAGCGGAGCAAGAAGACCATCAGCGCGCAGAAGATCAGCGCCATGAAAAAGCTCGGGGTATCGAGCAACCAGGAACTGGTGCTTCTGGCCACGACCTTCCCCCCGCCCGAATGGCCGGAGGCGGGCGGGCTTTGAGCTGGGCCCAGCCCTGCCGGCCACCTGGCGTGGCACGTGGCTCCGCGGCAGCGTTCAGGCGGATCCACGTGCCGCGCGTGACTGTTCAGGAAGATTGCCGTACCATTCGCATCGTTGGGCAGGCCCTGCCCGTGGCAACACGGAATCGGCCCTGTACCTTGCAGCACTGTAGAAACCGGGGGTGCATTGGTTTCGACGGGGGTTGTGAAGTCGCCTGGCGCATGCCGAGGGGGTAGCTGTCCTCGTAAATCCAGCTGCAAAACTCTAGTTGCCAACGACGACAACTACGCTCCGGTCGCTCTCGCAGCCTAAAAACTGCGGTGCGTGACCTTCTGCCGACTTAGGCGGAGCCTCGAAACTGCTTGTGTCCATGCTCGCAGCGTAGAGTCACTATCATGGAATCGCGCTGGGTGGCTGCCTGTCAGTCCGGCACTAGAACACAACAGGCTGGTTCCCGGATGCGCTTTGCGCACCGTGCTGTTCGGGGACGAGATTCAACGGTGAGCTAAGCATGTAGTGCTGGGGATGGAGTGCCTTCGGACGGCGGTTCAATTCCGCCCACCTCCACCATCTGTATGGCCTGTCGAGGCCGCAAGAAGCCGGATCTCCTCCTCAATCGGGAGCTCCGGCTTTTTTGTGCCTGCAAGCCTGAAAGGCTGTAACTCCAGGCCCTTTTCATTGCATCATTCCGGCCATCGAGACCCCGATCTCCGCCAAGGAAGAACTGTGATGAAGAAGCTGCTCGTCGCTGCCCTGCTGATTGCCGCATTGTCCGGCTGCATGCCCACCAAGCAGGCGTCGCCCGAGCAGATCAAGGATGCTCCGGCCGCGCGCATTTTCCCGATCGATGCCCAGGGTGAACCCACGGGCACCATCACGGTCACCCGCGATGTCGGATTCGTGGGCAGCGGCTGCTACATGGGCGTCATGGTCGACGGCAAGATGGCCGCACATCTCGACCCCGCCGAGCGCCTGTCCCTTGTCCTGGCCGAGGGGCGCCACGTACTGACCGCCACGCCGGTCCAGGGGCGGGGCCTATGCGGCGTGCTGCAATCGGAAAAGACCAACAATTCCCGTCGGCGCTCGACCGAAATCAACGTCCGTGCCGGCGCCACGCAGGCGTATCGCCTCTACTCCTCTGCTGAAGAGTTCCCGGTAATCGAACCGGCGTTCTGATTCCTGCTCCCATCAGAAGGATCTGCCATGAAAGCTGCCCTCACGGTTTCCCTGCTCCTCGCCGCCCTCGCCGCAGCCCCAGCCACGCATGCCGCGGCACCGGCCATCGCGCCGCCCGGCACCGCCACGCTGGAAGCGCTGCTGGCCTGCAGGGCCGGCTCGAATTTCAGTGCGGCCGAAGCCATCGATGCGCTGCAGGCGGCCGGACTGGCCAGGAAGCCAGGCGGCACGTTCGAACCCGAGGACAAGCCGGTCGCGCTGTTTGGCGGCACGGTCACCAGTGCTGATGTAAATGTGGCCGAAGGCGAGAAGAGCCTCTTCGTGTACTTGAACGGTGTCGATTCCAAGCGCCTGGCCAAGGCCTGGTCGGTGACCGAGGTCAACGAGCATGCCAACACCGAAGAGCCGTCGTACGTGAAGCGCATCGACAAGCGCCATACCCTGCACGTGATCGCAGGCGACGACTACGAGGGCTATTCGGCTGCGGTGAAGTGCCAGATCAGCCGCTGATGGCGTAGCCGACGCTACAGCCAGCGCGGCACGCGATGACGGTACTGCGCGTACGCCTCGGGAAAGCGGGCCATCAATGCCCGCTCCTCCGGCAGGATCTGCAGCCGGGTGATGTACGCCACGAACAGCGGCACCACCAGCAGCGCGATCAGATTCTGCAGGTACACCATGGCCCCAAACAGGACCAGCGCCTGGCCCAGATACATCGGATTCCGCGTGCGGCGGTAGATTCCGCTGGTAACCAGCGCGCTCGACGCCGAAGGCCGCAGAGGATTGACGGTGGTACCGGCGCGCAGGAACGACAGCTTGGGCAGCAGATTGAGCACGATACCCAGCGTCATCATCACGCCTGCCAGCAGAATCGGCACCGGCACCCGAAGGTGGAAACCCGGCAGCAGCCAGCGTGCTGCAAAGCCCGCAGCGGCGCACAGCAGCATCAGCACCGGCGGCGGAATGCGGGTTTCCAGCCAGGCCATTGCAATCTCCGTGTCCCTTCCATTCACCGCAGTGTCACACGGGAATGGCTGAATCGCCCAGGGCGGCCAGGCCCAAACCGACCGTCCGGTCTATTCCGCTTTGACAGGCCGGCCGCTAGAGTGGCGCCACCGCGCAGGAGGATCGTATGGCTACCACGGGCTTGGGCTTCATCGGCCGCACGACCCTCATTTTCACCGTGCTGCTCACCCTGGGCGGCTGCGCGACGCTGCGCCAGTTCGGGCCGTCGGTGCAGGTTGCCTCGGTCACGCCCGGCCAGTACATCGCGCTCAAGCGCGGCGACATCCTCACCACCGGCAAGCTCAGCGCGGCGACCACCGAGACCCTGCGCGTGGCCGGGCTCGATGAGGGCGTCTGTGCCAAGCCCGGCCTGCCCTGTATCGAGGCCATGGAAGGCAGCATCGTGGTGCGCGAGGAAGACAAGCGCTCCAGCCTGGCCGAACTGTGGCTGCAGTATGCGATGACCCTGCCGGCGCCGAAACGTGAGTACTCGGCATCCGGGCGCGCCAAGACCGCGATCACCGAGCTGGATGCCGACTTCCAGCCACGCCTCGATGCGTGGATGCAGGTCGCGCGCCAGGCCTATGCCTATCTGTTCTTCACCGAGCGCACCGCCAACCAGCGTGGCTTCGAAGACCGCCAGACCCAGGTGCGCGACTACTACAACCTGGCCGTACAGGAAGCCTCGGTGCAGCTGTACAACGCGTATGCCACCGGGCGCGTGCACAGCCAGGCCAGCCATCTCCAGCTGGGCCGCTGGACCTTCGTGCTGGCCCCTTCAGGCGAAGCATCGCCGCTGGATACGCGTACCCCCAGCGAGCTGGTACCGGCGGCCTCGCTGTCGTTCACCGGCACGCTGCGCAGCGTGCATCGCCGTGATGGCTTCGGTGCCGAGCTGGTGGCGGTGATGGACGACCCGGCCGGCAATACGGCCACCACGCCTTCGACAACGACACCCGCCGCGCAGGCAAGCACCTCCCCCCCTCAGAGCTGGAGCGAGATGCCCTCCCCATCGATGACGGTGCTACTGCGCTTCTCGGGAAAGAACCTGTGGGAGGTGCTGCACGACGACGAGCCGGAACTGGAGATCCACGATCCCTACCAGGTCACGGAAGTGACCCTGCATGGACAGGAAGTGCCACTGGCTGCGAACTTCACTGCCGGCTATGCACTGTGGCTGGCACGCTCCAACTTCAGCCACCAGTCGCTGCGCTCGTTGTTTGGTGGCAAGGGCGGCATCGACACGCCGCATCTGTACATGATGCAGCCCTACGACCCGAACCGCCGCGTGCTGCTGATGATCCATGGCCTGGCCAGCAGCCCGGAAGCCTGGGTCAACGTGGCCAACGAACTGATGCGCGATGACGAGATCCGCCAGGACTTCCAGGTCTGGCAGTTCTATTACCCGACCAACATGCCCATCGCGATGAGCCACGATGCGATGCGCCACACGCTGGCCGAAGTGTTCAAGCACTTCGACCCCAGCGGCAAGGCGCAGGCCTCGCATGACATGGTGCTGGTGGGGCACAGCATGGGCGGGGTGATCGCGCGGCTGATGATCTCCTCCTCCGGCGACCACCTGGTCGACACCCTGCTGGCCACCGCGCAGATGACGCCCGCCCAGCGCGAACTGCTGCGCACCAAGGGTGCACCGGTGCTGACCTTCCTGCCGGAACCGGAAGTGTCGCGCGTGGTGTTCATCGCCACGCCGCATCGCGGTACCGACGTGGCGGGCACCCGCCTCGGCCGTTGGATCGGCCGCCTGGTGCGGTTGCCGCTGACCGTGCTGGAAGACGTCGCCACCATCGCCAACGACGGCCAGATCGACCGCAATGACGGCAAGCACGGCTACCAGATGAACAGCATCCAGAATCTGGACAAGGACGACCCGTTCGTCCGCGCCGTGGCCGACCTGCCGATGTCGCCGAAGGTGCACTACCACTCGATCATCGCCCGTGCCAAGGCCGATGGCCCGCTGCAAAAGACCGATGACGGGCTGGTGCCCTATTGGAGCTCGCACCTGCCGCACGCGGATTCGGAGAAGGTGATCGTGTCCGGCCACAGCGTGCAGGAGGCCACGCCGGCCATCGTCGAGCTGCGGCGGATCCTGCATGAGGACATGCAGGAACACGGGCGAACGGGAAAGTAAGCCGCCGTCCCGACAGATCAGGCACTGGTCGTACGGCGCGAGAACGTGCCGTACAATGCCGCGGGAATCGCGAAGCCTTCCATGCGCACCTCGGGCCGGTAGCCGGCGCTGGGAGTGAAACGGAATTCGCGCGCCAGCAGCGCACACAGCAGTACCAGTTGTGCGTTGCCCACCGCAGACCCGACGCACGAGCGCGTGGGGAAGCCATAAGGCACATAGATGCCGGCAGTGCGCTTGCGCCGCTCGGGCAGCCAGCGATCGGGATCGAACTGCAGCGGGTCATCCCAGTACTTCGCCGAGCGATGCTGGATGAACGAGCTCAGCTCGAACACCGTGCCCTCGGCGATGGCCTGCCCTTCCACCTGTAGATCGCAGGCGGCCACCCGACGGTTGTTGAAGGGCGTGGAATACAGCCGCATCACTTCCTTCAGGAAGCGCATGGTGCAGGGAATCCTGGCCATCGGCAGCGCATGGATCTCCGCATCCGAGAGCGGCGCGAATTCCTCCTCGATGCGTTGGCGCCAGTGCGGATGCATCTGCATCGCCAGCAGCAGGCAGGCGGCCATCATCCCAGGCACCCCGGAAATGGCGATCAACTGCACGGTGACCAGATAGGTGACCTTGTCCAGACCGATGCGCTCGCGCAGGGTCAGCAATGACTGCGCGTAGTCCAGCGGAGCACGGCCGTCGCGCACGCGTCGCTTCAGTTCGGAATGGATTGTGCGCGACTCGGCACGATTGATCAGGAAGTTGCGCAGAAGGTCGCGTCGATGGATGACCTGCTCGACCTGGATGGAATAGCGCAGATGCAGCGCACGCTCTATGGCGGCACGTCCCCGTGCATCCAGCCCGTCGATCACCATCGGGATCAACGGATGGGCCATTACCTTCCATATTGCCGGCGTCGCATCCAGTTCATGCCCGCACACTGCGTCCAGCGCCTGCCGCATGCGCGACTGCAACGCATCCAGATTCTGTGCACCGGTGAGTTCGGCACTGCGCGTGGCAATCAGGCTGCGCACTTCGGTCCAGCGCACGCGCTCATGCCGCCGGAACAGGTCGGCCAGCGATTCGATTACATACAGATGCTCGGAATTTTCCTTGTCGACCTTGCCGGCCAGCTCCGGGCAGAACACCCCGACGCCGCCGGTTTCCAGCTTCAATACCGGCCCTTCGCGCTCGACGCGCGCGGCCAGGCGTTCGGCAGCAACAGTACTGCCTTCATTCGACGTCCCTTGCATGAAGTACGCCTCCGGCAAGAAGGGACTCGAAGACGAGTCCCTTCGTCTTGCTGCAGATCAATCGCGGGTATGACGCCGTGGGATCAGAACTCTACCCAGATCTGCCAGACAGTCCACACACTGCTCTTCTCGGTCGGATGGATGTTGAGGCTGACGCGCAATGCTCGGGCGAATCTTTTCATTTTCACTCCTTTGCTTGCTGTGTGGTTATGCCGGGATTATCCCGGCACCGGCTAGATAGCACGACATAATCCCGCTGTCCAACCGGCCGGGTGGCGCGATGCAGCATCCGGGTTGTGGCCAATTGAGGGGAATCCCTCATCGCGCCTGCGCACGCGGCCTCCTATGCTGGGCTCACTTTCCCCCAACGGAGGTCCGCATGAACACGCAAGAGCCCAGCCGCCAGCCCAGCCCCGATCCGGCCGAGCGCGATGCCTTCTTCCCGTCGCTGTACTCGCTGTCGCAGTTCACCTCGCCGAAGAGCGACCTTTCCGGCGCCGACTATCCGGATGCGCGCCGCGATGGCCGCTGGAAGGTGCTGATGATCGCCGCCGACGAGCGTTATCTGCCCACCGCCAATGGCCACCTGTTCTCCACCGGCAACCATCCGGTGGAAACCCTGCTGCCGATGTACCACCTGGACAAGGCCGGCTTCGACATCGACGTCGCGACGCTGTCCGGCAACGCCGTCAAGTTCGAATGGTGGGCCTTCCCACGCGAGGACCGCGAGATCGGCGCACTGTACGAACGCTACGAGGCGCGCTTCCGCCAACCGTTGCAACTGGACGAGGTGGTCGCCGGCCTGGGAGCCGATTCGGACTATGCCGCCGTATTCATTCCGGGGGGCCACGGCGCTTTGATCGGCCTGCCCGAGAGCACGGCAGTGAAGGCCGCGCTGCAATGGGCCATGGCCGAGCAGCGCCACATCATCACCCTCTGCCATGGCCCGGCGGCGCTGCTGGCGGCGGGCGTCGACGAAGCCGATGGTGGCTCACTGTTCCGTGGTTACCGCATCTGTGCCTTCCCCGACGCAATGGACCGGCAGACGCCGGAGATCGGCTACATGCCGGGGCAGCTGCGTTGGTTCTTCGGTGAGCGACTGGCCCAGCAGGGCGTGCAGATCGTCAATGAAGGCATCGATGGCAGCGTGCTGCAGGATCGCCTGCTGCTGACCGGCGACAGTCCGCTTGCCGGCAACGCGTTGGGCAAGCTGGCCGCGCGTACGCTGCTCGATGCACTGGCGGGGCGCTGAGCCAATGCCTGCGCTGGTGCCCGCGCTGCTGGAACTGGAACAGGCGCGGTCACTTCCCGCGGTGGGCGGCGTGCTGCGCGCCGCCGCCTCACCATTGGGCTATGACCGCCTGCTGGTGTTTGCCACTGGAACCGGGCTGGAACGCGATGCGCAGCGCGTGTACTGGATCGAAGGTGACTGGTTCGGCGACGGCAGCGATACCGAGCTCGCCCGTTACCTGCACGCCTGCCCGGTCAACCGCCATGTACTGGACAGCGATGCGCCGTTCTTCTGGAGCAAGCGCCAGGGCGTGCGCGGCGAACGCTACCAGGTGGTGAAGCAGCCGCGCGGCGATGGCCTGCATGGGTTGCAGGTGCCGGTGTTCGGCCCGACCGGCCTGGAGGGTGCGGTCAGTTTCGCCGGCACCTCGATTGATGTATCCGCCAGCGCGCGCCTGCTGCTGGAAATGGTCGGAACGTCGGCCTTCCGTGCAGCGCGGCGGCTCGCCGAAGCACCGGCGGATGTACCCGCAGGCGCGCTGAGCGCACGCGAGCGCGAAGTGCTGCGCTGGGTCGCCGCCGGGCGGCGCCAGGCGGAAATCGCAGCCACGCTGGGGCTGTCTGCACGCACGGTGGAGAACCATCTGCGGCGTGCGCGGCATCGTCTTGGCGTGGCCACCACCGCGCAGGCGGTGCGCGCGGCAGGCCGCCGTGGCGAGATTGAAGACTGAGCCAAGTACTGCAGTCACCGTCAGCTGCGCCGCGGCGTCAGCGTACCGATGAAGTCGACCGGAATGGCAAAGCCCTCCAGCTGCATCCACGGTGCCGGCACATCCTGTACCGTCAACTCGAAATCGCGGGTTACCAGCGCGCAGAACAACAACAGCTGCGCATGGCCGACCGCACTGCCAATGCAGGCCCGCGAGGAGAACCCAAAGGGTACGTAGGCGCCCTTGTTGGCCTGGCGTCGCTCGGGCAACCAGCGATCAGGATCGAAGCTGTCCGGGTTCTGCCAGTACTCCGGCGAATGATGCTGGAAGTAGGACGACAACTCGTACGCCCCGCCCTTGCGGATGCACACGCCCTCGATGTCGATATCGTGCGAGGCTGGACGATGCAGGGCGAACAGCCCCGGCCACAGCCGCAGGGTTTCCTTGACGAAGCGCGACGTGCATGGCAGCGACTTGATCGGCAACGCGTACAGCTGCTCCAGGCTCAGCGCCGAGGTTTCCTCACGGATGCGCGCGTGCCAATGCGGAAAACGGTGCATCGCGTACAGCAGGCTGGCCGCAGTGATGCCCGGCAGGCCCGACATGCCGGCCAGCACCATCGACACCAGATAGGCCACGCGGTCCACCCCAACCCGTTCCACCAGCGGCAGCAGGGATTGCAGGAAGTCCTCGCGCGGCGCGGTTTCGCGCGCACGACGCCGGATGTGCCGTGACACGGTACGGGCTGCGCGGCGGGAAAGATGGAAATCGATGATCCGCCGCCAGAACGAGAAATTCTGCAGCACGATGGCGTTGTATCGGGTCTTCTGTTCACCGATGAGGGCATCGACGTCGGCGCGGCTGAGGCCATCGATCAGCAGCGGCAACAGCGACTGCGAGATCGTCCACCAGCTCAGTTCGCTGAGGTCATGCGGCCGATCCGCACGCTGCGCAAGGAAGCCGTGCATGCGCGTGTAGAGGTCGCGCATGTGCCCGGGACTGGCCAGCCGCCCGGCCTGCTCGCTCAGCAGTGCCCGCACCTCGCGCCACGCAACGGGGTCCCTGTCACTGCGTAGTCCGAGAAAATCAATCAGTGAATCCGGTACGGTGTGCTGGTCGGTGTTGGCCTTGTCGATCCTGACCGCCAGGGCGGGATCGAAGATGCCGACAACATCATTGTTGAAGCGCAGTACCGGTCCTTCGCGACGCACGCGTTCGAGCAGGTCGTCGATGGAAACCACTTCCGCATCCGCTGCACGCTCATCCATGCCCTGCCTCCGATGCCAGGGAAGATCATCGACCTTCCCTGGCGATGTCATCGAATACGTGGAGTCCTTCCGGTCAGAAGATATTCCAGTAGCGATACTTGGAACGGATGCACTGCGTGGAATTGTCCGAACGCAGGTTCAGCGACACCTGCAGGGCGCGAATCAATCGTGTCATGGCACAGCTCCTTGTGGTTCCGTTGAGGGTGTTGCTGCGGTGCCGGTTTCAATGGCCGGCAGCGCCGTTCTAGCACGCAGGCCCGGGCCGGCGGGTCAATGCGTCGTCAAGACCCTGCTGAATACGCCGAGGCGACTGGCGGATACCGCCAGCGCACGCACAGCCATGAACAGGCATTCCGTGCGATGCTCTATGAAACCGTTTTCATGGAATGGAGGGATTCCACGATGTTGTCGCGTTTTCGTCGCCCTGCGCTGTCTGCGCTGCTGGCGCTTGCCTTGCCTGTGACCAGCGCATGGGCAGCAGCCCCCGCGCCGTTGAAGGTGATGTCCTTCAATGTGCGCACCCCGGCCGATACCGAACCGGGCAAGCGCTGGCCCGATCGTCGCGATGCGATGGTGAAGGTCATCCTCGATGCGCACCCGGCGGTGATCGGTACCCAGGAGCTGGTGCAGGAGCAGGCCGAGTATCTGGCCGGACACCTCCCCGGCTACCGCTGGTTCGGCGAGGGCCGCCGCGGCGGCAGCGGCGACGAGCACATGGGCGTGTTCTATGACAGCAAGGTGCTGGCCATCGAGGAATCAGGCAACTTCTGGCTGTCCGACACGCCTGATGTGCCCGGCAGCATCACCTGGGGCAACCTGTATCCGCGCATGGTCACCTGGGCGCTGTTCCGCCGTATCGACGACGGCCGCCGCTTCTATTTCATGGATACCCACCTGCCCTACCGCGACGAGGACGAACCACGCCGGGTGAAGGGTGCCGAGCTGATCGGCAAGCGCGTGGCCAACCTGCCGGCCGATCTGCCGGTGGTGCTGACCGGGGACTTCAACAGCGAGCCCGGCGGCGATACCTACAGGGCATTCACCCGCGTGCTGCACGACACCCGGACCCAGGTGAAAACACCGCGGGGCCCGCGACTGACCTTCCACGATTTCACCGGCAAGGCCACCGTGCAGCTGGACTGGGTGCTGGTGCGCGGTTTCCATGCGCGCAGCTTCCTGACTGATGACCGCCGCATCGATGGCGTGCTGCCATCGGATCATTTCCCGCTGGTGGTCGAACTGGACTGGCCGAACCACTGACCCCTCGCGGCAGCCGCAGCTACAGCG
>DQIG01000044.1:0-1348 GCA_003525885.1 Stenotrophomonas sp.
CACCTCGCCCTCGCGCGCGGCGGTGGGCTTCGGTGGAGGGGGCGACTTCGTCGGTTGCGATGCGCGCGCCTGCTGCGCCTGGCTGGGGGTGTCGGCCTGGCGCTCTTCCACTGGCTGCGGCGGCGTAGCCGGTGCCAGCAGGCGCAGGCTGATGCGCACGTCCTGCTCTGGCGGCGGCAGCAACGGTGGCGCTGCCACCCAGTGCACCAACAGCAGCAAGGGCAGCAGGTGCAGGCCGATGCTGATGGCGATCGCCTGCCAGTGTTGGCCGCGTTCACTCATCGCCCAGCACCCACAGCAGATCGGCGTCGGCCGCATCGACGGTTTCATCGGGTGAAGCAAGCGCGATCACCAGTGCCGGTGCGTCTGGTGGCAGGTAGCCCGGCACGCCGGTAGCACGCAGTACGTGCCAGCGGCCGGCCACCAGCAGCGCGGGTGCAGGTGCCGCCGCAAGCACCTGTGCCATGCGCGTGTCGCGGGCCTGTTGCACGGCCAGCATCCCTTCCAGCATCGGTGCTGCGTCTGCGTGCTGGGCCAGCACCACGGCCGACAGGCGTTGCCGGGCGGTGGGCACCGGGAACCGCACCGGCCTGTTGGAGGCCAGCAACGCATTGACCTCGGCACGCGACAGGTTGCCGCCGAACAGGGGGATGCCGGCAGCGGTGGCGTCCTGCACCAGCCCGCCATAGGCGGTCCACGGCCAGCGTGTATCCCAACCCAGCAGCTCCTGCAGGCGCGTGCCGTCGGCACGATTGCCCTTGGCCAGCCAGTGCTGCACGCGTTGCAGTCGCGGCTGACGCTCGCTGGCGATCATCTCCAGCACCAGCCCGCCTTGTGGACGCTGCTGCTGCAGCGCCTGTAGCAGCCAGCGCTGGGCGGCGTGGTCACCGGCCTGGTCGTGGCGTTCGCCCAGCAGCAGTCGGGGAGCGTTCGCTGCGCGCTTCACAAACGCGGCTTCGTCCAGGCGCTGACCAGTGGCCAGGTCGATCACCGTACCGGGCATCGGCTGCGCGCTGGCCATCGACGCCAGCGCGAGCAGGCACAGCAGCCACCAGCGGCGGCTAGAACGCCACGTTGACGCCCATCGAGACGGTGCGGCCACGGCCGTTGCCGCGGTCCAGGATCGGGCTGAAGATGCTGTCGATCGAGGCATTGTTGTCATAGGCCTTGTTCTGCAGGTTTTCGATGTTCAGCCACAGCGTGGTGTTGGGCTGGGGCTTGAAGCTGGCGTAGAAGTCGAGCAGTACCCCGGTACCGCCGGTCTTTCGGGTCTGGAAGAAGTCGTAGCCTTCCTCGGTGGGCCCGGAATATTCGGCGCGCAGGCCGGCCTGCACGCGCTGCTGCCACC
>DQIG01000044.1:1514-5495 GCA_003525885.1 Stenotrophomonas sp.
CACCAGCGGCCGCCCACGTCCAGCGTCCAGTAGCGGTCGGGCAGGGCGGTGATGTCTTCCAGGTTGACGAATTCGATGGCGGGGGCGCTGGTGTGCGAGCGGGTCCAGCTCAGCGTGGCGTGGTAGTGCTCGCTGGCGTAGTGCGCTTCCAGCTCGATACCGCGCATGCGCACCACACCCGGGTGGTTCATCCAGCGCGTGGTGGTGCTGAAGTCGTCCACGTCCAGCGCATCGGTCCAGGCAGTGAGCTGCGGATCGCTGTCGATCGGTACCACGAAAGGCTCCACCTCCGGCGGGTGCACGATCAGCAGGTACTGCGGCTTGATGTAGTCGCGGATGTGGTTGTCGAAGCGGGTGACGCGCAGCTGCGCCAGATCCCCGTCGGTCAGCAGCGAGGAGGCGCTGAGGTTGGCGCCGAACTGGAGGTTGCGCGAGCGTTCGCGACGCAGGAACGGGTTGGCGCCGACGCCATCGGCATCGCTCATGCCTTCCAGCGGGATCTTCTCGAAGAACATCTCCTGCACACGCGGCGGGCGGGAAGTGCGCGAGACTTCAGCGAACAGCTGCAGCCAGTCGGCGGCCTGCCACGAAACCGCCAGGCTGGGGCTGAGTGCGCGCTGGGTACGGCGCACGTCGATGCCGCCGCCGTTGATCTCGGCACACTGGCCGGGCACATCCGAACACACCGGGACGTGGCCGCGGATGCCATAGCGATCCTGGCGCAGGCCTGCGGTCAGCGCGTAGACGTCGTACTGCAGTTCCAGCGTGCTGAACACACTGTCCAGCTGGCTGCGGCCCTGGGGGTTGGCGCCGCGCAGGGTGGGGGTGTCGGCTACATAGATGTCCGACTGGTGCTTGATGCCGGTGTTCCAGCGTGCCTGCAGTGCGCCGATATCGAAGCGGCTGGTGTTGTCGAGGGTCCAGCTGCTCAGGCTGCTGTGGGTGCGGCGACCGATGTAGCTGGAATCCTCCACGGGCGGATAGAACAGCCGGGTCTTGTTGCTGGCAAAGGTCGCGCGCAGGTCGATCCACGGCGAATAGGGCGTGTAGTGGTAGCTGGCGCGCTGGTTGCGTGCGGAAATCTGCCACGGGTAGTTGTGGTAGAAGTCGTTTTCGTAACGCATGTGGCTCAGGTCGAGCCGATGCTGGTCGCTTGGCTGCAGGCGTGCTTTCAGCAGCCAGCTGCTGGGCTGTTGGCTGCCCGGGTCGGCGGTGTTCTTCTGCCCGCGCGCGGTCGCGTATTCGCTGCTGCGGCTGCTGCTGGCAGCGGCCAGCAGGCCGAACTGGCGGTCACCGCCGTCCTCACTATGGCGCCAGGCACCGGCGAAGGTGCGGCCATTGCCGTAGCCGTTGTTGCCATGGCGGTAGCCCGCGCGCAGGCCCCAGTCACGACCTTCACCGAGCAGATCATCGATATCCAGCGTGCGGAAATTGGCACTGCCGGCCAGCGTGCCGGCGCCATCACCACCGGCGACCGCGCCGCGCTGCACGTCCACGCCGGCCAGCAGGAACGGATCGACATAGGCGAACGGGCCCCCCGAGCCGTGGCCCGCGTTGTTGCGGAAGGTCTGGGTGACACCATCGATCATGGTGTTGACCCGGCCAGCGCCGGTCATGCCGCGGATGTTGACCTGCAGCCCGGGCTGGCTGCGCGAATGGAAGCTGTGGGTGCCGGGCATCGAGCGCAGCAGGCTGTTGCCGTCCTGGCGTTCGGCCATCGCCACGCGCTCGCTACCGACCGCTGGCGCAAAGCCATCGCGGGTGGCCGGGACATACTGGCTGGCGCCTGCAGCGGGGGAATGACCGTGCGCGGTATCACCCTGTACGCGCAGCGGGCCGGTTCGACGGCTGCCATCGGTGGGTTCGGCCGGTGCCGGTTCCAGCGTGGCGCGGCGTGCGTCGATGAAGCGGGGGCGCAGGCCGCTGCCGGCCAGCAGGCGCGACAGGGCCTGCGCGTCGTCGAACTGTCCGCGCAGTGCCGGTGCCGTCTGGCCGCCCGGCAATGCTGCCCCGATCACCAGATCGACACCGGTCAGCCGGCTGTAGGCATCCAGCGCACTGGCCAGCGGCTGTGCAGGAAGATCGAAGTGGCGCGTGGCGGCTTGCGCGTGTGCGCTGGCAGGCAACAACGGAAGCGGACTGGCGCAGGCCAGTGACAGGGCGAGGACAAGGGGGCGGTGAAACAGCATCGGAGGCTCCAGGGGCTGACGCAGCGCGTCGTCATCCTGGGTAGACGCAGTGGCAGGCCCGATGTCAGGGTGCATCGCGATGTCCCCTGCGTGGCGGCAGCCAGACCTGCACGCCAGCGCCCAGGCGGAGCACGCGCACATGCAGCTGCGTGGCCAGCTGGTCGCGGCTGAGCGCCGCACCGTCTGCGCTGCCGAGCAGGGTGACCGGCTGCTGGCGCAGGTGCGCGCCGATGATCCAGGTATGGCCGCCATGCCAGCGATCCAGATCCTGGGTGACCTCGGCCAAGGGCGTGGAGACCCAATGCAGGCGACGTTCGCGCCAGGCCAGCGCACCGCGGCTGTCAGCCAGGCCGATGATCGTTGCCTGTCCATCGAAGCGCAGCTGCTGTCCTTCGACGGCCTGCTCACTGCGGGTGCCGCTGTCGACGCGGACGCGATGCTCGGTGACGGTGACCACGCTGTCGTTGTCCTGCACGGCAAGATCGAAGGACGTGCCGAGCGCGGTGACCGTGCCGTGCGTCGTATGCACCTGGAACGGGTGCTGCGCATCGGCGGCTACCTTGAACCAGGCCTGGCCGTGCTGCAGCTGCAGCTGGCGGCGCTGTGCATCGATGCGGACATGGACTTCGCTGCCCGGCGAGAGCAGCACGTGCGAGCCATCCGGCAGTACTTCTTCGCGGATCTCGCCTGTTGCCGTGCGCATCACCTGCGCGGTCGGTGGCGCGGCCTGGCGGGTATACAGGCCCAACGCACAGAGCAGCAGCACGGCAGTGCCGGCGTCACGCAGGCGCCGGCGCTGCCGCCTGAGCTGGTGCCGCTGCAGGCTGGGCGTCGCATCACCGGCCTGCCAGAGCGCCTGCAGGTGCTTGTACTGCGCGGCGTGGCGCGCATCGGCGTGGTACCACTGATTGAACGCACGCTCGTCGCGGCCGCCGTCGTGGCCATCCAGCCACCAACGTGCGGCCTCGCGCGCGATCGCTTCCTGGCTCATGCGCCGGGTACCTGCTGCAGCGCCACCAGCGCACGCAGCAGATGGCCGTGCGCGGTCTGCCGGCTGATACCCAGCTGGCGTCCGATCTCGGCCAGTGCCATCTGCTCTACCCGTGCCAGCAGGAACACCTGGCGCGAACGGGGAGGCAGCGCGGCAATGACCGCGTCGAGGTGGCGTAGCTGCTCGCTGTCGAGCAGGCGCTGCTCCGGCAGGGGGGCAGGATCGGCGATGGCGAGCAGCTGCGCGTCGTCCAGGGCCTCTTCGCGCCGGCGTTGGCGCTGCCGGTAATGATCGGCGATGAGATTGTGGGCGACGCGGTACAGGTAGGCGCGGCCGTTGCTCAGCAGGCCACTGGCGGCGACTTTGACGACGCGCAGCCAGGTTTCCTGGACGACGTCATCGGCGTCGCTGCGTTGCGGGAGTTTGCGGCGGACATGGGCGTGCAGCGGCCGGTAATGGGCCGCGCACAGCTGCGCGACATCCGTCGGTTCGACAGGCGTGGACACGGGGCGGGCGACAACTGGGAAAGGGAACAGCCCGCGGCGGCAAGGGCAGCGGCTGCACCTTACAGCAAAAGAGAATCATTTGCATCTGTGAATGCGAAGCACGGTATGCATGGCTGACCGCGGGGTCAGCGCGGGCGATAATCGCAGTGGATCTGCAGGGCTTCGGTGGGGTTGTGATGCAGCTCGAAGCCGCAGTACTGCAGGCCGCGCTTCACCTGCGCGATGGCTTCAGCATGGCGGGCGACGCGACGATCCTGCCAGCGCGGCGGGGTGAACACGCCCAGTGGCAGCAGCC
>DQIG01000251.1 GCA_003525885.1 Stenotrophomonas sp.
TGCCACGCGCCGGCGCGGTGGCGCGGGCGGGCTTGGCCTTGGGCTTGGCAGCCTGGCGGGTCTGCGCGGCGGCAGGGCGGCTGGCCTTTTTCTTCGCTGCTTCGGCCGACGGCACGGCGCTGAACAGGAACAACGCGGCAATGGCGGCGGCCAGGGCGCGGGTGGGATGCGGCATCAGGAGCTTCCGTGGAACACAGACCGTGGAGCTTGCACGATCCGGCCGCGTACGGCCAGCGTGAAGGCGCAGTCAGCTTGCCGTCGCTGGGGCTTCAGTCAGCCGCGGCGGCGGCGCGCAGCGCGGCGGCCCTGTCTGCGCCCAGATAGCGGGTGATCGCACGTCGCATCAGGTAAAGCAGCGGAATCAAGGCAATCGCAAAGCCCATCTTGTAGATGTAGTTGACGCTGCTGACGGCCAGGAACAGTGAGGTCGGCCAGTGCTGCGGGCCGAGCACGAAGGCGATCCAGATCACCACGAAGCTGTCCACCACCTGCGAGATCGCGGTCGATCCGGTCGCACGCAGCCATACGTGGCGCTCGCCGGTGGCCTGGCGGATGCGATGGAACACGGCCACGTCGATCAGCTGTCCGAGCAGGAAGGCCACCAGCGAACCGGCAATGGTCCACATGCCCTGGCCGAACACCGCTGCGAATGCAGCCTGGTAGTCCGGCACGCCGTGGCCGTCCATCGAGGTGACCCACCAGCTGGCCGGCGCCAGCGAGATCGCTGCGAAGGCGAACAGGAAGCCATAGGCGATCAGGACCACGGCCAGCCACGAGATGAAGCGCACGCCGCGCTTGCCGAAAAACTCGTTGATGGTGTCGGTCATGATGAACACCACCGGCCACAGCAGGGTGCCGGCGGTGAAGCTGAGCGAGCCGGTCTGGCCGAACAGGTTCCAGTTCAGCGGATCGATGCCGAGGGTGTCTTCCAGTGCGAAGATCTTCACCCCGATCAGCTCGGCCAGCACGGCGTTGCCGCAGAAGAACGCGGCCAGCACGATGAACAGCAGGACCGCGCGGTCCTGCAGCGGGCGCTCGATCGGCGCCGCGGTCATTCGCTGCGATCGCCGGCGCGCGTGAACGGAACGCTGGACGGAGCCACCGCGCCGCCGGAAATGATGAAGCTCATGGCCTGGTCGACGGTCCAGTCGGTCGGGGTCAGCAGCTCCACCGGCACGATTTCCAGATAGCCGGAAGTCGGATTCGGCGTGGTTGGCACGTACACTGCGGCCAGTTCACGGTCGGTGCCGTGTTCCTTGATCACGCGGGTGACCAGCCCGACCGATTTCATGTCGCGGTGAGGGAAGTCGATCAGGACCACGCGCTGGGTGCTGCCCGGTTCGGTCTGCAGCATGTCCAGCAGCTTCTTGGCGCTGTCATAGATGATGCTGGCCAGCGGAATGCGCTTGATGACCGCGCCCACCCAGCGCAGCAGGCGCTGGCCGAGCACGCGTCGGCTGGCCACGCCCACCGCCAGGATCACCAGCAGGGTGGCCAGCAGGGCGATGGTGTCCTGGATCCACTCGGCACGGACCCAGCCGAGGTAATGCGGGAAGCTCGTCGCGATCTGCTCGGAAAGCGGCACCACCAACGGGCTGGAAATGCCCGACAGCAGCACGAACACGAACTTGACCACGACCCAGGTCAGCCAGATCGGCAGCAGGGTCAGCAGGCCGGTCAGGAACAGGCGCTGCAGGGAGGGGCGGGGGACCAGGGCGGGGGCTTCGAGCGACATGTGCGCATTGTAGCGGCCACGGCCGGTCGATTACGCTGGGGAATCGACTGCGGCAACGACACATGGAAGGGAAGCTGTGTTGAAGATTCTGCGTGGACTGGGCTGGACCCTGGCAGGCCTGCTGGTGCTGGCCATCGTGGTGTGGTGTGCCTCGCGCATGTGGCCGGTGCCGGAATCGCGGTTGCAGGCCCAGCAGCGCTTGCAGGCCCACCTGCCCGTCCACGGCCACAACGGCTTCGCGCTGCTGTGGACACTCGCGTTCGACGATCTCGACGCGCGCCAGCGCGAACAGGCGTTGGCCCGGGATGTGCGGCGTTGGGAGGCGGATCCGCGCGGCAATGGCGGCGCCGGACCACAGCTGGCGGAGGACCACGACGAGCTGCGATCACGGCCAGCGGCCAGTTGCGGGCCGACCGCCAGCGACTGCCTGGGCCAGGTGCGCGCCGATCCGCAGCGCTTCGTCGATGCCCATGCTGGCCACCAGCAGTTGCATGCGCGCCTGGATCAGCTGGCCGATGCGGATCACTTCGTGTCGCCGTTCCAGCCCAAGGGCGACGGCATCCTGGTGCCGATGCCAACCTATGGCCTGATGATCGATGCCACCAGCGCACGCGCGCTGGCCTATGTGCAGGGCGATATCGACGGTGCGCTGCGTGGCAGTTGCCGGGGGCTGCGGTTGGGCCGGCGGCTGGTGACGGGCGGCAGCTACCTGGTGGAGAGCATCATCGGTGCAAGCCTGGTGCAGGCCAATGCTCAGTTGCTGGCCGACATGCTGGTCGAACTGCCGGCCGACCACCCGCTGCCGGCGGAATGCGAGCAGGCGATGCAGCCGATGCTGGCCGCCGAACAGAGCCTGTGCCGCGCGATGCAGGGCGAGTACGCGATGAGCCGGGCCGCGATCGAAACCTCGGCGCAGGAGTTCGGCGGGGTGCTGGTACTCGATCGCAGCAGCACCCTGGCCCGCGCGGCGGGCAACCTGGGCTGGGCCTGTGGCGCGGCGGCGATGGCCGCGCTTGAGGCGGATCGCCCGCTGCCGGTGCCGGCACCGCCGCAGCATGACTTCGGCTGCCTGTCGAACATCATGGGGTGCGTGCTGACCGATATCGCTCGCCCGGTCTATCCCGCCTATTCGTCACGGCCCCAGGATGCCGCCGCGATGGTACGGCTGATCGGCGCGCAGCGCTGGCTGCGGCAGCAGGCCGGGGACCCGGTGGATGCGCTGCAGCGCTTGCCTGTCCAGTTCCGCTCGCCGGTGCGGGTACCGCAGTTGTCCGCCGATGGCCGCCGTCTGCAGGTGCCGCGGCGTTCACCGTCGCGCAGCAGCGACGAGAGCCCATGGCTGTCGGTGCCGCTGGTGATGGAGGACGCCCCGGCCGCCGCTGCGCGCGACTGAGCAGCGTCTCAGTCACTGCCCGCCAGCGGATCGAATGCCCAGCCATCACCGACAGTCTGCAGCGTCCAGCGACGGCTGCTGCGCAGTGGCTGCCAGCGCACGCTGTCCTTGTCGTCCTCGATGCTGCCCTCGCTCCGCTTCACCTTGCGGGTGGAGAAATTCACGCTCACCGATTCGGTCCTCCCGGAATTGCGCATCACCGAATTCTGGTCGTAGCCGATCAACGCAAAGGCATGGTCCTGCCAGCGGAAGGTGAAGGCGGTCGTGCCCATTGACCAGCTGCCCGCGCTGGCGAATGAAAACAGTGCGACCTTCAGGGTGCCCCGCTGGATGCTGACGCCGCCTTCTTCGAGCGGGTCGCTCATCACCGGATTGTCCGGGCGCGGTATCAGCTGATGATCCTGCACTGCCAGCACATAGCCGGACGGGCGCGACCACGCCACGGCGAGAATGCGCGGGTTGCTGTCGTACGGCGAGGGTCCGAAGCCATCGTGCTCGATGACGTTGCGCGGGTCCTGCTGGCGCAGCACCAGGACCAGATCGGCGCGGCCATCCTGGTCGAGATCGCCTTCGGCGCTCGATTCAAGTGCCCAGCCCTGGGGTACGAAACCGGCGGCATTGGCCGCCTGTGCCGACAGCGTCGGATACTGTACCGGCGGCAGGTCCAGGGCGTGGGCGGCGAAGGGCAGGGCGGTCAACAGTGTGGCGAGAGCATACGGGCGCATCGGAGCCTCCATGGCAGGGAGGCAGAGGATAGCGCCCGCGCGCTGGATCAGCGCGCGTGTGGCTTCAACCGCAGGTAGACCTGCTTGCGTACCTGGGCGACCACTTCGCCGCTTTCGTCGACGACATCGTTGCTGAACCAACGCAGCACCTTCTCGCCGCCAGCTGCTTCTGCACGCAGTTCAGCCAGCAGTGCATCGTCGATGCGGAACGAAGTGCGCACCGTGCCCCGGCCAGGCTTGAGGAAATCGATCGCGCCTGCCCGGTCCCACACGTAGTAGTCACGGCCGAGGATGTGCAGCAGGCCCAGCATCCAGAACGGATCGGTCATCGCGAACAGGCTGCCGCCGAAATGCGTGCCCACGTAATTGCGGTTCCACGGCCGCAGCCGCAGCGCCACGTCGATCTGCCGGTAATCGGGCGTGATCCGGGTGACGTGGATGCCGGTGAACAGGAACGGCGGCCAGAGGTTGATGCCGAAGCGGAACAGGCGGGCGTTCATGCGGGTCCGGGGTGCGAGGCGAGGTATCCAGTCTAACCATTCGCATGCGTATGTTGCACCCCGGGTGGGTCACGTCACGCCGTCGATCATGTAACCGTCGCGGCCGTTGGCCTTGGCCTGGTACAGGGCGGTGTCGGCGCCCTCCACGAAGTGGTGCGGTTGCAGTTCGCCGTCGGGCACGCGGGAGAATACACCGATGGTGAGCGTGACGGTGTCGTCGCTGCCATCACCCGGCGCCGGCAATGCACGCACGCAGGCAATCAGGTC
This sequence comes from Stenotrophomonas sp., assembly GCA_003525885.1. Taxonomy (GTDB): domain Bacteria; phylum Pseudomonadota; class Gammaproteobacteria; order Xanthomonadales; family Xanthomonadaceae; genus Stenotrophomonas. Next base: position 4,621 of record DQIG01000251.1, read on the forward strand.
CTCGATCACCTGGCGCGCGCCCTCGGCCGGCGTATCTGGCAGCACCAGCGCGAACTCGTCGCCACCGTAACGTGCCGCCATGTCGCGCGGGCGTCGCGCATGGGCGCCGATCAGGCGGGCGACATCACGCAGCACGCGGTCGCCGACCTGGTGGCCGTGGCGGTCGTTGTGGCGCTTGAAATGGTCGACGTCGATCAGTGCCAGGCTCAATGGCTTGCCGCTGCGCCGCGCCGCATCGCATTC
>DQIG01000110.1:0-854 GCA_003525885.1 Stenotrophomonas sp.
CCAGGTCGGCTCGCGCTCGGCGGCCGCTTCGATCGCCGGCCGTGGCCCAGCGCTGCCGGGCGGCAGCACGGTAGGCGGCGGCGCGACAATCGCTTCGCCCAGCAGTTCGTCCAGGTAATCGTCGAGGATGCCGGTGCTGTTCATGCGGCCTGCTCCAGGGCGCGGGCATCCTCGCCGAGGATCCAGTTCAACGCACGGCGGTAGGCGGCCAGGCCGCGGCCCGGATAGTCCTCGCCGACGCTCGGCAGGGTCAGGCCGGCGGCATTGCTGATGCGGGTGTCGATCGGAATCGCGTCTTCCCACACGCGGCTGCCATGGCGGTCCTGCATGGTGCGCAGCGACTCGTTGCCGGCGCGGGTGCGGCGGTCGAACAGGGTCGGCAGGATCGAGATCGGCAGCGGGCGGCGACGCGAACGTTCGACCATCTCGCCGGTGCGGACCATGCCATCCAGGCCGTGCAGGGCCAGCGGCTCGGCCTGGGTCGGGATGATCAGACGATCGGCTGCGGCCAGCGCATTGATCATCAGCAGGCCGAGGGTCGGTGCGCAGTCCAGCAGGATGTAGTCGTGCTGGCCCTGGTGGCGCGCCAGTGCGTTCTGCAGTGCCAGGCCGAGGCCGGGCTGGTTGGCGCTGCGGCGCTCCAGTGTCGCCAGCGCCGACTGCGCGCAGACGTAGTCCAGGCCATGGATGTTGCTGGCATGGCACAGGCCGGACAGGTCCGCTGGCGGTGCGCCGAACAGTTCCAGTACGCCGGCCGGCGGTGGGTCCACCGGCACGCCGAAGGCGCGGCTGAGCGAGGCATGCGGATCGAGGTCGATCAGCAGCACGCGATGGCCGAGCGCGGCCAGGCCGCG
>DQIG01000110.1:1000-1145 GCA_003525885.1 Stenotrophomonas sp.
GGCCGAGCGCGGCCAGGCCGCGGCCGAGGGCGAGGGTGGTGGTGGTCTTGCCGACTCCGCCCTTCTGGTTGGCGACTGCCCAGATGCGCATCGGATTACTCCTTCATTGCCGGGGGAACGGCGGCGCCGACGCGGCTGCCAGCCG
>DQIG01000110.1:1302-4311 GCA_003525885.1 Stenotrophomonas sp.
GGCTGCCAGCCGGCACCGGCGGCAACTTCACCGGTGCGATGGGGGAGGTGGGGGCGCTGGCCGGAGTTGCGGCGGCCTGTTCGGTAGCGGTGCTGTCGGTAGCGCCGGTGGCTGCGTTCAGGCGCTGGCCGAGCGGATCCACCGAGTGCGACGTGTCAGCCAGGATGATGACCATCACCCGGCGGTTGCGGTTGCGACCCTGCGCGCTGTCATTCTCTTCGCGCGGGCGGAACTGGCCATAGCCGACCATCGCCAGCCGCGACGGCTGCACGCCCTGGTCGGCGAACAGATGCACCACGCTGGCTGCGCGTCCGGCCGACAGCTCCCAGTTCGACGGGAAGGTGGCGGTGGCGATCGGCACGTTGTCGGTGTGCCCTTCGACGCGCACGCTGTTGGGCACGTCGCGCAGTACCTCGGCCAGGCTGGCCAGGGTCTGCCGCGCATGCACATCCAGCGCGGCCGAGCCGGTGGGGAACAGGATGTCGCTGTTGATTTCGACCTCGATCCACAGTTCGGTGCGGCGCACGCTGATCATGCCGCGGTCGATCAGCGGCGCCAGCGCGGCGGTGAGGCGGTCGGCGATGCTGTTGAGCTGGCGCTCGGCGCGCGCGATCTGCTCCTGGTTGTGCACGGAGACTGGCATGCGCATCTGCGAGGCCATCGACGGCAGCAGGGTCGGGTCGTGCGAAGGTGCCGGCGCGGACGGGCCGATCTTGGTGCCGGACTTGATCACCGAGGGGCTGTCCCAGCCGCCGCCCTGCACCTGCTTGTTGCCGACCTGCACCGGGTTGATCGTGCGTGGCGCACCACCGAAGGCATCGGTGAGTGCGTCGGCCATGATCCGGTACTTGCCCTCGTTGACCGAGGAGATCGCGTACATGACCACGAAGAAGGCGAGCAGCAGCGTCATCAGGTCGGCATAGGGGATCGCCCATGCTTCGTGGTTGGCGTGCTCTTCGTGGTGCTTGCGGCGGGCCATGTCAGTGCAGGAAGCCGGAGAGGTTGGTTTCGATGTTGCGCGGGTTCTCGCCCTGGGCGATCGAGATCAGGCCTTCGATGACCATTTCGCGGTCGCGCGTGTTGTGCGAGATCACACTCTTGAGCTTGGCGGCGACCGGCAGGAACAGCAGGTTGGCCGAGGCGATGCCGTAGATGGTGGCGGTGAACGCGGCGGCGATGCCGTGACCGAGCTTGCTCGGGTCGGCCAGGTTCTTCATCACCGCGATCAGGCCGAGCACGGCGCCGATGATGCCGAGCGTCGGTGCATAGATGCCCATCGCTTCGAAGACCTTGGCGCCGGCCTGGTCCTGGTGTTCCTGGCTGCCCAGTTCGATTTCCAGCATGTGCCGCATCGATTCGGGCTCGACGCCGTCCACCAGCAACTGAAGGCCCTTGCGCAGGAACGGGTCCTGCTGCGCTTCCACCTGCGATTCCAGGCCCAGCAGGCCCTGGCGGCGGGCGATGTTGCTCCACTCGACGATCTGCTGGATCAGTTCGCGGCGATCGCTGTGCGGCGGGCGCACGACCCAGCGCACGATCTTGAAGGCGTGCTTGAACACTGCCGGCGAGGTGTGCAGCAGGATCGCGGCCACGGTGCCGACGATGACGATCACGAACGCCGCAGGCGACCACAACGACGCTAGGCCGGCGCCCTTGAGGATGCTGCCACCGACCAGCGAGGCCAGGGCGAGAAAGAGTCCAATGAGGCTGAGTCTATCCATGGATCCGGTATCGGCTTGTATGAATGGGACTTGAGACACCGGTACGGTCTACTGGTGCGACTTCACAGTTTTGCGGGTTCAGCGAGCGGGTCAGTCGTGCGGGCTGCGCAGGCCGTCCACATCCAGGATCAGCGCCATGCGACCATCGCCGATCAAGGTTGCACCGGCGTAACCACGCAGGCCGCGCAGAGCTTTCGGCAGCGGCTTGATGACCACTTCCTCGCGCCCGCGCACCTGGTCCACGACCAGGCCGAAGCGCGCTTCGCCGGCCTGCAGCACCACGATGGTCAGCAGGGTCGACGCAGCGGGCGTCACATCCAGCCACTGGCGCAGATCGACCAGCGGCAGGGTGTGCGAACGGCGGTCGAGCACGGCGCGGCCATCGAACCAGCCCAGCGAGGTGCGCGGTGCGTGCAGCACTTCCATCACGCGCGCCAGCGGCAGCGCATAGACGTCCTCGCCGGCCTGCACCAGCAGGGTCGGCAGGATCGCCAGAGTGAGCGGCACGCGGATCAGGAAGCGGCTGCCGCGGCCCAGCTCCGACTGGATCTGGATCTGACCGCTCAGCTCGCGGATGCGTGACTGCACCACGTCCATGCCAACGCCGCGGCCGGAGATGTCCGTGACCTGCTGCTTGGTCGAGAAGCCGGGCAGGAACACCAGGTGCAGGCACTCCTCGCTGCTGAGGCGGGCGGCGGCTTCCGGATCGATCAGGCCCTTCTCGCGTGCCTTCGCGCGCAGCTTCTCCGGGTCGATGCCGGCGCCATCGTCCTGCACCTCGATGCTGACGTAGTCGCCTTCCTGCTGCGCCGAAAGGCGCACATGGCCCATCCGCGGCTTGCCCTGTGCTTCGCGCAGGTCGGGCATTTCCACGCCATGGTCGATGGCGTTGCGGACCAGGTGCACCAGCGGGTCGGCCAGCGCTTCGACCAGGTTGCGGTCGAGCTCGGTCTCGGCGCCGATCAACTCCAGGTCCACTTCCTTCTTCAGCGAGCGGGCGACATCGCGGGCGACCTTGGGGAAGCGCGAGAACACCTTGCCGACCGGCTGCATGCGGGTGCGCATCACCGCTGACTGCAGGCGCGCGGTGGCGATGTCCAGCGTCGATACGGCGCGGTCCAGCTCTTCATCGCGCAGGCGTGCGCGCAGCGTCTTCAGGCGATTGCGTGACAGCACCAGCTCGCCGATCAGGTTGACGATCGCATCCAGGCGCTTGGTATCCACGCGCACGGTGTGCTCGGCCTCGGCCAGCGGCTTTGCGGGCGGCTTGGCCGCCGGTGCCGGTGCG
>DQIG01000318.1:0-594 GCA_003525885.1 Stenotrophomonas sp.
TCGGTGGTCAGCAGCTGCACCAGCCAGCGCTGCATGGCCGGCTGCAGGCGCTGCTTGACCTGGTCGTGGGACAGGAAGCGGCGTGCACGCCCGTCCTGCAGCAGTACTTCGTAGAAGCGTTGGGCCAGCGCCGGCGGGGCATCGGCGGCGGCGGCGTGCAGCAGCGCGGTGGCGGCAGGGCCGGCCTGTTGCAGGCAGTGCTGCCAGGCCTCGGCCAGCGGCTGGCTGGCATCGTCCAGTTGGGGTGGTTCCACGTCGATCTCTGACTGCGTACGGCAAACCACGGGTATCGGCCGTGGTGGCGTGCGGTTGATGGCGGGTAAGCCGGCCAGTTTAAGCGCGATGCAGGGTTGCACGGTGCGCAAAGCACATCGGCGCCACTGCGGCAATGAGTGAACGCATTTGAGAATCAATCGCATTGATGGGAGAATGCGCGCACGGATCGGGCCGCAGGCGACTGCAGCGACGCTCCGCCTCCCCCTCGTCGTTGCCTCAAGCCCTTTGCCAGAGGCCCCGTTGCCCTGCCAGAAGGTCCAGACCATGTCTCCTGCCGTTGTCCTTTCGCCGCGCCCGCTGGCGCTCGCCGTTGCCGCC
>DQIG01000318.1:743-1056 GCA_003525885.1 Stenotrophomonas sp.
GCTGGCGCTCGCCGTTGCCGCCCTGCTGGCGGGCAGCGCCCTGACCGCCCAGGCTGAAACCGACGCCACCGATATCGACACGGTGCATGTCACCGCCTCGCAGATTGCCCGCCAGGCATTGGGGACCTCGACCATCACCGCCGAGGACATCGCCAGGCGCCCGCCGGCCAACGACATCGCCGAACTGCTGCGCACCATGCCCGGCGTCAACCTCACCGGCAACAGCGCCTCAGGCCAGTACGGCAACAACCGCCAGATCGACCTGCGTGGCATGGGCCCGGAAAACACCCTGATCCTGGTCGACGGCAAGCGC
>DQIG01000318.1:1201-1326 GCA_003525885.1 Stenotrophomonas sp.
GATCCTGGTCGACGGCAAGCGCATCGGTGCGCGTGATGCCGTGCGCATGGGCCGTAGCGGCGAGCGCAATACCCGCGGTGATACCAACTGGGTGCCGGCGGAAATGATCGAGCGCATCGAAGTGC
>DQIG01000318.1:1462-3191 GCA_003525885.1 Stenotrophomonas sp.
GATCGAGCGCATCGAAGTGCTGCGTGGCCCTGCGGCGGCGCGCTATGGCTCCGGTGCGTCCGGCGGCGTGGTCAACATCATCACCAAGCGCCCGACCGGCGACCTGACCGGTGCGGTCGACCTGTATGGCCTGGTGCCCGAGCACAGCGCTGAAGGTGGCAGCGAGCGTGTCGGCCTGCAGCTGAGTGGGCCGATGACCGACACTCTGTCGTTCCGCCTGTACGGCAACCTCAACAAGACCGACGCCGACTCACTGGACCTCAACCGCCAGTACGCCACCAGCCCGAACGCAGTGCCGCCGGCGGGCCGCGAAGGCGTCAAGAACCGCGATGTCAACGCGCTGCTGCGCTGGGACGTGACCGCCAACCAGGTGGTTGAGTTCGAAGCCGGCACCAGCCGCCAGGGCAACATCTACGCCGGCGATCGCGCGGTCAGCACCACAGGTACCTCGACCGGCGTTGACCTGGCGGCACTGGCTGAAGGCGAAGCAGAGACCAACCGCATGTACCGCAACACCGGCGCGATCACCCATCGCGGCCGCTGGGGCGACGTGACTTCGCGGGTGACGGCTGCGGTGGAAGCGGTGAACAACTCGCGCATCAACGAAGGCCTGGCCGGTGGACCGGAAGGCAGCTTCAACGGCACGGACTGGTCGACCTCACGCCTGCGCAACTACCAGCTGGACGGCGAAGTGAGCTTCCCGACCACGCTGGGCGGCGCCGAGAACATCTGGACGCTGGGCTTTGAATACCTGGACAGCCGCCTGACCGACCCGTACTCGATGAGCCAGTCCAGCAGCAGTGGCGGCGGCATTCCGGGGCTGTCGGCCGATCGCGCGCGCGGCAAGTCCGATGCGCAGACCACCGCAGTATTCGTCGAAGACAACATCTACCTGGGTGAGCGCTGGATCGTTACCCCGGGCCTGCGCTTCGACCACCACAGCCAGTTCGGCAACAACACCAGCCCCAGCCTCAATGCGCAGTTCCGCATCAACAGCGACTGGGTGGTGAAGGGCGGCATCGCCCGCGCGTTCAAGGCACCGAACCTGTACCAGTCGAATCCGGACTATCTGTACTACACCCGTGGCAATGGTTGCCCGAATGCACTGCCGAGCCTGGGGGCTGGTTGCTACATGCGCGGCAACGCGGACCTGAAGGCGGAAACCAGCCTGAACAAGGAACTGGGCATCGAGTGGGCGCCGCAGAGCGGCTGGCAGGCCTCGTTGACCTACTTCCACAACGACTACAAGGACAAGATCCAGGCCGGCTACACCCAGATCGGGCTGACCGCCGACACCAAGGGCCGCATCTTCCGTTGGGAGAACGCGCCGAAGGCGATCGTGCAGGGGCTGGAAGGCAACCTGGTGATCCCGCTGCTGGGCGAGCAGAGCAGCCGCCTGAAGTGGAGCAACAACTTCACCTACATGGTCGAGAACGAGAACAAGACCACGCGCCAGCCGCTGTCGGTGATCCCGAAGTACACGATCAACACGATGCTGGACTGGCAGGCCACCGACAAACTGTCGGTGCTGCTGACCGGCACCTTCTACGGCAAGCAGAAGCCGGCCACCGCCAACATCAACAACGATCCGCGCTGCACTGGCAGCTGTGATGAGTCGGTCGCACTGCAGGACCGCGGTGCCTACAACATCTGGGGCGTGAGCGCGCGCTACAAGGTGACCGAGACGGTCAGCTTCGGCTTCGGCGTGAACAACCTGGCCGACAAGCGC
>DQIG01000318.1:3327-3514 GCA_003525885.1 Stenotrophomonas sp.
GAACAACCTGGCCGACAAGCGCCTGTTCCGCGAGGCCAACAGCAGCGATGCCGGCGCGGCGACCTACAACGAACCGGGTCGCGCCTACTGGGCCAGCCTGCGTTTCGGCTTCTGACCACACGCAGCGGCTGTTCCGCTGCGTTCGCCAGGCAGGGTCTGGCGCTACTGGGTAGCGCCGGGCCATGCC
>DQIG01000398.1 GCA_003525885.1 Stenotrophomonas sp.
GCAGGCCGGTGCCGGCGGCGGCGGCCCACCACAACGGCTGGCGCGTGCTCAGCGCACGCAGCAGGGCCAGGGTGAACAGCAGCAGCGACAGCCAGCGCGGCTCGAAACGGCCCATCGCCAGGTACACCAGCAGCGGGTAGGCAAGCGAAATCGCTGCCACCACGACGGTACGTGCGCGAGCCATGGCGAAGCCGCCGGCGCTGCGGTCAGGCGGCTGCCTGGTCCGGCAGCAGTCCATGCACGACATCGACGATGTCCTGCACGGTGCGCACGGCCTTGAACGCTTCCGGCTGCAGATTGCGGCCGAGCAGCGGCTTGAGCTGCACGATCAGGTCGACCGCATCGATGCTGTCGATGTCCAGGTCGTCGTACAGGCGCGCCTCGGGGGTGATCCGGGCGGTTTCGATCTCGAAGCTGTCGGTCAGGATGCTGACGATGCGTTCGAACAGTTCATTCTTGGTCATGGCAATTCCTGGCGCCGTTACGACTGGCGGGCGGCGACGAACTCGCCGAGCGCGCGCACGCTGGAGAAATGGCGACGGGTTTCTTCCGAATCGGCCGAGAGGCTGACACCGTACTTCTTCTGCAGCGCCAGGCCCAGCTCCAGCGCGTCGATCGAATCCAGGCCGAGGCCCTCGACGAACAGCGGCGCGGTCGGATCGATGTCCTCCGGCGTGATGTCCTCCAGCGAAAGGGAGGAAATGATCAATTCCTTGATCTCGTGCTCAAGTGCTTGCACGGGGCGGATCTCCAGACAGGTCGAAATAACGAGAAAGGTGCTCGGTGACGCGGCGTGCTGCCAAGGCATCCCCCCTTGGCGAGTCGTCATCGGCCAGGAAGGGCGCGATCGGGATATCTTCGCCGATCTGCAGCCGAACGTGAAAGCGACGTGAGGGGACACGATACCACTTCTGTCCCTTGGTCAACGTGGGCGGGGTGCAGGTGATCCGCACCGGGGTGATGTCCAGCCGGCCGCGGACGGCGATGTTGGCGGCCCCGCGCTGCAGCCGCGGCGGCTGGCCCGGCACGCTGCGGGTGCCCTCCGGGAAGATCACCAGGGTGCCGCCGGCATGCACCGCCGCCACGCAGTCATCGACCAGGCCGGCCCCGTCATCATTGGCGATGTAGCCGGCCGCCCGCACCGGGCCGCGCATGAACGGATTGCAGGCCACGGCCCGTTTCACCACGCAATCGGCGTTGGGCAGCAGCGAGATCAGGCAGACCACGTCGATCAGGGTCGGGTGATTGGCCAGAACCAGCAAACCGTCGCGCTGCAGGCGTTCACCGCCCTCGATCTGGTAGGTCATCACCCCCAGTGCACGCATCAGGCGCAGGTGGCTGGCAAAGGCCACCTGGACCACGCGGCGGGCCCGGCGGCGGCGGACCACCGGGTCACGCATCAGCAGCAGCACCGGCATCACCAGCACGCCCAGCAGCAGGCCACCCACGCCGAATGCAGCAAAGCTCAGGCCGGTGCCGAGCACCCGCCAGGCGTGATCGAGACGGCGCAGCGCCTCAGCCACGGCGCCCCCAGCGCCAGCGCTGGCCCTGGGTCACGTGCTCCAGCGCCGGCGCGCCGGACAGCAGGAAGCGGTGCAGGTCCAGCGCGTGCGGCAGCATGGCCGGAGCGGTGGCAATGGCCTCCGGCGCCGCCTCCCACTGCAGCGAGAGGGTCGGCTGCCCCGGCGCTGGCGCCGTCAAACGCCAGCACCAGGCAAAGAATGGGTCGGGTTCGTCGGCGAACGTCGCGTAAATACGCGGAAGCGGCGACTCATAGACCACCACCCGCACTTCGCGGGCGCCATCGGCCAGCAGACCGGCCGCCTCCAGGCAGGCGGTCTCGACCGTGGCCTGGCCGGCGGCCAGTGACAGGTAGTTGCCGCGGTGGCCACGGGCGATCGAGTACAGCGCAGCGATCGCGTTGTGTACCGACAGGCCGAACCCGGTCGGCGACAGCGGCTGCTCGCCGACCAGCGCGGCCAGCAGGTCCATCGAGCGGGCCACGTCGCCGTGGCGGCTGGCGAACACCAGCGGCACCTGGCTGTCGGCACCCTGCCCGTCCTCGCACCAGCACGCGGCCTGGATCGCCATCCGGCCCAGCCGCTCGATGCGACGGCGCTGCATCGCCGGTATCTCGGCCAGCGCCGGCGTGTCATCGCCAGCGGGCGGATACGGCGCATCGGCCCAGCCCAGCCACTGGCTACGCTCGCTCAGGCCGGGCGCCCAGGCAGCCCAGTCGACGATGGAGAATTCGATCATTTAGCGAAGGTGCTTCAACAGGAGAACGATAGGCACGAGCCATTACGGCGACGCGCGGCGGCCCCCCATTCCTGCAGCCGTGCGTCCGTCCAGGACGTCGCCGGCTGCCCCCCTGGCCGCCGGAAAGGAGCGCACGCTAGCACGTCCTGCACGGGGTGTGCAGGTTTCACATTCCCCAACGCGGGACCCGGCACCGGCGGGCCCCGCTTCAATCGATCAGTGGTAACCGGTATCGGCGTGCACCTTGCCGCGGAACACCCGGTACGACCACGCCGTATAGCCGAGGATGACCGGCAGCAGAATGACCAGCCCGACCAGGGTGAAGCCCAGCGAGGAGGCCGGCGCGGCGGCCTGCCACAGGGTCATCGACGGCGGCAGCAGGTAGGGCCACATACCCAGCACCAGGCCGAGGAAGCCGAGCACGAACAGGGCCAGGCTGAGCAGGAACGGCGGCAGGTCGCGGCGCGGATGGGTCGCGCTGCGCCACAGCGCGGCCGCCACCGCCAGGGTCAGCAGCGGCACCGGCGACAGCCACCAGAAGTTGCCGTCGCTGAACCAGCGCGCCATCAACCGCGAATCGAGGAATGGCAGCCAGCTGCTGACCAGACCCATCGCCGCGATCACCGCCACCACCAGCGGCCGGGTCATCTGCCGCGCCAGCGCCTGCACGCGGCCCTCGGTCTTCAGGATCAGCCAGGTGCTGCCCAGCAGCGCATAGCCGGCCACCAGTGCAGCACCGGTCAGCATCGCGAACGGGCTGAACCAGGTAAACGCACTGCCCTGGTAGACACCGTCCACCAGCGGGATGCCCTGCACCAGGGTGCCCAGGATCACGCCCTGGGCGAAGGTCGCCAGCACCGAACCGAGGCCGAACGCCACGCTCCACAGCCGGCGCGAACGATGCGCCTTGAAGCGGAACTCGAAGGCCACGCCGCGGAACACCAGCGCCACCACCAGCAGCAGCACCGGCAGGTACAGCGCCGACAACAGCACCGCATAGGCCTTGGGGAAGGCTGCCAGCAGGCCGGCGCCACCCAGCACCAGCCAGGTCTCGTTGCCGTCCCAGATGGGCGCCGCAGTGTTCATCATCAGGTCCAGCTGTTCCTCGTCCTCGGCGAACGGGGCGAGGATGCCGATGCCGAGCACGAAGCCGTCCAGCACCACGTACATCAGCACGCCGAAGCCGATCACCGCGAACCATGCCACCGGCAGCCAGGTCATCAGGTCCATGTCAGCGCTCCTCCAGCGGTTCGTCGGCGGCCGACAACGGGCGCGCCGGCGTGTGGCTGCCGTGGTCCAGCGAGGGGCCCTCCACATACGGCTGCGGGCCGTGGCGCAGGATCTTCACCAGGTACCAGATGCCCCAACCGAACACGAAGGCGTAGCCGACCACATACACCGCCAGCGACAGAGCGGTCATCCATGCACTCTGCGGGCCCACCGCATCAGCGGTGCGCAGCACGCCGTACACCACCCACGGCTGTCGCCCCATCTCGGTGACGAACCAACCGGAGATCAACGCAATGAAACCGCTGGGCAGCATCCAGTTCCAGCCGCGCAGCAGCCACGGCGAATCCAGCAGCTTGTTCCGCCACAGCTGGAAGGCCGACACCCAGGCCAGCAGCAACATCAGCGTGCCCAGGCCAACCATGATGCGGAAGGCGAAGAACACCGGCGTCACCGGCGGCCGCTCGCTGGCCGGTACCGAGGTCAACGGATCGAAGGTGCCGTCCAGCGAATGGGTGAGGATCACGCTGCCCAGCTTCGGGATGGCCACTTCGAAATCGTTGCGCTCTTCCTTTTCGTTGGGCAGCGCGAACACCACCAGCGGCACGCCCTCGCCTTCCCTGGTTTCATGCCAGTGCGCTTCCATCGCCGCGATCTTCATCGGCTGGTGCTTGAGCGTGTTCAGGCCATGCATGTCGCCAACGAAGATCTGCACCGGCACGGTCAGCGCAGCGAATGCCACGGCGGCGACCAGCATGCGCCGGCCCGCCTCCTTGTGCGTGCCCTTGCGCAGGTACCACGCGCCCACGCCACCAATCACGAAACAGGTGGTGATGAACGACCCCAGCGCCATGTGCGCCAGGCGGTAGGGGAACGAGGGGTTGAACACCACCTGCCACCAGTCCACCGGATGCACGATGCCGTTGACCATCTCGTAGCCGGCCGGCGTATGCAGCCAGCTGTTGGACGACAGGATCCAGAACGTGGAGAACAGCGTGCCCAGCGCCACCATGCAGGTGGACAGGAAGTGCAGGCGTGGCGAGACCCGGCCCCAGCCGAACATCATCACGCCGAGGAAGCTGGCTTCCAGGAAGAAGGCGGTCAGCACTTCATAGGTCAGCAATGGGCCGATGACCGTGCCGGCCACCTCGCTCAGCCGCGGCCAGTTCGTGCCGAACTGGAAGGCCATGACGATGCCGCTGACCACGCCCATGCCGAACGACACCGCGAAGATCTTCTGCCAGAAGAAATACAGCTCGCGCCACACGGGCAACTTCGTGCGCAGCCAGCGCCATTCGATGAAGGCCAGCCAGCTGGCCGTACCGATGGTGAAGGCGGGGAACAGCACGTGGAAACTGATGACGAATCCGAACTGGATCCGGGACAACAACAACGCGTCCAAGGGACGCCTCCTGCCTGCGACCGGTGGGATACCGGACCACTTTAGGAGGATTTCGTTAAGCCGGGATGCGACCGGGTGACGCGCTGCTTCACTTTGTCGCAGGTGCGGACTGGAGCGGCCGGCCCTCTGCCCTGGTAGGTGCCAACCTTGGTTGGCACACCGCAAAGCGCCGACCAAGGTCGGCATCTACCCACCGCGATTGGAGCGGCCCCTCACCCGGTGCACGCCTCAGTGCCAGAAATACCAGGCCGCTGCAACCACCAGCGCACCAAACAACAGCACCTGCATCACCACATAGCCCACACCACTGTCGCGCGACTCAGCGGTAATGCGCTTCTGCAGCGCCTCGCTCACATCCGGCGCTTCTTCCTGCTGCGCCTGCTCACGCAACGCCTGTGCCAGCGCGCGCGCTTCCGCATCGCGGGGATCGGTCGGTGGGTTCACAGCAGTTCTCCGGCGGTGGCGTGCCGCGTCAGTTCCTGCTTCAGGACCTGGCGCGCACGGTACAGGTGGCTCTTGATGGTACCGCGCGCCAGCCCGGTCACCTGTTCGATCTCGGCCAGATCGAAATCCTCCAGGTAATGCAGGCCGACGATCAGGCGCTGCGGTGCACTCAGCCGTTCCAGTGCCGCGCCCAGCTGGCGCCCGGTCTGCAACGCCTCGCTCAATTCCGCCGGGCCAGGACCTTCATCGCCGATGCCCAGTTCCTCCGGCGCCTCCACCGCCACCATCCACTGCGCCTCCAGTCGCCGCCGGCGCAGGTGCTGCAACGCGGTGGTGTAGGCCACCCTTGAGACCCAAGTGCGCAGCGAGGATTCAAAGCGGAACCGGTGCAGCTGGCGGAATACCGCCAGGAAGGTTTCCTGCAGCAGGTCGGCCACCTGGTCGCGGTCGCCGACCATCCGCCCGATCACATGCGCGCAGGTACGTTGATGGGCCTGCACCAGCTGCGCGAACGCCGGTTGCGAGCCATCGATGATGGCGATGACCAGGGCGCGGTCGTCGTCCGTGTCCGGCGTGGGCTCAACGGGGACGTCGCGGCGTCGTCCCCGCAATGCAGCCAATGCTCCGCCCAGCAGGCTCATGCGCGGGGCGCCCCCTGTGCCCGTGGCATGCCTACCTCAGCCCTTGCGCGCGGCAGGACGGGTGAAGTGCCAGGCCAGCAGCTGGCCAAGGCCGGCGCTGCCGACCATCGCGGCGGCGGCGCCGAAGGTCAGCTCGCGTGCGCCGATCGCCTCCAGCAGGCCCATCGCCACGGCCAGGCTGACCAAGCTGATGCCCCAGCGCAGCGCGCCCTGGCGGCGGCGCTCCTCTTCCAGTACGGCCAGCGAGCGGATCACTTCCTCCGGCACGTGCGGGGCCACCAGCTTGCTGCGTGCACGGGCATCGGCAATGGCATGGATCGCGTAGGCGATGCAGATGAAGAGGGTGATCGGGATGAGTTCCTGCATGGTCGGGCTCCTGTTCGGTGGATGATGCGGGTTCAGGAGATTGGATGCGCGACCACGGCAACCGGTTGCACTAGGTGTCTGCCACCTCGTCGCTGGTGCCGGGCGTGTCCACCGGATCCGGGAAGTAGGTCTCCACCTGGAAATCCAGCTGCAGGTCCGCCATAAGTCGCAGCAACTGCTGATCCAGCACAAAACCTGCCCATGCGGTCTTTCCAAAGATGCCGACACGCAGGCCGATCCCGGCCCCCTCCTGCAGCAGTTCCCTGATCACGCCAGCGCGTGCCTGCAGCAGATCGATCAACGCCGGCCAGGCATCCATCAGCCAGCCGTCCTTGCCCCTCTCCAGTACGAACACCACGCGGGTCGCCGCATGCACCCTGATCAGGCTGCCGGCGCGATCCCGACATCCGGTCCCGACATCACGGGAAAACGCGGGTTCCAGATCCAGCCGGGCGGCAATCCCGGCGCCGGCCTCTGTGGGGTGCTGCACGCCCAGAGAGATCCTGTAGTCGTAGCAGTACATATCGGTTCCATCCGAACGGAATGGCCATCATGCCGCCGCAGGGACTTGGGCGGGGCCATTTTGCCGATTCCGCTGCCATGACCTGTGGCCCCTGCCCCCCGCCCTTGCGGCTGCTACGCTTGCCCGGTTTCCTCTTCTGGTGCCGTCCGCCCATGTCCCGAGTGCTGCCCCTGTCCCTCCTGCTGTCGGCCGTGCTGGCCGCACCGGCTGCGCATGCCGCGCCGACGCCGATCACCATCGAACAGGCCATGGCCGACCCGGACTGGATCGGTCCACCGGTCGAGAAGGCCTGGTGGTCGTGGAACAGCCAGCAGGTGGAATACCAGCTCAAGCGCAACGGCAGCCCGGTGCGCGACACCTTCCGCCAGCCGCTGGCCGGTGGCGTGGCCGCGCAGGTGGCCGATGACCAGCGCGGCACCCTGGACGTCGCCGAGCCGGTCTACGACCGCAGCCGCAGCCGCAGCGCCTTCGTGCGCAATGGCGATGTGTTCGTGCGCGACCTGCGCAGCGGCGCACTGACCCAGCTGACCCGCAGCAACGAGCGCGCGGGCAACGTGAACTTCGCCGCCGACAACGGCGTGATCTGGCGCGTCGGCCAGAACTGGTTCCATTGGACCGCTGCCAGCGGCGTGCAGCAGGTGGCCAGCCTGAAGGCCGAGAAAGATCCGCGTACGGCACCGAAGGCTGACGTGCTGCGCGACCAGCAGCTGCGCACGCTGGAAACCCTGCGCCGCGACCGCGACCAGCGCGAAGCACTGAAGGACCAGGACCAGCGCTGGCGCCAGGCCGACCCGACCCGCGCACCGGGCCCGGTGTACCTGGGCGCCGACGTCGAGATCGGTGACAGCGTGCTGTCGCCGGATCTGACCCACCTGATCGTGGTGACCAAGCCGAAGGACTTCGACGACGGCCGCACCAGCAAGATGCCGCTGTACGTGACCGAATCGGGTTACGAGGAAACCGAGGACACCCGCACCCGCGTCGGCCGCAACGGCTTCGAACCGCACACCCTGTGGTACGTGGACGTGCGCACCGGCAAGGCCGAGAAGGTCTCGCTGTCCGGCTTGCCGGGCATCAGCACCGACCCGCTGGCCGAGCTGCGCCGCAAGGCCGGCAAGGATGCGCTGAAGGGCGAGCGCAGCGTGCAGGTGATGAGCGACTTCATGGGCGGCGGCATCCGCTGGAGCGCCGACGGCCAGCAGGCCGCGGTGATGCTGCGTGCCAACGACAACAAGGACCGCTGGATCATCAGCGTCAACGCAGCCGATGGCCGCGTGCAGAACCGCCACCGCCTGACCGACAACGCCTGGATCAACTGGGGCTTCAACGATTTCGGCTGGATGGCCGATGGCCGCACGCTGTGGCTGCTGTCCGAGGAGTCGGGCTTCTCTCACCTGTACACCCAGGCCGGCAACGCCAAGCCGCAGGCGCTGACCAGCGGCAAGTGGGAAACCTCGGCGCCGGTGCCGTCGGCCGATGGCAAGGGCTTCTACTTCCTGTGCAACCAGCAGGCGCCGCATGACTACGAAGTCTGCGCGGTCGACACCGGCAGCCGCCAGGTGCGCGAGCTGACCAGCCTCAACGGCGTGGAAGACTTCTCGCTGTCGCCGGATGGCCAGCAGCTGCTGGTGCGCTACTCCGGCGCCTACCTGCCGCCGCAGCTGGCCGTGCTGCCCAGTGCCGGTGGCCAGGCACGCGTGCTGACCGACACCCGCACCGCCGACTACAAGGCGCGTGAGTGGATCCAGCCGAAGCTGGTGGCGGTGCCGTCCAAGCATGGTGCCGGCGTGGTCTGGGCCAAGTACTACGAGCCCGAGCACAAGGAACCGGGCAGGAAGTACCCGATCGTGATGTTCGTGCACGGCGCCGGCTACCTGCAGAACGTGCACCAGCGTTACCCGGCCTATTTCCGCGAGCAGATGTTCCACAACCTGCTGGTGGAGAAGGGCTACATCGTGCTGGACATGGACTACCGCGGCAGCGAGGGCTACGGCCGCGACTGGCGCACGGCCATCTACCGCAACATGGGCCACCCGGAACTGGAAGACTACAAGGACGGCCTGGACTGGCTGGTCGACACCCAGCAGGGTGACCGTGACCACGCCGGAATCTACGGCGGCTCTTACGGCGGTTTCATGACCTTCATGGCGCTGTTCCGTGCACCGGGCACCTTCAAGGCCGGTGCCGCGCTGCGCCCGGTGGTCGACTGGCACAACTACAACCACGGCTACACCAGCAACATCCTCAACACCCCGGACATCGACCCGGAGGCGTACCGCGTGTCCTCGCCGATCGAATACGCGCAGAACCTGCAGGACAACCTGCTGATCGCCCACGGCATGATGGATGACAACGTGTTCTTCCAGGACTCGGTGCACCTGACCCAGCGCCTGATCGAACTGCACAAGGACAACTGGTCGATCGCACCGTACCCGCTGGAACGCCACGGCTACACCCGTGCCGACTCCTGGCTGGACCAGTACAAGCGCATCCTCAAGCTGTTCGAGCAGAACCTGAAGTGAGCAACGCCGCGGCCACGATCCACATCGTGGCCGCGGTCATCCTGGATGACCGCGGCCGGGCGCTGGTGGTGCGCAAGCACGGTGCCCGCCGCTTCATCCAGCCCGGCGGCAAGCCTGAACCCGGCGAAGCGCCGCTGTTGGCACTGGCACGCGAACTGGACGAAGAACTGGGCGTGCAGCTGAGCACCCCTTCCGCCATCGCGCTGGGCACGTTCGAGGACTGGGCGGTGAATGAACCGGGCCACCGCGTGCAGGCGCAGGCGTGGTGGGTGCAGGTGGACGGCACGCCGCAGGCACGCGCCGAGATCGCCGAACTGGCCTGGGTGCCGCTGCAACCGCCGCATGGCCTGCCCTTGGCACCCTTGAGCGAACACCATATCCTGCCGGCGGTCGCCACCCGGGTGACGGCCCGCTGAGCAGGCGGGCGCCGACTGCAAGGACATCGGATGTCAGTGCCGCTCCCGCCACTTCCCACGCCCGCCGCTCCCGCCGCTCACGCCTGGGTGCGCCCGATTGCGCAGGCTTCGTTCTGGCTGTGCCTGCTGCTGACGCTCTACTTCGTGCTGCAGGCGCTGCTGTTATGGCCACTGCACGGCACTCCGCTATGGCAGTCGCTGGTCGGAATGGCGCAGGCGCACCGGATGCACAGCGTCACCTGGCTGCTGGCCCACCCGGTGGGCGCCTCGATGATCACCGCGCTGATCTGCCTGGTCTCGACCGCAGCCAGCTGGGGCCTGCTGCGCGAACGCCGCTGGGGCCTGTGGGGCTTCGTGGCGCTGTTGTTGCTGAGCGCGCTGGCCAACTTCGCGATCGCCTGGTGGCTGGACGCGTGCATGCGCGATCTCATCGCGCTGCTGGCCGACGACCCGGCCCTGCAACAGGAGTTGCAGCCGCGGCGCTGGATGGTCACCTTCATCGTGGTCGGTACCTCGATCCTGTTCCTGGGCCTGCAGGGCTGGCTGGCCTGGCGCCTGCTGCGGCCCGACATCCGCTCGCGCTTCCACTGAGCCCCATCCGATTCCCGCTCGACAAGGACCGTCGCATGCGCGTGCTGAACCTGTTCCCCGCACTGCTGCTGTTCGCCGCGCAGCCCGCTTCCGCCGACGCGTTGCGATGTGGCGAGTACCGCAGCGCCGACGGCGGCATGGCACTCGTGTTCACCACCCCCGGCAGCGGCTA
>DQIG01000054.1:0-734 GCA_003525885.1 Stenotrophomonas sp.
CGTGTTGGCCAGCTCATCGTTCCTGCGCTGCGCGCCATAGGCACGACGCTCGGCAGCGATGTCCGGCGCGCAGGTCTTGGCCTTGAAGTAATAGTGCGCGGACAGATCGGCAAACACCTTCCCGCTGTCATAGCTGGACTGGAACTCCATGCCCGAGACCTTGAACTGATCGACGTTGCGGATCAGGCCGGCCGACAGCGTGCGGTAGTCGCGGGTGATCAGGTCGTCGATGCGAGTATCGAAATACGCCAGCTTCAGCGCCAGGCGATCGCCGGCAGTGAACAGGTCATAGCGGATGGTGCTGGCGCCGATTTCCCAGCTGCGCGCGCGCTCGGGCTTCAGTTCGCCCACCGGCTTGGCGGCAGTGAACAGGCCCAGGGTGGTCTCGAACAGGCTCGGCAGCTTGGTGCCTTCGGCGTATTTCACGTAGACCATGGTGTCTTCGCTGAAACGGTAGGCCACGCTGGCGGTCGGCGAGAAGGCGTTGTCGCGGCGGCGGATCGGCTGCGACCAGGTCCAGCTGACCGGCACTTCCAGGTCCTGCGGCTTGCCGGCGTCGTAGAAGTTCCAGCCGGCGATGTCACCGACCGTGCCCTTCTTGTACGGCGAAGCCAGCAGCGAGGCCTGGGTGAAGTTGCCGTTGGCGTCCGGGTACCAGTTCAGCAGCGCAATGCGCTTGGCGCGCCACGACGGCAGCGCCGGGTTGCCGTTGAGCAGCTCGGTGTAGCGGTACT
>DQIG01000054.1:881-10381 GCA_003525885.1 Stenotrophomonas sp.
AGCAGCTCGGTGTAGCGGTACTGGCCCTGCACCTCGTAGGCATCAGGCGTGGCCAGGCGGTTGCGGTCATGCACGTCCACCCGGTTCCAGCGGCCGCCGGCCAGCAGTTCCCAGTGTTCGTCGGGCTGCCACTTCAGCGCGGCCACGGCGCTGTACTCCTTGCGCTCGGCATTGCGCAGGAAGCGGTTGTTGACCAGGTCGTCGTGCATGACCGGGCCCGAGCTGCCCGGGGCGATGTCTTCGTCGCTGTAGGACAGGCCGTAGTCGAGCGTGAACGCACCGGCGCGGGTGTCGAACCTGGAGGTATTGCTGGCATCCAGGCCGAAGCGCTTCTGCCGCAGCGGATTGCGATAGGCATCCTTGTAACCGGGATCGCCACTGAAGCTGGGCGCGTCGTACCACTCGGTGCGGCGATCGAAGTACCACGGCGTGATGCCGGTCAGGCTGTTGTACATCACGCTGTCGGTGTCGGTGTACGCCGCGTTGACGCGCAGATCGACCAGCTCACTGTCCGGATTGAAGCGGTAGCGCAGGCTGTAGCTGTCCATGTCGACGTGGCCCGGATCCCACTGCGGAATGCGGTCACGGTCCACACGGATGATCTGCGAGGCCATGATCTCGCCAGCGGTGCCTTCATAGCGGCGGTAGCCGGCTTCCAGCGTCTGCGCGTCGTCGATGCGCCAGGTGCCCTTGAGCAGCGCCGACTTCGAGCGCGAGGAGGTGTTGAACACCTCGGTACGCGGTGGGTTCAGCGGTGCCAGCGTGCGCCGGTCCTGCGGGAAGTCGTCGTAGCCGTGCCGGCCCGAGAAATAGTTGCCGTTGTCGCGGTAGGCGTAGGCGGCGACCAGATCGAAGCGGTCCCAGTGCCCCGCGGCGGCCACGTTGAAGAACTGGCTGCCGGTGGCGCTGCGATCGCTGCGCGGCGCAGCACTGTAGGACGGCAGGTTGTTGGCACTGCCATTGGCCAGGCCACCGCGCACGCGCACGCCGAAGTCGCGGCCCTCGCGCAGCACGTCACCGATTTTCAGCGTCTCCATCTCGACCACGCCGCCGATGCCACCGGAGGCATTTGCCTGCAGGCTCGGACCCTTGGTGATGGTCAGGCTGGAGATCAGGTCAGGGTCGAGGTAGGTGCGCTGTGACTGGCCGGCATAGCCACGGTAGGTATCCATGCTGGACTGCCCACCGTCGATGATCACCGGCACGCGGCCCTGGCCCTGGATGCCGCGGATGTTCACGTCGAAACCGTTGCCGACGCGTGGATCACCGGCGGTCACACCGGCCACACCCTTGACGATGTCGCCGTTGGAGGTGCCGCGGAAACGCTCCAGGTGCGTGCGATTGAGCGTGGTGGTCGAACCCACGCTGCGGTAGCCGTCGAGCAGGCGCGCTTCATCACTGTTCGCACCGCTGTCGACGCGGTCGCCGGCCACACTCAGCGTGTCGGTGACGATCACGCCGCTGTCGGCCTGTACCGGCGTTGCCGCTTCCAGGGTCACCGCATCGGCACTGACCCGGCGCATCGCCAGTCCGCTGCCCTGCAGCAGCTGCTGCAGCGCCTCGTTGGCCGACAGGCTGCCGCTGACCGCGCGAGAGGTTACGCCACGTGCCAGCGATGCGGGGTACACCACCTGCACGCCGGACTGGCGCATGTAGCTGCGTAGCGCGTCATCCAACGGTTGTGCAGGAATATCGAAGCGCTGTACGGCCGCGTGGTCGCTGCTGGCGCTCTGCGCCAGTACGGATGGCGTCGTGCTGGCCATGCCGGCGGCGAGCAACGCGATGCACAGGCGGGACGGGCGCAGTACGCGGCCCGAGCGGTGGGAGTCGAACATGGAGGAACCTGTCAGGTAATCGGTGCCGCGAACGCGGCGTCATCCGCAACACGGGCGGACACGGCGACGTACGTGGCGGCGGCGGGTACGTTCGCCGGGTAAGACGGCTGGGCGCGCGACAACCCCAAGGGGATTTGCGGTCGCGCGGGCTGCCGACCGTTGATCGGCTGATCGCAGCGGTGGGTGCCGACCGTTGGTCGGCACACTGACACTGGTGGGGATCTACGGGTGAATGATGGCGACGCCAAGCGGCAGGCGGGTGACCTGAAGACCTGCCGTTGCCGCCAGCGCATCCAGTGCCTGCTCCGGGCGGTCGATGCGCAACGCCGCACTGACCGCTGGCAACCGTGACAGATCGCCGCGCACGAAGGTCGGCCCCGCGCGATAGCGCCCCACCCACTGCACCGCATCGGCCACGCGGGCCTGCTCCAGCAGCAGCTCTCCCTGGCGCCAGGCGCCGACGCTGTCGGCGGTCACGTCAGCCAGTCGCGTGACTCCGCTGTGTTCAGCGTAGGCCGCACGCTGCCCCTGCTGCAGGTAGGTCCAGCCACCGTCGGCCGGGCTGGCCACGCGTACCCTGCCCTGCCCGACCTGGGTTTCCACCCTGTCGTCGCTACGTGAGACGGTAAAGGCCGTCGAGATGTCTTCGACCAGGCCATTGCCGGCGCGCACGCTGAAACGCCTTTGTGCATCCGGGCTGACTTCGAACCAGGCGCGCCCGCGCAGCAGCTCCACCTCGCGGGCGTTGGCAGTGAAGTGCACGGCAATCGCACTGTCCGCATCCAGCACCGCGCGACTGCCATCAGGCAGCCGCACGTTCTGCACCTGGTGCGTACTGCGATGATCGGACTGCAGGCGCAGCCACGCCTCCGGCCATGCCACCAGCATCGCCAGCATTGCCGCCGCAGCCATCGCCCAACGCAGTCGGCGCGGGCGTCGGCGATCCACATGCGTGGCCGGCAGGCGTGGCCCCACGCTGCGCCACAGCGCGCGCTCGTGTTCGAAGGCCCGGCGGTGCCCCGGCTGTTGCAACCAGAGTTCGAACGCCTGCATGCGCGCATCGCTGATATCGCCCGAGGCCAGCCACGTGATCCAGCCCCGGGCCTGTTCGGCCAGGGCATCGTCATTGGCGGCGGGCAGCATGTTCGGCGGGCTCATCGGCTGGCGGACAGGCGCATTCAAGCGCGGGCGGGGGAACTAGACCGCATCCACGGTCCAGTGATCAAGACGTCTGCGCGAGGGCCAGCCCCAAGCCGGCGCGGTCATCGACCGCTGCGCGCCCAGGCCAGCCGTTGCAGCGCGGCGCGTACGTGATTCTCCACCGTGGTCACCGATACCCCGAGGCGACGGGCGATCTCGGCCTGGGTCAGGCCCTGCAGGCGGTTGAGCCGGAAGATGGTGCGGGTCGGCTCCGGCAGATGGCCGGCTGCATCGAGCACCCGCTGCAGCTCGTCCTGCGCCATGGCCTGCTCCTCGGTGGAGATCACCTCGTCCGGCCCCCACAGGTAGTGGTCGGCCAGCAAGCGATTGCGGCGGGTCGATTCGCGGCCGTGGTCGGTGGCCAGGTTGGCGGCCAACCGATACAGATAGGCACGCGGATTGTCGATGGCCTGGCTGTCATCGACCCCACGGGCCTTGAACCAGACCGCCTGGATCACGTCTTCGGCACCGTTGTCGCCCCCCAGTATCCGTTGCACGCGACGCAGCAGCGCTGGCCGCTCGCGGATCAGCAGTTCGGTGAGAGTGACGGCATTGGAGGACATGCGCGGAGCCGGTACGACAGTCGGGGGCGCCGCGCATGCTACTCCGTTAATGCGAATCAGTCACGTTTGCATTATCGACATGGTCACAGACAATCAGTCAGTCCCTCGTAAACGTGGGTGTTGGTTCCGGGCAGGATGGCATGCAGGGCGTCATAACCGGCGCCCTCCCACGCTGCCAGCAGCTCGTCCAAGCGGGTCCCCACCGCCAGTGGCAGCACGCAGGCATAGCTTCCCTGGTCGACATCGATCCGCCCGGTCTGCTGGACCCAGGTGTAGCTTCCAGCGAACGTCCAGACACAACGGGCCACAACACCGGTGACCCGTTGCACCGAACAGCGCAGGCGCATCGCCCGCAGGTTGTAATACTGCCCTTCGCAGAAGGTATCCCCACAGATGTCGTCAAAGCCGCGTACCAACAGGCGTTCGGCGGCCAGGAAGCGCTCGCGCCCGGTTGCCGGACTGGGGTAGTCACGGGCATCGACGAATTGAGGGGTCGCCTGGGCGTTGGCTGCCATCAGCAGCGCGCAGACCAGCCATCGTGCCGGGAAGAAACGCATCACCCCACCCTCCCCGGCTTGCCGATGCAATCAGGCAACACGTCGAACAGACCGCGGTCGAGGCCTGGCAAGGGCGCCGTCAGGCCTTCCGGCGCCTCCAACGCTGCATGGAAAGATTCGACAGGTACCCCAGGCCCCAGCTCCACCGGACAGACCCAGCGACCATTGTCGACCTGCACCACACCCGTATCGGCCTGCACCTCCAACTCGCTGGCGGCCACCACCCAGCTGCATCGCTGTACGCTGCCGCGATGTGCCAGCACCAGGCAGCGGAACTCCAGGATCTGGTAGTTGCTGTACTCACCTTCGCACAAGGTATCGGCACAGAGCCGGTCGAACGCCCTGGCCAGGGCGGCCTCCAGCCCATAGGCGCGCTCCCAGTTGGCCTCGGGCCGGGGGTAATCGATCAGGTCCACGTGCAGACCGCGGGCGGAGACAGGCAGGGACGCCAGCAACAGCACGGCCCCCATGCATCGGACGTACCAGGACATCGGCAGGACTCCTTGGGAATGAGCGTCCAGCCTGCGCCCGCACAGCCCCCGGTCCCCATCGGCCAAGGCCGGCGTGCCACGTCAGGCCTTGCCGCGCCGGCAGGTCGGCCCTCTCCCGCTGCACAGCGCCCGGCAAAGGCATAAAATGGTGAGCTATCCGTCTACATCCCCCACCTGGAGCACACCATGGGTCTGGAACTCGTCTCGCCCGGCAAGAACCCGCCGGAAGAAATCAACGTCATCATCGAGATCCCGAAGGACTCGGAGCCGGTGAAGTACGAAGTGGACAAGGAAACCGGCGCGATCTTCGTCGACCGCATCCTGTCCACCCCGATGCGCTACCCGTGCAACTACGGCTACGTGCCGAGCACCCTGTGCGGCGACGGCGATCCGGCCGACGTGCTGGTGGTGCTGCCGCTGCCGCTGGTGCCGGGTTCCGTCGTGCGCTGCCGCCCGGTCGGCGTGCTGAAGATGAGCGATGAGGCAGGCAGCGACGAGAAGATCCTGGCCGTGCCGGTCTCGAAGATCTTCAGCGGCTATGCCCACGTCGAAGACATCGCCCAGGTCTCGAGCCACTGGCTGGAGCGCATCGGCCACTTCTTCGAGCACTACAAGGACCTGGAGAAGGGCAAGTGGGTCAAGCTGGACGGTTGGGGCGGCGCCGCTGAGGCCAAGCAGATCCTGATCGAGGCGCACCAGCGCCATCTCGACAGCAAGGCCTGAGCCTGAACCGGATCGCTCCGGCGGTACCCTGCCGGAGCGATGCGGGTCACGTTTCATGATGACGGCACATCACTCTTGCTGCCGTATTAGGTAAATTGCGTCACTTCACACGTCATCGACATCCATCGTCGAGACAGCCAGGGGAATGTGTCGTGCGTATTCTGCTTGTTGGGGATGCAGCCAGCCTGCCGGCTGAGCTGACCGAATTCATTGCCGATCTTGGGGAAGACTGGCAACCGCTGACCGCCATCGATGGCCAGACCGCGATGACGGCGGTGGCTACGCAGGGCGTGGACGCGGTGATCGTCTGCCCGCAGTTGCCCGATCTCAATGCCACCACGCTGCTGGGCCAGATCCGGACGCTGCGCCCGGAGACCATCCGCATCGCGCTGATCGATGCGCAGCATGGCAACCGCCCGCCGCCGGCGCGCCTGATCGGTGTCGCCCACCGCTTCCTGCCGCTGCCGCTGGCACCGGAAGTGCTGCTGGAGGCGCTGACCAGCCTGGAAGAACTGCGTGAAGTGCTGGACAGCCCGCGCCTGCGCGATGCCATCGGCCGTATCGAGAAACTGCCCTCGCCGCCGCACCTGTACCTGAGCCTGACCCAGGCCCTGGAACATGACGACGATGCCGACAGCGCCGACGTGGCCAAACTGGTGGCTGCCGATCCGGCCATCGCGGCCAAGGTGCTGCAGCTGTCGAACTCGGCCTTCTTCAGCCAGGGCCGTACCATTGCCGACCTGCGCACCGCAGTCACCCGGCTGGGACTGGCCACGCTGCGTGACCTGGTGCTGGCCAGCGAAGTGTTCTCCGCGCCGACGCTGTCGGCTGCCGAGCGCAATTCGCTGCAGCAGCGCGCCCTGCTCGCTTCGCGCCTGGCTGCGCGCCTGCTGCCGGAATCGAGTGCCGAACTGGGCGCGACCGCGGCCCTGCTGGCCGACATCGGCCTGCTGCTGCCGGGCGTGCGCAACGAACGCAGCGAGCCCGCGCTGGCCGGTGACACCCGCCCTGGCCATGCCGAGGCCGGCGCCTACCTGCTGGGCCTGTGGGGCCTGCCGATGCCGATCATTGAAGCGGTGGCATTCCACCTGCAGCCGCAGCGCGCCAACACCCGCAGCTTCTGGGTGACCGGCGCGGTGCACGTGGCCCTGGCGCTGGTCAATGGCGATCCGGTGGACGAGGACTACCTGCAGCGCGCAGGCGTGCTGAACAAACTGCCGCAATGGCGCGAACACGCCAATGCGCTGATGGGGCTGGTGCCCAGCGACGCCTGAGCGCGTTGCACGACTACCGGATGACAAGGGGCGCACCCACAAGGTGCGCCCTTTCCATGTCAGCGCGTACCGCAGGCGTCCTGCACGCAACGACGGTACTGCGACTCGCAGATGACCGGTGACTTGCCACTGGCCAGGCACTGCTGGCGGAACTCTTCGCAGTAGAGCCCACCACCGCAGACCCCGAGGCCCTGCGCGAACACCGCGCCCACCAGCGTCGCATAGATCAGTGCAGCGGCTGATGCCTGGCGCAGCAACGTGTTCTTCATATCCCTCTCCACATGCAGGCGTCCGGTATTGGACGTCCTGACTGTGCTGATTACGACACGAGGGGACCGTGACTGCGCTCACCTTCCAACAGTTTCCGGAATTCCCCTACAAAAAAAGAGGGCGGACCTTTCGGTCCGCCCTCCTTCTGTTGCTACCGCACTTCGATGGATCAGAAGCGCTGGGTGTACTTCATGTACAGGAAGCGACCCACGTCGAAGCCGCCGTAGTAGGCGAACGCCGAGTTCGGAGCCGAGTACTGCAGCGGACCCTTGTGGTCGAACACGTTGTTCGCGCCCAGGGCGATCGTCGCATCCCACGGTGCCTTCCAGCTGACCTGCAGGTCGTGGAAGGTGTTGGAACCGGTGTGACGCAGCGGATCGGTCTCACCGTTGGCCATGTGGTTCGGAGCATCGCACCAGCCGTCAGCCAGCGAGATGCAGCTTTCCTTCATGCCCGAGTAGTAGCGCGCGGTGTAGTTCACACCGAAATCGCCGTACTGCCAGTTGACACCCAGGTTCGAACGGACGCGGAACAGACCCGGCTCGCCAACGCGACCGATCATGATGTTGTCGCCGGCGCTGTTCTGGCCCTGCTCGTCGTACTTGGCGGTGTAGCTGGTCTGCCAATCGATGCTGAACTGACCGATGGCCAGTTCCGGCAGGCGGTACTTGACGCCCAGGTCGTAACCTTCGGTCTTCATCTTGCCGAGGTTGGCGGTGCCGTAGGTGATCGCACTGACGTGGCCGTCGGCGGCACGGGTCACGCTCGAGCAACGCTCGGAGTTACCCAGCACGTAGCAGTCACGCAGGATGCGGTCGACGCTGTCAGCGATGATCATGTCGCTGATTTCGTACTTGTACCAATCCAGCGACAGGTCCAGGCCCTGCACCCAACGCGGGCTCCACACCAGACCGAAGGTGGTGCTCTTGGAGGTTTCCGGCTTCAGGTTCGGGTTGGCGCCCGAGACGAACTGGTCACCCGACTGGCACGGCAGGGTCGAGCACGGCAGGTTGCCCTGGCCCAGCTGCACGTAGTTGGCCGGAGCACCAGCGGCGGTGCATGCGGCATTGCCGGCAACGCTGCCCGGAGCCTTCACGCCGCACGGATCGATGTACGACTCGAAGCTCGAGCTCAGGCCACCGTACAGGTCGCTGATGGTCGGAGCACGGAAGCCCTGGGCGTAGGTGCCGCGAACCAGCAGTTCATCCAGCGGACGCCAGGTCAGGCCGAACTTGCTGTTGGTGGTGCCACCGAAGTTGCTGTAGTCCGAGTAACGGCTGGCAACGTTCAGGGTCAGTTCCTTGGCGAAGGCCATGTCGGCCAGCAGCGGCACGTTCAGCTCGAGGTAGACCTCGTTCAGATCGTACTGGCCGCGGGTCGGCTTCTGGCCCAGACCGGTGGACTGGCCCGACTGCGCGAAGGCGTCCGGCACGTAGCTGCCTTCTTCCTTGCGGTGCTCGACACCCAGGGCGAAGCCCAGGTCGCCGGCCGGCAGGGTCACGATGGAACCCGACAGGTTGGCGGTGAAGCTGGTGGTCTTGGTGACGCCACGGGTGGTGAAGGTCGGGAACAGGAAGTCCTGCAGCTCCTGGTTCGCCAGCGAACCCTGGCTGTCAACGCCGTACGGCAGCAGCGGGTTCCACGGGCGGCAGTCGCCCAGGATCGGCTTGGCCGAGGTGCCGCAACGTGCAACGCCACCGGCATCGATGAACGACGGGCCCAGGGCCTGGCCTGCAGCGATCAGGCTCATGTCACCGCGGTTGGTCTTGATCGACTCGTTGCGGTTCCACAGCGCGCCGACATCCCAGTCAAAGGTCTTGCCGCCGAGCTCGAAGAAGCCGGTCAGGGTCGGAGCGAAGCGCAGGGTCTTCAGCTGGCTGTCAGTGGTACGCGGCACTTCCCACAGGCGGCGGCGGAAGCTGACGTCCTGGCCGACCGGGTTGAAGGCGCTCGAGCCTTCCAGCGGGGTGCCGAAGGAGTTGGACTGGAACGGGTAGCCGGCGATCTGCTGGAACGTCTGGCGCTCGTTGTAGAGCACGTCGGTGTTCAGGCTGATCGAATCGGTGAAGTCGTAGGTGCCGTTGATGTAGACCGACTTGCGCTTCACACCGGTCAGCAGGGTCATCTGCTCGTTGGAGTTGGCGAATTCGTCCGCCGTAATGACGTGGTAGTCATTCGGGTTCTTCGGGTTGCCGCCAGCGTTCAGGGTCTTCCAGACTGCCTGCTTGGAGTCGCTGCAATCGACCTGGGTCGGGTTGCACCAGCTGCCGTTCTGGCTGATCGGGCTCCAGGTGGCCGAGGTCGAGTTCGGACCCAGCGAGCCGTCACGGCTGTACCAACGGTCCTTGGCCCACACCGGATCCTGCTTCGAGTACTCGGCCGACAGGGTCAGGCTGCCGCGTTCGCCGCGGGCACCGAGGGTCATCGAATAGGTTTCGGTGTCGCCGTCGCCCTTGCCGTACTGGCCGACGTAGACATTGGCTTCGCCGCCGTCGAAGTTCTTGCGGGTGATCACGTTGACCACGCCGGCGATGGCGTCGGAACCGTAGATCGAGGACGCGCCGTCCTTCAGGATCTCGATGCGCTC
>DQIG01000054.1:10528-11529 GCA_003525885.1 Stenotrophomonas sp.
CCTTCAGGATCTCGATGCGCTCAACGGCCGACATCGGGATCTGGCTGAGATCCTGGTAACCGGCGGTGGTTGCGCCCAGGCGCTTGCCGTTCATCAGCACCAGGGTGCGCTGGGCGCCCAGGTTGCGGATGTCGACGTAGTAGCCGCCCACGTTCTCGCCCGAAGCCAGCGATTCCGAGCGCGAGATGGCCGGGGAGCCGGCCGAGGTCAGGTTGTTCAGCACGTCGGCGACGCTCGAGAAGCCCTGCTTTTCCAGGGATTCGCGGGTCATCGTCAGGATCGGCTGCTGGGTCTCCACCGAGGCGCCGCGGATGCGCGAGCCGGTGACCGAAATGCGGTCCAGGTCGGTGGTGCCCTTTGCTTCCTGGGCCGAAGCAAAGGCCGGCGCCAGCGCCAGCGCAATGCCGGCCGGCAGCAAGCCGAACCGCACTGCGGGATTACGAACGTTCATCTATCTCTCCAAGGTACGTGTTAGCAGCGTGTTAAAACACCCCAGCACGTTACGATTGCGTTGCAGCGCTGTATTTGCGCGAACCAACCGGAGACTTTGCGGATTGTGGCGGGAGCAAGCCGCCGTTCTCCCTGAAGCGCGATGCGGACTGGCCGTAGCGGGCGCGGAACGCACGCGCGAAGCTGCAGCAGTTGTCGAAGCCGCTGGCGGCGGCGACCTCGCCCACCATCATGTCGGTGTCGCGCAGCAGATCGGCGGCGCGCTCAAGGCGCAGTCGTGCCGAAAGCGACTGCGGGCTTTCCTCGTACAGACTCTGGAAGGTCTTGGAGAGGTACCAGCTGGAGAAGTTGGTCAGCTCGGCCAGTTCACCGATGCGTACCACCCGGTGGCTGTTGCCTTCCAGATAGAGGCGCGCGCGCTGCATGCGGCCGAACACCTGGCGCTTGCGGCTGCGCGAGCGGCCCGGGCAGCGCTGCACGTTGTCGGCCAGGCCACGCTGCAGGCCAGCGAGGTGCAGCAGCAGCGGGCGCAGCGCCTGTGCCGGCTGGCC
>DQIG01000141.1:0-235 GCA_003525885.1 Stenotrophomonas sp.
GCGCAGGGTGCGGAAGAGCGACGGCGCAATCCGCGGCACATGGAACGGCGTGCTGAGCGACTTCAACGAGCGGCAGAACGACCTCGTGCTGACCTGCCAGAGCAACGCCGGCGCCGCCGCCACCAATGGCCTCCGCCGCTGCTGGCAGGTGCAGTGCCCCTTCGCGCTGTTCGACGCGGACTGCGGTTTGAACGCGGAGTTGTTCAGGGTCGACGGGGTGCTGTCGGCGGCAGCC
>DQIG01000141.1:401-2128 GCA_003525885.1 Stenotrophomonas sp.
AGCCGCCAACACGATCACCTCCAACGCCTTCGCGGCAAAGCCGGATGGCTGGTTCGTTGGCGGCTTCATCAGGTGGGCCCGAGGCGCCGCCATCGAGCGTCGCTTTGTCGTTGGCCACACCGGACCAACGCTCACCCTGCTGACGCCCGCGCCACTGGCAGCCGGTGAGTTGGTTTCTGCCTATCCAGGCTGTGGCCACTCTCTGCAGATCTGTCACGAGAAGTTCGACAACGCGCTGAGGTATGGGGGGCAGCACACCATCACGTCGAAAAACCCCTTTGGTCCCGATCCCATTTTCTAAAGGAGCATCCCATGTGGGTTCAGATCGTCATCATGATCGTGGCGCTGGTCATCAGCTATGTGATGCGCCCGAAGCCAACGGTGCCCAAGCCGGCCGCCCTGGAGGACTTCAACGTTCCGACAGCCGAGGACGGGCGCGAGTGCAGCATGATCTTCGGCACGAACTGGATCGATGATCCCAACGTGCTGTTCTACGGCGATCTGCGCACTACGCCGATCAAGGTCAAGGGCGGCAAGAAATGAGGCTCCACATCAAGCCGGTTCTTCGGCGCTACTGGTTCGGGCACCCGGTCTTCTTCTGGTCGCACCGTCATGGCTACGGCTATCGCCGTCGCTGGCTGTGGGTCGACTGGGTGGTCGACTACACCTATTTCGTGGATGGCCAGGAGGTCGCGCGGTGGTAATGGTGACCGTCGAACACGCACGGGCAGCCAAGCTCGGCGAGCGCAGCGGCGTACTGTGTGCCGCAGGCATCCGCAGCTGGATGGACCGCCACGGGCTTGACCTCCGCCAGTTCCTGGACGAGGGGCTGCCTGTGGAGCAGTTTGAAGCGCTGGATGACGCATTCGCACAGCGCCTGGCTGCGATCGCCCGTGCGGAGGTCCACCGTGGGTAGTGGCAAGAAGCAAACGGTTGGCTATCGCTACTTCATGGGCCTCTACTTCGGTGAGTGCCTTGGGCCGGCGGATGCTCTGCGCGAGATCCGTGTCGGCGATCGCAAGGTGTGGGATGGCACTGCGCAGACTGCCTACCTGAGCTGGATGGGGATGAAGGTACCGATCACGGTGCCTGCCACGGGACCGATCACGGCCTCCCGGTCGATCCGCATCCTGGCTCCCGACGTGTTCGGCGGCGACAAGGGTGAAGGCGGCATCGAAGGAACCCTTGAGGTCCGCATGGGTGAGCCGACCCAGATGCCGAGCGCGTACCTGCAATCCTTGGTGCCTGGCCCGTGGCCGGCCGGCCGCAACTTGGTCACATCGGTGTTCAACGGCCAGGTCTCGGCGATGAACCCCTACATCAAGAACTGGTCGAAGAAGTGGTCCCGCTGGAAGCAAGGCTGGAAGAACGGCCTTTGGCAGGGCGACCTGGTGCAGATCGATGAGGGAATGAACCCGGCCCACATCATCTATCAGGTCCGTACCGAGGGCATGGGCCACCCAATCGACGTGATCAACGATGAGAGCTTCCGCAAGGCCGCCCAGACCCTGAAGGATGAGGGCTTCGGTCTGTGCCTGAAGTGGTCCCGATCGGTGCCTGCCGGTGAATTCATGGACATGGTGTGCGACCACATCGGTGGCATGCGCATCGAGGATCCAGTGACGGGCCTGACCGAGCTGGTGCTGGTGCGGCCGGACTACGACCCCGCCACCCTGGACGAGATTGGCCCTGCGAGCATCATTGAGCTGCTGGAGTGGCAGGGGGGG
>DQIG01000141.1:2291-4827 GCA_003525885.1 Stenotrophomonas sp.
CCCAGCCGATGCTGGAGAACAGCATCAACGAGATCACGGTCGTCTACCGCGATATCGCCACCAACAAGGACGCGGCCGTCACCTATCAGAACCTTGCCAGCGTGCAGGCGCAGGGACGGGTCGTCAGCAGCCGCAAGAACTATCCCGGCCTGTGGAATACCGCGCTCGCGAGCCGCGTCGCCGCGCGCGAGGTCGCTGCCGTGAGCAGCCTCCCGTGTAGGGTGAAGGTCCGCGTGCGGCAGGACGCCGGCCCGTTCAAGCGCGGGCAGGTGCGTGCCCTGTCGTGGCCACGCCGGGGCGTGGTTCGCATGCCTGTGCGGATTCTCGACATCGATGAGGGAACGCAGACAGAAAGCGCCGTGGTGCTGACCGTCGTCCAGGATGTCAGCGGAATGGCGGCGGCCAGCTATATCCAGCCATCCGGAAGCGTTTGGGTTGAGCCTGATACCAAGCCCAAGCCGGTGACCGTGCAACGGCTGCAGGAGGCGAGCTACCGCGATCTGGCCGCCACGCTTGGCGCGGCCGAGCTGGCGGCAGTGTCCCCCGAGGTCGGCTACCTCACGTCGATCGGCGTGCGGCCGTCGTCGGTGGCCTATGGCTACACGCTGCAGACCCGGCTGGGCAGCGAGGCATTCGCAGAGGCTGGCACGGCAGACTTTGCCCCCACGGGCCTGCTGATCACCGCCATGACCGCCACAACTACCTCCATCGCGCTGTCCGCTGGCGTCAGTCTGGACGCTGTCGCAATCGGTACCGAGGCCCTGATCGATGACGAACTGGTGCGCGTGGTTGCCCTCGACCCAGTGGCAGCCACCCTTACCGTTGCCCGTGGCTGCGTAGATACGGTGCCTGCGGCGCACGCGGTCGGCACGCGGGTGTGGTTCACCGACGAGTACGTGGGCTTCGACACCCGTGAGTATCTGGCCAACGAATCGCCCCAGGCGAAGCTGCTCACCCGCACCAGCCAGGGCGAGCTGAACCCTGACCTGGCCACCGCCATCGGCCTGACTGTGCAGCGTCGACAGATCCGCCCGTACCCGCCTGGCCAGCTGCGCGTCCAGGGCGCTGCCTATCCCCCGGAGGTGTGGACCGCCGGCGCCGCGCTTACGGTGCAGTGGGCGCATCGCGACCGCCTCCTGCAGGCCGACCAGCTGATCGACACCGAGCAGGGCAGCATCGGCCCAGAGCCAGGCACCACTTATACCGTCCGCTGGTACCTGGCAGGGTCGCTGATGCGTACTCAGGCGGGCATCGCCGGCACGTCCGACACCTACACGCCACCCGCCGGCAGCGGCGGGAAACAGATGCGCGTCGAAGTCGAGGCCATCCGAGACGGATACCGCAGCTGGCAGATCCTGCAGCACACCTTCCTGTACCGCGCGCAGCTGGTGACCGAGGCAGGCGATCGCCTGGTCACCGAGGCGGGCGACGTCTTGATTCTGGAGTAACGAAAATGGTCGACGTAAAGATCTCTGCCCTGCCCAATGCCGCCGCGCTCGCCGGCACCGAGATGTTGCCTGCTTTCCAGGCTGGCGGCACCGTGAAGGTCTTGGTCAGCGCCATCCGGGCGGGCCTGGTGCAGAACACGGGCGACGAGGACGTCGGTGGCATCAAGACGTTCACCGGGACGCAGGTCCGCATGAGTTCCGGCAGCCCCGGCTGGTGGATGAATGAGGTCGGAGGAAACTTCTCGTTGTACGTCGTGCTGGACGCCGACAACCTCCAGTTCCAGGTGCGCCCGGTGGGTTTCGGCAACTCCATTGTCGACATGCCCTTCCGGATTGAGCTGGGGAACAAGGTCATCACCACGGACTACCTGGTTCGGCCTCGGACGACCCTGAAAGACGACCTGGGCAGTGGCACCTTCCGGTATCGGGACGCCTTCGTGCGGAGCGTCAACGTGAACGATAGCGTCGCGTTTGCCAACGCCACTGCGGTCCGGAATACCAAGGCCAATCTGGGCCTGCCGATCACCGTATCGACAGCTGCGCCGACCAGCCCGGCCGAAGGCGACATCTGGATTGACATCTCATGAGCATCATTGCCAATTGGGACGACGTATCTCCCTCCACTACCGGTGGAGGCGGTTCAATGGCAGACACTGCCGGGATCTTCGGCCGTGGGCGCACGGGTAGCAGTCAAAGCTGGGGGTTCCAGCGCATTCCCAGCGCAGCCATTGCTGTAGGTGCAGCCATGCCTGCACACGTGGTCAGCTGTCTGGTGACTGTTCCCAATCGTGGTAGTTCTCCGCAGATCAACATCGGCGGTATTGGCTACTTCGTCGAAGGATCGTCGGTTGATGCCGCACCGGTAACGTGTGCAGTATTCGACGGCCGTGACAGTCCTACCGGCACCAGCTCAACTCTGTTCCAGATTCGGCAAGGAACTCTGAACACTGCCGGTGTGGTGGCAGCATCTCCATCGGATAGCAATGTAGTGCCCGGTCGTGTGTATCGGCTGGAACACGTCATCCAGCCCGGTGCAACCGATGTCCTGAACGTCACCGCTCGATACTACGACCATGCTTCGGGAGTCT
>DQIG01000023.1 GCA_003525885.1 Stenotrophomonas sp.
TAGACCAGTGGCAGCAGCCAGCCGCGCGGTGGCGGGAAGCTGCGCCAGAACGGGGAGCCGCTCGCCGCCAACCACAAGCGCTGGAAGTGCTGCGGGTTGCGGCCGGCATGCACGCAGGCCAGCTGCCCGCCGAGGCTGTGGCCGCCGATGATCCAGGGCAGGGTGCCAGCGTCCTCATCTGCAGCAGCCAGGACCGCCTGGCTGGTCGGCAGATCCTGCTCGAGTACCTGACGATAGCCCCAGTCCTGCGCGCGCGACGGGCGTAGTGAGCTGCTGCCGTTGCCGCGCCACTCATGCAGGTAGAC
Source organism: Stenotrophomonas sp. (assembly GCA_003525885.1). Lineage (GTDB taxonomy): Bacteria > Pseudomonadota > Gammaproteobacteria > Xanthomonadales > Xanthomonadaceae > Stenotrophomonas. Next base: position 306 of record DQIG01000023.1, read on the forward strand.
CGCCACGCCCTTCGCTGCCAGCGCCTGCGCCAGCGGCAGGTAGTGGCGCGCGGCCACGCCCAGCGCTGGCAGCCACAGCAGGCGTGCGATGGGCTGTGCAGGCACGCAGGCAATCACTTCGTAGCGATGGCCGTCGTTGCACTGCACCGCAAGGAGGGTCGGCGTCAGGTTCATGCGTGCGGTGCCGCGCCGAAGTGATCGAGTACCAGCACTTCGCTGCGGCCCGGCGCATAGCCCTGCTGCAGGCCGCGTGCAACGTAGTCGATGCCGGCTTCGCAGGCGTTGGCCAGGCTCAGGCCGTTGCACAGCTGCGCGGCGATGGCCGAGGCCAGCGTGCAGCCGGTGCCGTGTGCATCCAGTGGCAGGCGGGCGTGGATGAATTCTTCGCTGCTGACGCTGTCGAAGTAACGGTCGATCACGCGGTTACCTTCCTGCAGGTGGCCACCTTTCAGCAGCACCGCACCCGCACCAAGGTCGAGCAGGGCGGAGGCCGCCCGTTCGGCGTCATCGCCGTTGCCGATCTTCCGTCCGACCAGCAGCTCCGCTTCCGGCGTGTTCGGGGTGATCAGCGTGGCCAGCGGGATCAGGCGCTCACGCATGGCCTGCAGGGCGCTGTCTTCCAGCAGGCGCGCGCCACTGGTGGCGACCATCACCGGGTCCAGCACCACGTGGGGCGGACGATGCTTCTCCAGTGCTTCGGCGACGGCATTGATCACCTCGGCGTTGGCCAGCATGCCCAGCTTCACCGCGTGGATGTCGAAGTCGTCGAAGCAGGCATCCAGTTGTGCGCGCAGGAAATCGATTGGCGGCACATGCACGGCGATGACGCCACGGGTGTTCTGCGCGGTCAGTGCAGCGATCGCGGAGAGGCCATGCACGCGGTGTGCGGCGAAGGCCTTCAGGTCGGCCTGGATGCCCGCGCCACCGCCGGAGTCGGAACCGGCGATGGTCAGGGCGGATACGGGAGTGGTCGGGCTCATCCAGCGATTGTGCCGTGGTCACCGTAAAGGCGGTAGCGTCGCCGCCGGTAGATGGGGTCAGATCCGTTTCCCGCAGGAAAAAGGATCTGACCCCCAGAGCGCCCCCCGGAGTGCGGGCCTCAATGCCGCCAACGCGCCCACTGCTGGTACAGCACATAGCCCAGGCCGGTCAGGCCGGTGAGCAGGGCGGGGGCGAGCAGGGCGTCGTACTGCCAGTGCATGAACAGCCAGGCGCCGATCATGCCGCCGGCAAGGAAGCCACTGATGATCAGGCCGCTGAGGGTCAGTCGCCGCACCTGCAGCGGCAGTCCACGCAGCAGGTGGCCCAGGCCGATGCCGAGGTCGGTGAACATGCCGCTGAGGTGGGTGGTGCGCACCACCGCGCCGCTGAAGGTGGTGGCCATTGCATTCTGCAGGCCGCAGGCCATGGCGGCGGCCAGTGCGCCCCAGATCTGGTGTTGTTCGAACAATGGAATGGCCACCAGCAGCAGTGCCGATTCCAATGCCAGCGCTACGCCGTAGCGCCGGCCCAGCTGCAGGGTGCTGTCCTGGATCAGCAGGCCGCTGAGCATCGCGCCCAGCGAGAACGCGATCAGCAGCCCCCACAGGTGGCCTACCGCGCGCCAGTCACCCTGGGCCAGCGCCATGCCGAGCTGGCTGGTGCTGCCGGTCATGTGGCTGACCGCCTGGTGCTCGAAACCAAGGAAGCCAACCACGTTGACCATGCCGGCCACGCACGAGAGCGCGACCGCGCCGATCCAGACCCAGGTGGGCAGGCGTATTCCCATCGGCAGGGCCCTCAGGGCCCGCCGAGGCCGCCGTTGAACTGCAGCTCGCTGAAGGTGTTGCTGGCCGGGTCGAACACTGCGCCCCAGAACTGCGCGCCGCCATCGCAGACGCGGATCGCTTCACGGGCCGGATTGATGCCGCTGTCGTCGGGCAGGTGGAAGGCGTTGATGTAGATCAACCGCTGGCCCGCGCTTTCGATGCCGACGTACTGGCGGTCAAAGTCCAGCACCTTCGGCACCTGGGCCTCCAGCGAAGACAGCTTCGCCTCCAGCTGGTCGACCTGCTGCCGGCTGGGCGCCCAGTAACCACTGACCCGCCCGGCCTCGCGGCCCGGGCTAGGTCGCGAGCAGGTGTCGAGCACCTGCGCGGCGATGATCGGGCGGGTGACCACCCAGGACTGGCCGGTGCGCTCGGCGGTCGGCACGCTGGCTGGGCCGCGCGTGGTGGTACAGGCGCCGAGTACGGCTGCGAGGGTGATCGCAGCCGTGGGCAGCAACAGGCGGGTGCAGCGGTTCACAACACCTCCGAAGCGTAATCGGCCAGGCGCGAACGCTCGCCACGGCGCAGGGTGATGTGTGCACTATGCGGCCAGTTCTTGAAGCGGTCCACCGCGTAGGTCAGGCCCGAGGTGGTCTCGGTCAGGTACGGCGTATCGATCTGCTCGACGTTGCCCAGGCAGACGATCTTGGTGCCGGGGCCGGCACGGGTGATCAGCGTTTTCATCTGCTTCGGGGTGAGGTTCTGCGCCTCGTCCAGGATCAGGTAGCGCGACAGGAAGGTACGGCCGCGCATGAAGTTCATCGAGCGGATCTTGATGCGGCTGGCCAGCAGGTCGTTGGTGGCCTGGCGACCCCAGGTGCCGCCTTCCTGGTTGTGCGTGAGCACTTCCAGGTTGTCGGTCAGCGCGCCCATCCACGGCGTCATCTTCTCTTCCTCGGTGCCCGGCAGGAAACCGATGTCTTCGCCGACGCTGACCGTGGCGCGGGTCATGATGATCTCGCGGTAGCGCTGCTGGTCCATCGTCTGCGCCAGGCCGGCAGCCAGTGCCAGCAGGGTCTTGCCGGTGCCGGCGGTACCCAGCAGCGTGACGAAGTCGATCTCCGGGTCCATCAGTGCGTTGAGGGCGAAGTTCTGCTCGCGGTTGCGTGCGCTGATGCCCCACACGGCGTGGCTGCCGTGGCGGAAATCATCGACCAGCGACAGCACTACCTTGCCGTCGCCGACCACGCGGCTGACGCGCAGCTCGACTTCATCTTCGCCCGGCAGATAGACGTACTGGTTCGGGTACCACTCCTCGCCGTCCTGCGCCTGGATTTCGTAATGCGTGCGGCCCTTGTCGCTCCAGCTGCGCAGGTCGTCGCCGTGGCGCTTCCAGAAGTCTTCCGGCAGCTCGGTGGCGCCGGTGTAGAGCAGGCTGAAATCGTCCAGCGCGCGGTCGTTCTCGTAGTCCTCGGACACGATGCCGGCGATGGCGGCCTTGATCCGCAGGTTGATGTCCTTGGAAACAAACACCACCGGCAGGTCCGGGGTTTCTTCCTTCAGGGCCAGGATTGCGCCGAGGATGGCATTGTCCGGAATGACCTTGCCAAAGCTCTTGCCCGCGTCGAAATGACTGGTCTGGAAGCGCAGCTTGCCGGCGCTCTGCTTGCCGCGCAGCTGCAGGCCATGGGGGCGCTGCAGCGGAATGCCGTCGGCCAGGTTGTCCAGGCCGGATTCCTGCACCAGTTCGTTGAGGAAGCGGCTCACCTGGCGGGCGTTGCGGCTCGCTTCGGAGGTGCCCTTCTTGCCGTTGTCCAGCTCTTCGATCACCTGCATCGGCAGGTAGACGTCGTGCTCCTCGAATTTGAACAGCGCGGTGGGATCGTGCATCAGCACGTTGGTATCCAGCACGTAGATGCGCTTGCCTCGGGTCATCGTCGATTCCTGGTTACGGACAGGGAAAAACCACCACGACCTGCTGCGGGGCAGGGTGATGGCAGACACAGTAGGCAGTGGGACTCACTTGGACTGGGAGGCCTTCAGTTCGGCGAGAACGGCATCGGCATGGCCGGCAACCTTGACCTTGCGCCAGGACTGCACGATGCGGCTGTCGGGGGAAATCAGGAAGGTGCTGCGTTCGATGCCACGTACCTGCTTGCCGTACATGTTCTTCATCTTGATCACGTCGAAGGCGGTGCACAGCGCTTCGTCGCCATCGCTGACCAGCGGGAAACTGAAGCCCTGCTTGGCACAGAAGTTGTCGTGCGACTTCACCGAATCGCGCGAGACGCCCAGCACGACCGCGCCGGCCTTCTTGAACTTCGGCAGCAGCGCGTTGAAGTCGATGCCTTCGGTGGTGCAGCCCGGGGTGCTGTCCTTGGGATAGAAGTACAGCACCAGCCATTGGCCGGCATAGTCGCCGAGGGTGGCCTGGGCGCCGCCGGACAGGGCCAGCGGCAGGGAGAGAGTGGTGCTGTCCAGGGTGTCGCCGTTGTTCATGAGGTCCTTCTGTCGAGCCTGGGTTCTTTCTACGACAATTGCATGAAACGCCACGCGCCCGTGAGGGATGCGCGAAAAATCAGAACTTCATCGGATCCATGATCGCGTCCAGGTTCAGGTGGTCGCAGAATTCAAGGAAATCGTCGCGCAGTGCGGCGATGTGCATGTTGGCCGGTACGCCGATGGTGACCTGTGCGCTGAACATTTCCGCGCCGGTCTGCATGGCGCGGTAACGCGTGCTCTGCAGGTTCTCGATGGTGATGCCCTGGCGGTCGAAGAAATCGGCCAGCTGGAACAGGATGCCCGGCTTGTCGGCGGCGATCACTTCAACGATGTACGGCAGCAGGTTGGACTGCGCCTGCTTGGCGGCGGTGCGGTACCAGACCAGCTTCAGGCCTTCCTCGCGTTCCAGTCGGGTCAGCATCGCCTCGAGCTTGGCCACCGAGTCCCAGGAGCCGGTGGCCAGGGCGGTGACCGAGACATCGCGGCCGACCGTGGCCAGGCGTGCGTCCACCAGATTGCAGCCGCTGTCGGCGATGCGGCGGGTGACGGACAGCAGGGGGGACTCCGGATGCGTCGTATAGGCGTTGATCAGGAGGTGGTTTTCGCTCGGCGCGGGGCGCGGGGTGGTGTCGGTCAAGGCGATTCCGGGTAATGCATGCGTTAGTCTGAATGCCCGCCAGAGGCGGGGATCCACCGGTGTCCAGCATACTTGCCCGTGCTTTCGCGCCGCAAGTAACATTCAAGTCGCCCCCGGCCTTTCGTGGCGGGCGTTTTCCCTTCCCAGCCAAGAGCAGCACGTCCTTGTCCCTTTCCGGCCTCATCACCGCGCTGGCGACCCCGTTCCGGGCCGACGGCGCCCTCGATCCCGACGGTTGGCAGCGCCTGCTGCACCTGCAACTGGAAGGTGGCGTCCATGGCGTTGTCGTTGCCGGCTCGACCGGCGAAGCGGCGACCCTCACCGATGCCGAGTACGACCTGCTGCTGGCCAGCGCGGTCGAGCGCATCGGCGGCCGCATCCCGGTCATGGCCGGGACCGGCCTTTCGGGCACCGCCAAGACCATCGAACAGACCCGTCGTGCCGCCGCGCTCGGCGCCAGCCACGCGCTGGTGGTCACCCCGCCTTACGTGCGGCCGACCCAGGCCGGCCTGATCGCGCACTACCGCGCGGTTGCCGACCAGGGCGGGCTGCCGGTCGTGCTGTACAACGTGCCTGGCCGCACCGGTTGCGACATGCAACCGGAGACCGTGGCCGAACTGGCCAGCCATCCCAACATCGTCGGCATCAAGGAGGCGGTGGGCGACACCGGCCGGGTGCAGGCGCTGCTGGCCCTGCGCAGCCCGCAGTTCGCCGTGCTCAGCGGTGACGACGGCACGGCGGCCCGGTCGATCCAGGCCGGCGTCGATGGTCTGATCTCGGTCGGTTCCAACGTGCTTCCGGGCGCCTACCGCCGGATGTGCGAGCTGGCCGCCGCCCACGACCATGAAGCCACCGGGTCCTGGGACGCGCGCCTGCATCCGTTCCATGATTTCTGTGGTGTCGAACCGAACCCGATTCCGGTCAAGGCGCTGCTGCGCCGCATCGGCATCGGTCACGACCTGCGCCTGCCGCTGCTGCCACTGTCGGCAGCACATCATCCGGCGGCCGACCACCTTGCCGGCGACATCGCCGCCCTCGAAGCCCTTTCCAGCCACTGACCTTCCGTCTTGGTCTGACCCAGGAGATTCACATGCGTCAATCCGTATCCACCGTCCGCGTGCTGTCCTACGCCCTGCTTGCGGTGGCTGTTGCCGCCGGCACCACCGGCTGCTTCAAGCGTGGCGTCAAGGGCGACTACGCCCTGGCCCCGGAAATGCGTCCGCTGGAAGTGCCGCCGGACCTGAACCTGCCCAACGCCACCAGTGACAACAAGGTGCCGACCCTTGCCTCGGCGACCAAGCCGGCGGCCCCGGTGGCTGCGGCCCCGGCCGTGGGCAACACCGGTTTCACCATCGCCGGTGGCAAGGACGAGGCTTTTGCCAAGGTCGGCACCGCGCTGGAAGGCGTGGAGGGCGTGACCATTGCCAGCCGCGCGCAGCTGCTGGGCTCGTATGACGTGGCCTACGAAGGCAGCAACTTCCTGGTCCGCGTGGTCGCTGTCGATGCTGGCGCCTACATCTCCGCGGTCGACCCGCGTGGCCTGCCGGCCACCGCCGAAGCGCCGGTGAAGCTGATCGCCGCGCTGAAGGCGAAGCTGGCCCAGTAAGGGCTGGTCGGGTGGGTGCGGGCCTTGGTCCGCGCCCGCTCTGGTAGAGGCCGACCTTGGTCGGCGCTTCTGTGCCAACCAAGGTTGGCACCTACC
>DQIG01000169.1:0-573 GCA_003525885.1 Stenotrophomonas sp.
TGGCCCCGGCTGCTGCGCCGGCAGGCCTGTCGGTGGCCAAGATCGATTTCAAGCGTGGCGATGACGGCGCCGGGCGCCTGATCGTGCAGTTCGACGGGCAGGGCGCGATCCCTGACCTGCGCACGCAGGGCAACAGCGTCGTGGTCGACGTCGGCAATGCCCGACTGCCGGCCAACCTGCAGAAGCCGATGAACGTCACCGACTTCGCCACGCCGGTACAGCGCATCGACGCCAAGCCGTCCGGTGCAGGTACCCAGCTGGTGCTGAGCACCGGTGGTGCAGTGGAATCGCTGGCTTACCAGAGCGGCAACGAGTACGTGGTTGAGATCAGCCCGCGGCAGGCCACGGCCGCCGTCGGCGCGGTCACCGCCGGCAGCGTCACCCAGGCGGCCAAGGCCGTCGGCCAGCGCGGTTTCACCGGCAAGCCGGTGACCTTCAACTTCCAGGACGTGCCGGTGCGCACCGTGCTGCAGTTGATCGCCGAGGAATCCAACCTGAACGTGGTTGCGTCGGACTCGGTGCAGGGCAATGTGACCCTGCGCCTGGTCAATGTGCCGTGGGACCAGGCGCTGG
>DQIG01000169.1:721-968 GCA_003525885.1 Stenotrophomonas sp.
TGCCGTGGGACCAGGCGCTGGATATCGTCCTGCGCGCGAAGGGCCTGGACAAGCGTCGCGACGGCAGCGTGATCTGGGTGGCACCGCAGGCTGAACTGGCCAAGTTCGAGCAGGAGAAGGAAGACGCGCGCATCGCCATCGAGAACCGCGAAGACCTGCAGACCGACTACATCCAGATCAACTACCACAGTGCCACGCAGATCTTCAAAGCGCTGACCGAGGCCAAGGGCATCGGTGGCAGTGGCGG
>DQIG01000169.1:1116-2723 GCA_003525885.1 Stenotrophomonas sp.
AGGGCATCGGTGGCAGTGGCGGTGGTGGCAGCGGTGGTGGTTCGGGCAGCTCTTCGCAGGAAGACAGTGGCTTCCTGTCCTCACGCGGCCGCATCGTGGCCGACGAGCGCACCAATACGCTGATGATCAGCGACATCCCGAAGAAGATCGCGCGCATGCGCGAGCTGATCAACGTGATCGACCGCCCGGTCGACCAGGTGCTGATCGAAAGCCGCATCGTCATCGCCACCGATACCTTCGCCCGCGAACTCGGTGCGAAGTTCGGTGTCAGCGGCAGCCGTGACAACGTGTACTTCAGCGGCAGCCTGGATGCCAACGCCAAGACCCGTGAGTCGCAGGTCACGACCGACCTGGCCAACGCCAAGGCCGAGCGTGACTGGGAAGCCGGTGGCCGGGTCGGCCCGCCGCCGGTGAAGTCCGGCTCGGCGATCACCCGTGGCCTGAACTGGAACCTGCCGGTGGCTGCCGCCAGCAACCCGGGTTCGCTGGCACTGTCGATCCTCAATGCCGGTTACCTGCTGGACGTGGAGCTGTCGGCCATGCAGCAGGAATCGCGAGGCGAGGTGATCTCCAACCCGCGCGTGGTCACCACCAACCAGCGCGAAGCGATGATCAAGCAGGGCAAGGAAATCGGCTACGTCACCATCAGCGGTGGTACCGCTGGCGGCGTGGCGACGCCGAACGTGCAGTTCAAGGAAGTGGTGCTGGAGCTGAAGGTCACCCCGACCATCACCAACGACAACCGCGTGTTCCTCAACATGCAGGTGAAGAAGGACGAAGTCGACCAGCTGATCCAGCTGGAAGGCTACGGCACCGTGCCGTCGATCAACCGTCGCGAAGTCAACACCGCGGTGCTGGTCGAGGATGGGCAGACCGTGGTGATCGGTGGCGTCTACGAGTTCACCGATCGCAACAGCATCAGCAAGGTGCCGTTCCTGGGCGACGTGCCGTTCCTGGGCAACCTGTTCAAGAAGCGCGGCCGCAACAAGGACAAGGCCGAGCTGCTGGTGTTCGTCACTCCGAAGGTGCTGCGCGTGGCCAAGCAGAACTGAGCCAACGCACCCTTGCAGAGGAGAAAGGGCCGCCCTGTGCGGCCCTTTCTCGTTTGCGCCAGTACATCCACGCCATGCGTGGATGCGCCGTTCAGCCGTTCTTGATGCCAATCGCAGGGCACCCTGCGATGATGTCGGGAACCCGTGCCGTCCTGCGCCGGTCAAAGGCCCCCATGAACCTGCCACCGCCGATGCCCGAATCCGTCTCGCCGCCGCCCGCGCCGGCCACTTCCCGCCTGCATGCGGCGTTCACCCAGCTGCGCGATGCGTTGTCGGCCGAGATCGTCGGCCAGGCGGCACTCGTTGAGCGCCTGCTGATCGCGCTGTTGGCCGACGGCCATCTGCTGGTGGAGGGCGCACCGGGCCTGGCCAAGACCACGGCGATCCGTGCACTGGCCTCGCGCCTGGAAGCAGACTTTGCCCGCGTGCAGTTCACCCCCGACCTGCTGCCGGCCGACCTCACCGGCACCGAAATCTGGCGCCCGCAGGAAGGCCGCTTCGAGTTCGTGCCTGGCCCGATCTTCCACCCGATCCTGCTGGCCGACGAGATCAACC
>DQIG01000169.1:2875-3001 GCA_003525885.1 Stenotrophomonas sp.
TGGCCGACGAGATCAACCGTGCGCCGGCCAAAGTGCAGTCGGCGCTGCTGGAAGCCATGGGCGAGCGCCAGGTCACGGTTGGCCGCCATACCTATGCGCTGCCGCCGCTGTTCCTGGTGATGGCCA
>DQIG01000169.1:3209-3823 GCA_003525885.1 Stenotrophomonas sp.
AGCGCAGCTGGACCGCTTCCTGATGCACGTGCGCATCGGTTATCCGGACCAGGCGGCCGAATCGGAGATCCTGCGGCTGGCCCGTGAGCGTGCCCGTGGTGCATTGGGCGAGGCCGCGCCGGCGCCGGACAAGATGCCGATGCAGGACGTGTTCGACGCCCGCCGCGAAGTTCTGGACCTGCACATGGCACCGGCACTGGAGCGCTACCTGATCGAACTGGTGCTGGCGTCGCGCGATCCCTCGCGCTACGACGCCGGCCTTGGCCGCCGCATCGCCTGGGGCGCAAGCCCGCGTGGTTCCATCGCACTGGAGCGCTGTGCCCGTGCGCGGGCGTGGCTGGCCGGCCGTGACTTTGTCACGCCCGACGATGTGCGTGCGGTAGCCGCCGACGTGCTGCGCCATCGCGTGCTGCCCAGCTATGAAGCCACCGCCGAGGGCTGGGATGGCGAGCGCCTGGTGCAGGAACTGCTGGCCCGGGTGCCGGCACCCTGAGCCTGCGCATGACCGATCCATCCCTGGAACAGGCACCGTCCGCGCTCGAAGGTGACGGGCTGCGCCCGCAGTTGGCCGAACTGGTCGCGTTGCGGCGGCTGGCACAGCGTCCGCCGCCGCC
>DQIG01000022.1 GCA_003525885.1 Stenotrophomonas sp.
TGCCGACCGTTGGTCGGCACGCCTGCAGGCCCCCGCCAGCCACGGCCGGGGCCCATCCACGCTAGAATTACCCCCTTATCGAGTCCCCCAAGCCGCATATGAGCCACTACGAAGGCGATCTTCGCACTCCCGAATCGGCGCGCTTCGCCATCCTGGCCAGCCGCTGGAACGCCCGCATCACCGACGCGCTGGTCGCAGGCGCCCGCCTGAGCCTGGCCGGCAACGGCATCACCGAAGCCAACATCGACGTGATCCGCGTGCCGGGTGCCTGGGAACTGCCGCTGGTGGCCGCACGCCTGGCCGCCGCCCATGAACACGCCGCCATCCTCACCCTGGGCTGCGTGATCCGTGGCGACACCCGCCATTACGAACACGTGGCCGACCGCTGCGCCGAAGGCCTGATGCGCGTGCAGCTGGATTTCGGCGTGCCGGTGCTGAACGGCGTGCTGGCGGTGGAACGCGTTGAAGACGCCGAGGCCCGCGCAGGCGGCAGCCACGGCAACAAGGGCGAGGAAGTCGCACTCGCCGCATTGGAAATGGTCAACCTTCTGGAGCAGCTGCCATGAACAAGAACACCCAGGGCAAGCCCTCCGGTAAACCCGTCCGCCGCGATGGCGTCGATCCGGTACTGCGCTCGCGCGCGCGCCGTCGTGCCGTGCAGGCCATCTACGCCTGGCAGATCTCCGGCGGCAACGCACAGTCGCTGATCGCCCAGTTCGCCCACGAGCAGGCCCGCGAAATCGCCGACCTGGCGTACTTCGAGGCACTGCTGCATGGCGTGCTCGACAACCGGCGTGACATCGACGAAGCCCTCGGCCCGTACCTGGACCGTGGCATTGAAGAAGTGGACGCGATCGAACGCGCGGTGCTGCGCCTGGCCGCCTATGAGCTGCGCTACCGCCTGGACGTGCCGTACCGCGTGGTGATCAACGAAGCCATCGAATCGGCCAAGCGCTTCGGTTCCGAACACGGCCACACCTACGTCAACGGCGTGCTCGATCGCGCCGCCGTGGAATGGCGCAAGGTCGAATCGGGTCACTGACCCGGTTCTGCTCGTCCTGGACGGGCCGTGACCTGCGGGGTCGATACCGGCCCTGACTCCGCTTTTGGTGGGTGCCAACCTTGGTTGGCACCGATGCCCGATATCGCCGCCACCTCCACGGAGCGCCCCATGTCCCTGGCCGAATTCGCCCTCATCGACCGCATCCGCGCCCGCACCCTCGAGCGCGACGACATCCTGCTCGGCATCGGTGACGATGCCGCGCTGCTGCAGCCACGCCCGAACGAACAGCTGGTGGTCACCGCCGATACGCTCAACAGTGGCGTGCATTTCCCGGTGGAAACCCCGGCTTTCGACATCGGCTGGAAGACCCTGGCGGTCAATCTTTCCGATCTGGCCTCGATGGGCGCGCGCCCCGCCTGGTGCACGCTGGCGCTGTCGTTGCCGGAGGCCACTGAAGACTGGATTGAATCCTTCGCCGATGGCTTCTTCGCACTGGCCGACCAGCACGACATCGCCCTGATTGGTGGCGACACCACGCGCGGTCCGCTGTCGCTGTCGGTGACCGCGATGGGGCAGGTCGGCCGTGGCCAGGCGCTGCGCCGTGACCGCGCGCAGGTGGGCGACGACATCTGGGTCAGCGGCACGCTAGGCGATGCGGCCGGTGCGCTGCGCCTTTGGCAGCAGGGGGCGTTGAGCGTGGCCACCGCCACGCTGCTGGCCGACTACGAAAGCCTGCGCCTGCGCCTGCTGCGGCCGACGCCGCGCGTGACCCTGGGCCTGCGCCTGCGTGCGTTCGCGCATGCGGCCGTGGATATTTCCGATGGCTTGCTGGCCGACCTTGGCCACATCGCGGCACGCAGCGGCGTGCGCGCCGAAGTCGATGCCGACGCGTTGCCGATCTCGCCGGCGCTGCGCGAACTACTGGGCCGCGATGTTGCCCGTGAGTGCGCGCTGCACGGTGGCGACGATTACGAACTGTGTTTCACCGCCGCCGCCGACCAGCGCGACGCGCTGCACTTCGTTGCCGAATCGCTGGATCTGCCGATCACCCGCATCGGCCGCATCCTGGAAGGGCAGGGCGTGCATACCGAAGGCCATGAAGGCCCGAGCGGGTACGAGCACTTCGCCGGCTGAGCACAGGGAGTCATGCCTGCTGTTGTGCGGCAACCTGGCGTTCGATGCTCGCCGCGATCAACGCGATAGCCTCAACAACTGCCGCCTTCGACGTCGCATCTGTCACACCGGTGCAGCGCAGTGCCTGCTCGGCCTGTTGGCAGCTGCGCGCCGCCTGGGTCTCTCCCAGGAATGCCAGTGCTCCGCTGAAGCTGTGCAGCTGGTCGATCATGGCCGCTGCATCGGCGCCATCGAGTGCCTGGGTCAATGCCGTGTAATCGCGATGCGCGGTCTGCAGGAAGGCATCACGCATCTGCCGCTGGATCGCGTCGCTCACCGCCGGAGGTAACGGGGGCCGGACTGCGTGGTCGGGCTCGAATCCCAGCAGCACGGTTTCCAGTGAAGGCAGGTCGAGCGGCTTCAGCAGCAGCGTGGACATGCCTGCCTCGCGTACGCGTCGCGCATCCTCGGGCATCGCATTGGCGGTAAGCGCGATGATGGGAATGGAGGGATCGTCCGCACGCAGCTTCCGGGCGAGCCCGTATCCGTCGAGGCGTGGCATGTTCAGGTCCGTCAGCACGATATCGAACCGACCCTCGTGCCATCGCTGCCAGGCCTCTTCGCCATCGGCTGCGAGAGTGACCTGCCAACCCAGCGCTTGCAGCTGCCCCAGTGTTACGTCACGGCTGATCAGGCTGTCATCCACCAGCAACGCGTGGCCGCCCGACGGATGCGCACGCTCGACGGGCGCCGGCCGTGGCGGCGCGTCTGCCACGGCGCTGGTCCGGCGTGCAGGAATGTCCACGTGGAAAACGCTGCCGGCGCCCGGGGTGCTTTGCACGCCGATGGCACCGCCGAGCAGTTCGGTGAAGCGCTGGCACAGGGCCAGGCCCAGGCCGCTGCCGCCGTGCTGCCGTGCCGAACCGGCACCGACCTGCACGAACGGCTTGAACAGGTCGGCCTGCGCCTCGGCATCGATGCCGGGGCCGGTATCGCGGACCTCCACGTGCAGCCATTCCGTGCCATCGGGCCGTACTGAAGCATCGGCGCTGATCGCCACCATTCCCGATGCTGTGAACTTCACCGCATTGCCCACCAGGTTGTTGATCACCTGCGCCAAGCGGCCTGCGTCGGCCACGTAGGCTGGCCCCAGCGCATCGCCAATGTGCAGCTCCAGACGCAGCCCCTTTGCGGCAGCCTGTGGTTCGAACAGCGTCGCGGTCTGCCGCAGCAGGGTGCGCGGATCGAAAGGTGCCGGCTCCAGCGTCATCAGCCCGGCTTCGATGCGGGAAAGATCCAGGGTGTCGTTCACCAGCCCCTGCAGCACATCGGCAGCACTCCTCGCGCGAGTGACATGCGTGTGCGCCGTCGCCGGCATGGTCTGGTGCGCAAGCAGTTCAAGATGGCCGAGCACGCCGCTCAAGGGGGTGCGTATTTCGTGGCTGATCATCGCCACGAAGGCGGTCTTGGCCTGGTCTGCAGCCTCGGCATCGTGCTGCGCTTGTTCCGCGTGCCGCCGTGCATCCAGCAAGCGTTGCTGGGTTTCCTTCTGTGCGGTCACATCGGTCACTGCGCAGACCCAGATCGCCCGGCGCTGATAGCGCGAGGCGGCCACGATCGACTGCAGGTAGCGCGGCGGACCGCGCCCATCCGAGGACGGCGCCTCGAATACCTGCCCGTGTACCTGGCCGTCAACGCGTTGCACCAGGCGGCCGACCAGCACCTCCATCAGGCTGCCGTTGGTGTCGCCGACCAGCTGCTCCAGTGCCTGGTTGTGCAGGATCATCCGCCCCCTCGGCTGGTCGAGCAGGCACAAGCCCACCGGCGACGTTTCGATCAAGGTGCGGCTCAACGCTTCGCTCTCATGCACCCGCGCCGCTTCTTCCAGTGCCGGCCGCAGCACGCGCCGGTTCACCAGCAGCAACAGCGTCCACAGTGCGGCAAGCAGGGCAGCCAGGGCCAGCGCGCCGCCAAGTAGATAGATCCGCTGTGCCGCCCAGATGTCGCCCCAGCGGTAGAGCCGCAGCAGCGTCCAGTCGATGCCATGCAAGGGTGCGGATACCACGAAGGCACGGCCATCAGGCAGCGACACGGCCCTGCGCTGGGTCGAGGACGCGGCCTGCGGTGCGGGTGCGGGAATCGTGCCCTCTGCAACACTGCGCAGAACATCGTGTCCCTGCCGGTCAAGCACTTCCCACATGCCCGGGCTGGTCTCCTCCAACCGCTCGCGCAGGCCCTGAAGAGGTTCAAAGGTCAGCCGGTTGATGAAGGGGGTGCCGTTGCTGCGCAGGCGCATCTGGGTAACCAGTGCATCCTCGCCGGTGAAAGGATTGCGGCCGAAGTAGGCGCGCAGCTGGCCGCTTTCCAGTTGAAGCTCGGATTGCGCACCCGCTGACTGCCAGCCGGCATCGGCGGTCTGTACCAGCGCGGCCAGTGCCTGTTCACGGGTCTGCACCTTCATGAGCTGCAGCAGTTGCGCTTCATCACGCAGCCCCGCGATGGCGAACAGGCGCCCTTCCGGTTCGAAGGCGAAGGAGATCAGTGGGGTAGGTGAATCCTGTGCCGCCACGGTCGCGGCCATGTAGGCCGAATAGGTCTGCACCATGCCCAGGTACGCCGCCTCTGCCGCGGGCGGAAGGCGGCCATCGCGTGGGGACAGCGCCAACCACGGGACGGACAGGGCGCCGGGCGCCATCACCCCGGTCTGGCCATCCTGCGCTGAAAAGCGGGCAGCAATAGGCGTGCCGCCCGCCACCAGCGCGGCCTGCTGGGTGGTCCATAACGTGGCGTTGGTGTTCAAGCTGGCCACGTAGGCCCGCCGGCGCTCGCCGATGTAGCGATCCACCGTCTGCTGGCCGCGTCGCAGCGCCTCGCGCTCGTTGAGGTGCACCGTTTCCAGCCGCAGCCACAATGCCGCGCAACCTGCGGCCAGCAGCAGCACGGTCAGGGTGGCGCCGCCCCCGAACAGCAGCCGGCGCTGCAACCGTTGCAGGGTGGCAAGCACGGAGCCCGGGGGTGACGCCATGGCGCTGGCCTGCGAAGTGCGGGTGTGGATTACAGCCTGCCGCGCTGGCTACCCTCAATGCAAGCGGTTGCCTGAGCGTTGCGGAAACCGGGTGCGCGCCTACCGTCCAACGCGCGCTTCGGCATCGCGTGGCGTGCCGTAATCATCCAGCCACGTGAACGCCACCGTCGCCGGCATCACGGCACCTTTCGGCAACGCATAGCGCACCTGTGCGCCCGGCGCGATCATGTCCACTTCCACGTTGCGGCCATCGGCCAGGGTCAATGAACTCAAGGTCACATGGTAGGCGCTCGGGTTGCGTACCTGCAGCGCACCGCCATCGGCAGTCCACTGCAACGCGGCCGCTGCGTCGCGTGCATTGCCCGGCAGCCCGGCGGGGCGATGGAACAGCTTCACCCGCGTACGCACTGCGAACTGCAGCAGGTTCTTGCCGCTGGCATCGCTGGGCTTGGGCGGAATGTCCAGCAGATTGAAATAGAACACCGATTCGCGATCGGTTGGCAGCGGTGCCTCCGACGGGCGCGGTGCGTAGGTGACGCGATATGCCTGGCCCTGCTTGGGCTGCAGCAGGCGTGGCTCGGCCGGCGTCAGCCGGAACGGCGTACCGACATTCTCCGGGCGCGACTGGCTGTCGCCGTCGTCGATCCAGACCTGGGTCATCGCCGGCAGTTCCCCCACGTTGCTGGCCTTGACCGTCACGTCGCGGCCCTTGCTGGCGTCGTGCACGATGCGCGTGCCCTGCAGTGTCACCGCAGCCGATGCCGGCAGCGCTGCCAACACGGCCAGCAGCGCAGATATCCACGTCCTGGCGCGGAGTTTCATGGTCAACCTCATTCAAGAATGCAGGCCAGCACAGCGTGGCGCTGGCCTGCCGGAAGCGGATTACTTGTACAGCACCACGAAGTCGCCGGAGGCATTGGCAGTGCCTGCCTGCGCGTTCTGGGCCGGCGAGGCGTACCACGCGCTGTAGTCCAGCTGGCCACTGCCACCGGCGGCGATGGTCACCCACACCGCCGGGTCCTCACCGATCTTCTGCTGGTTGCCCGCAGCGTCGTACAGGGCCACGCCAACATTGGCTGCAGAAGACGCCGCCGTCAGTGCCAGGTTGCCGGTGCTGCCGTGCGGCGTACCGCCGAAGCGTACACCCACATCCTGCGATGCACCCGAGCCGGAGCAGTCCAGGGCGATGGTGAAGTTCTTCTGGCCGGCACGGGTGCTGGCGTTGACCGAGGCCAGATCGACCTTGCCCATCGGCACGGTGATGGTGCCGCCGGTGGAACCCACCGAGCAGGTGGAAGTCATCAGTTCACCGGTGATTTCCAGCGATTCGGCGTATGCCGATGGCGCGGCGACGGCGAGGACGGAAAGGGACAGCAGGCGGAGCGTCAGGGACATGACAGTTCTCGTTAGTGGAATGAAAGCACGCAATGACCGCCCAAGGCGGCCAGCGGGACCAGTTTCGATGTGCACGTCCAGCGGTGGAATGAAATTAGTTGCAAAAGCGCATTGATGTTCAGCAATTGCAATTAATCCAATAGGAAGCGGCAGATGCGCTGCCTAGACTGCGCGGCCATTATTGATTGCCGAAGGAATCGCCGTGTGCGCTCCCACCCTTGTTGCTGCCGCTACGTGGTGCAGATCGCGTGCGCCCGGGTTGCTGGTGCTATTGATGGCTGCTGCGATGGCGTTGCAAGTGCAGCAGGCCAGTGCCAGCTGTGTGCGATTGAATCCAGGTGATCAGGACCTGACGGTATCGCTGACGATGCCGAACATTGATCGGCCGGATACGCGTTACAGAGTGTTCAATGCTGGTCAGATTCCTGGCGGCTTCGAATGCACGGCAGGACAAACTGCATTCAACATCGATGCACCACTCACGGGTCTCACCTATGTGCGGGATGTCCAGTTGGACAGCTACCTCTACAAGGTCTACAGCACAGGACCACGATCGCCGTTGATCGGTTTCAGTTTCAGCGTGAAGAAGGCGAGTGAATCGACCTATGGAGGCCCACCCATTGAACTTGGCGTTCGCAACCGACACCCCGGAGAGCCTCTGACTCAAACCGAACCGATGAACGTGGATGTCTACATGGTGATCTTCTTCCGCGGCGGCGCCATGGAGAGCATTCCCATGACCGACCTGGGCACCATCACCTCGTCGGTCGAGGGTGATCCCAGCCAGTCGATGCAGCACCACATGCGGCTGGAGATCACCGTCCCTCCCGTCACCTGCACCCTCGCCAACGCTTCCCACACCCTCGACGACGTGCTTGCCAATGAACTCGCCGCCAGCGGCAGCAACGCCAAGGAATCCAGCTTCGACGTCGCGATGAACTGCCCGATGGACAACATCGACGTACAGCTTTCGCTGGCCGACGCCAATGACCCCGGCAGCAGCAACGGCCAGCTGGCGCCCGCCCCGGGCGCCACTGCGGGCGGCGTGCAGGTGCAGCTGCTGCGTGGTGGCCAGCCGGTGCAGTTCGGCCAGGCGTGGTCGCACGGCGGGTCCAGCAAGGGCCAGCAGGCCATTCCGTTCAGTGCGCGCTATCTGCGCACACCCGATCCGCTGGTGCCGGGATCGGTGAAAGGGGAGGCGGTGCTGACCGCCAACTATCGATGACGCCCCATGCCCTGGTGGAGGGTGCATGCCCGTCGCCCGCGTTGGTGAGGAAGTGCCCGCAGTGTCGTCGGCTTCGTGGGGCTCGCACATCGAACGAATTGCAATGCGACAGTGCCCCGCGCGATCTGCAACTTTTTGGATGGGGTACACGTGCCGCAGCCTCTAGCCTGCGGTTCCCCTTCCTCATGCCGACGCTTCGGCACCGGCGATCGTTCTCGATGAAGTTGTCCCCTGCATACTCCGCAGCACCCCTCCGTGCCACGCTCCCCAACCAGCGTCTTGCCCAGGCGATCACCTTCGCCCTGCTGGCCAGCGCGGCAGCCATGGCAATGGCAACCCCCACCGGCCCCATGGAGTTCAGCGAAGGCTTTCTGATTGGCGGCGAAGCCATCAACATGGCGCGCTACGCCAACGGCAATCCGTTGCCCGCCGGCGACTACGCGGTGGACGTGCACGTGAACGGCGAGTACCTGCGCAGCCAGGACATCCGCTTCGTCATCCAGGACGACCCGCAGATTGCGGTGCCATGCCTGTCGCCCGCGCTGGTGCGTGGGTTGCCATTGAAGCCTGTGTTCCTTGTGGCACTACCGATCGAAGAAAGCACCTGCGTGGATCTACCCGCGCTGGTGGAGGGCGCCAGCACCACCTTCGACAGTGGCGAGCTGCAGTTGTCCCTGAGTATTCCGCAGGCGGCGCAGGCCATCGCCGCGCGCGGCTTCGTGGCGCCGGAACTGCGTGACGACGGCATTACCGCTGCCTTCATCGATTACAGCGCCAACCACTACCGCAGCCAGGGCAGCGACAGCAGCTACCTGGGGCTGCGGGCAGGTCTGAACCTGGGCGCATGGCGCCTTCGCCACCGCGCATCGTTCACTCATGGCAGCCAGGGCACCCGCCACCAGATCATCAGCAGCCACCTGCAACGCGACATTCCGCGCTGGAACAGCCAGCTGTTGCTGGGCCAGGGCAACACCGGTGGTGAGCTGTTCGAAAGCGTGCCCTTCACCGGTATCCGTGTGGCCAGCGACGAGCGCATGTTGCCTGATTCGCTGCGCGGCTATGCGCCGGTGGTGCAGGGCATTGCCGAAGGCAACGCGGTGGTCACCATCCGCCAGAACGGCAACATCATCCACGAGAGCAACGTGGCGCCCGGCCCGTTCACCATCGAGGATCTGTACCCCACCAACTTCGGTGGCGACCTGGACGTTAGCGTCACCGAAGCCGATGGGCGCGTACAACGCTTCAGCGTCAATTTCTCTGCGGTGCCGCAGGCGCTGCGTCCGGGCGCGTCGCGCTTCGCGGTCACTGTCGGCGAGCTGCGCGACACCGGCAACACGCTGCAGGCGCTGCGCTTTGCCGAAGGTACCTACGCACGTGGCCTGAACAACCGGCTTACCGTGCTGGGTGGCGCGCAGCTGGGTGAGGACTACCACGCGTTGCTTGCCGGTGCTGCTGTCAACACCGCCGTTGGTGCGTTCGGTGCCGATGTCACCCACTCGCGCGCCCGCCTGCGCGGCAGCGAGACCACCACCGGCAACAGCTTCCGCCTGAACTACCAGCGCTACGTGGCGCGCACCGGTACCAACTTCGGCCTGGCTGCGTACCGCTACAGCACGCGTGGCTTCCTCAGCCTCAACGACCTGGCGCGCGCGCAGAACGACGATTGGGGCTACGGCCAGCGTGCCCGCCAGCGCTACCAGGTGAACTTCTCGCAGAAAGTCGGCCAGCGCAGCAACCTGTATCTCAGCGGTGGCCACGTGGCGTACTGGGACAGTGCCCGACGCCGCAACGATTTCCAGCTGGGCTTCCAGAGCACGCTGGGGCGGGTCAACTATGGCGTGTCAGCGCTGCGTTACCGGTTGGGTGATGGCCGCCAGGATACCCGCTACGCGTTCACCCTCAGCGTACCGCTGGGCCGCAGTGCCAATGCACCGCGTGCCAGCACCCAACTCAGCCAGGCCGACAGCGGGCGGCAGTCGCAGTTGGGCATCAGCGGCAGCCTGGGTGAGTCACGTGCGCTCAGCTACAGCCTGTCCGGCGCGCAGGGCAATGGGCAGAACAGCCATAGTGCCTATGCCGCGTGGCAGGGCAGCCGCGGCAACCTCAACGCCGGCTACAGCCGCAGCGGCGCCTACCGCAGCCTGTCGCTGGGTGCTTCGGGCAGCGTGGTGGTGCACAGCGGCGGTCTGAACCTGGGCGCGCCGGTGGGCGAGGGCTTCGCGCTGGTGCAGGCGCCGGGTGCGCAGGGCGCACGCATCGGCAGCAGCACCGACCTGCGTGTGGCGCGCAACGGCTACGCGCTGCTGCCGCACATCAGCCCCTATCGCTGGAACACCATCGACCTGGATCCTTCCGGCCTGCCGATCGAGGTGGAGTTGCTGCAGACCTCGCAGCGTGTAGCGCCCACTGCCGGCGGCATCGTGCGCGTGCCGTTCCAGGTACGCCGCGAGCGCACGCTGTTCATCGACGCCACCGACGCGCTGGGCCAGCCGCTACCGTTTGCGGCGGTGGTGCAGAGCGAAGACGGAACGCCGGCCGGTGCAGTAGGGCAGGGCGGGGTGATCCAGTTGCGCGGTGCGCAGGACAGTGGCGCGTTGATCGTCGACCCTGAAGGCAGGCGGCGCTGCCGCATCGACTACCGCATGCCCGATGCGCCGGATGCCTACGGTCTGTCGTGGAGCCAAGCCGTGTGCGTGCCGCAGCCGCTGCCGCCGGAGGGTCTGCAGGTGGCCACGCCAGAAGCGGCCGAGAACACGGCCCCGTAATTCCCGTTGTCCCTTTCATCGCTCACAGGAGCTTCCGCATGTCCCGTTCCTTCCTTCAGCTGGCAACCGCCGCTGCGCTATGCCTGAGTGCTTCGGCCGCATTCGCTGACCAGGCCACACTGACCATCACCGGCCGTGTGCTGCCAGGCACCTGCACCCTGGCGGCGCCTGCTATTGACTTGGACCCGATCAAGGCCGATGAACTGGTGCAGGGCGACAACAAGCTCAAAGCTGGCACCCTGGACTTCACTGGCTGTGTGGGCGTGGGCAAGGCCACGCTGTCCTTCGCTGGCACTGCAGCCGATGGCGATGCCGATCGCTGGAAGAACACCGCCGCCACCGATGCGGCCGATGGCGTATCGGTCGCATTGCTGGCCGGTGCCACAGGCAGCACGTATCTGAAGAACGGCGACACCGGCATCGAGGTGGTGGTGAGTGGCGCAACGGCCAGCTACCCGCTGCGGGCTGGCTACTACCTGCCGGCCCTGTCAGCGATAAGCGCAGGTGCGGTGCAGACTGAAATCGTAGTGACGGCGGATTACGAGTGATGGCGCGTGTGGATGCCCATGGGTTGCAACTCCATCGCGGGCATCGCCGTTGGACATGGATGGCCTGCGCTGCAGTCGGGGTGATGGCCGTTTCGGGTTTGGCGCAGGCTTGCACTGCAACGCTGCAGGCTCCCATCATCGTTGACCGGGACCGGCCCGGCTACTCCGACACCATTCGGATGATCTGGGACGACGGCACCAATGTGTTCATTGATGGGTGCCCTGGCTCAGTGCCGCTCGAACTGACGGTAGACCTGCAAGGCGCGGACCTGCGCTGGGTCATGGACTTCGATTTCACCGCCTGGCCAGTAGTTGGGCGCTTGCCCCTCTACGAGACCGGCCCAAACTCGGCGTTGATCGGGTTTGGATTCTATGAAGATTCCCTTCGCCCTTTGCGCCTTGGCCCAAACTCCATCAATCTTCCGCCTGGCGCGAGAGGCGCCGTTCCAATGCTGTTCGTGCTCAGCCGGGGCAGCAGGATGGAGGATTTCAAGACCAACGTATCAATGCAGTTGAGTGCGCCGCTGCACCCGTCGTTGGGGGAAACCGTGCCGATCAGCATCGACATGCGCTTCCCGCCAACGACGTGCCGCATGCAGGATGTTTCGGAAGTGCTGCAGGATGTATCGATTACCGAACTGCGTGATCCTGGCGACACCGCGCGGGAAAAGCCGGTGTCGCTCTTGATGGACTGCGGCATTGCGATTCCGCGCGCGGATATCGTGCTGACGGATACGCATGACCCCGGCAATTCTGGAAGTGTGCTCACCCCGACGGCGGATTCCACAGCGGAGGGTGTGGCTGTGCAGCTGTTGAGCGGTGGAAGCGAGGTCCAGCTGGGCAGGCCCTGGTTCTTCAACCCCGGTGGCGGTGGCGTGCATACGTTCGACTACACGGCGCGATACATCCGGCTGGCCGATGACCTGAAGCCTGGGTTGATCAAAGGCGAGGCGGTGTTGAACGTGGACTACTGGTAATGGAAGGCGGCTGATCTGCGACTGCGGCGGCGAGCTGCAGGCTCGGCCGCATGCATGGCTCGCCCGTAGTCCGGATGCCATATGAAGAACAGCCGAGCATGGCCGGCGCTACACGGCTGCATGCAACTGCACATCCACATACTCTGCCAGCCCGCGGCAGGCCAGCAGCAGGCCTTCGCGTTCACCATCGCCCATCGATTGGCTGACTTGGCCGTCCACGCGCACACGCTCGGTGGCGTGCAGCAGTTCAAGTAGAAACGTCAGCCCGGCATTGGCGCGGTCGATACGCGCCAGTGCCAGCCGCTGCCCCGGCGTGCGGCCCTTGCCCGGCCACGGCTGTCCATCGGCGGCGTCGCCTTGGCGGATGTGTTGCAGGCAGTGCAGCAGCGTGATGGTGCCGGGCGCTTCGCCTTCCTGCAGTGCGGCGAAGGTGCTTTCCAGCGTGCGCGCCAGATCGTCAGGCAGGCGCGTGGCGGCCTCGCCCAGGGTGGCGAACAGGTGGGGATAGTGTGATGTGGTCATGGCGGCGTCCTTGTGTGCGAAGCAAGGGGCCACCCCGCTTAACAGCGAGGGTGGCGGACGGTGCGTGGTTGCAATACCGGAGGTTGATGTAAAAGCGCCGGCGGGCACGAGGCCCCCACGCACCGCCCGCCATGTAAGCGCGGACGGAATGCCTGTCGACGTCGCCCGAGGGACGAGCGACGCCGACAGGCAAGCGTAACCAAACACATCAACCTAACGGGATTGCAAGCCCGTGCCACCCGTTGTCGGTGGCGGACACATGATGCGCACGAAGGTGCCGCTGTACCAATCAGAAAAGTTTCAAATTCAAGATTGTTGCAATCTGCATGCGTGCGTTGCGTGGTCATGCAGAGTGAGGCGATTGCGTCAGAGTTCGCACGGCTTCACTGTAGAGCCGAGCCTATGCTCGGCTCACCGCGCGAAGCGCGGCGCTTTTCGCAATCTGATCGGACAGCAGCCGAGCATGGCTCGGCTCTACAGAAAACGGAACGGCGCCGGAGATGTCGGCGCCGTTCTATTTCCATTACCAGCTGTACGCCACAGACAGGTTGGCAGTCGCCTCGCGATACCCACTGTCACCACGCATCACACCAAACCCGCCCCACGCACTGAAGCCGGAACGGAACTCCACGCGCGCACCTGCACTCAGCTCATAGCGGTTGCGCGGAATGCCGGCCTTCAACACTTCATCATCGAATGCGATGCCATTACCGGCGCCATCGCGGTACCAGTTGGCCGCCAGATACGGGCTGACCGAGGCCCCCGCGGCCGAGCGCGATTCACCCTGCAGGCGCAGGCCAGCACGGCCGGACAGGCCGTTGTTGCCTGCTGCACGCACCACCGTGCCGTTGGTTTCGGTATGCACGTCGGTCTTGGCGTCGGTGTAGATCAGCTGCAGCTCCGGCTGCAGGCTGAATGCGGTGTTGCCGATCTGGCCGATGTCGAAGCGGTAACCGGCCTCCACCGACGACTGCCAGATATCCGAGTCGTAACGCTCTTCGGCCAGGCCTTCGCCCTGCACGCGGTTGCGGAACTGGCCGCGCTGCACGCTGGCATCCACGTACATCGCATCGTTGGCCCAGTTGCCGTACACGCCCAGCGCGCCACCTTCCACCTTGCCGCGTGCACTGAAACCGGTCACGTCCGAACGCGAGGTAGCACTGCTGCGCGCGGCGGTGCCCATCACGCCGACGCGGCCACGGCCGTCATCGAATACGCCGATGTCCGCACCCAGCTGCAGGCGCGAGCGGTCCACGCGCAGGTCGAGCTGGTCATCCACCGCACCCAGCTTGCTCTGGGTGGCGTCCACTCGGGCCCAGCCACGGATGCCATCCGCCGCCGCGGCGCCGCCCTGGCGGTCGCGATAGCTGTGGCGCAGCATCTGGTCCAGCGCGAACTGATTGGCCAGATAGGCGCCGGTCTCCGGGCGCAGGATCGGCGGCGGCGGATCCACCGGGTCCACCGGATCGATCGGCGTGCACTGCGGCAGGGTCGGGTCGGCCAGGCACGGGTCCGGCGTGGTCGCCAGTTCCGAGCGCAGGTACCAGTTGCCGTTGGCGTCCTTCACCAGGAAGTACTCGTACTGGCCACCCACCGCACGGCCGACCAGATCGAACTGCGCGTTGGACGCGCCGCCGATATCGATCAGCTCGATGCCGCGCTCGGTCTTGGCACCAGCACCGCCAGCATTGAGCACGCGCACGTTGGCTTGGCCGTTGGCATCACCAGCAATCACCAGCTTGTCGGTCAGCGATGTGTCGTCGCCCAGCTGGGTGTTGAACAGCAGGGTGCCGCCGTTGCCGGTGAACTCGTCCAGGCTGAGCGTGTTGAAACTGCTGCCATTACCCAGCGCCACGGTGCCGCCGGCGCCCAGAGTGAGGTGGCCGACATTGCTGTCGCCGGTCATCAGCCAGGTGGCATCGCTGTCGATGCTGGCGGTGGTGACGTTGATGAAACGGCCGTCGATCTGTGCCTTGTTGCGCAGGATCACGTCGAGCGTGCCATTGGTGACCGTTGTCGGGTCGAAGGTCACGTTGCCGGCCAGCCGGGAATCATCAACGGTGAAGTTGACGTCGGTGCGCCCGCGCAGGGGGCCGAACTCACTCCTGACCAATAGCAGATTGCCGTCTGCTCCCAGCAATTTGGCGTCGTTGCGGATTGTGATGTTGTAGTCGTTGTCTTCCAACGGCATGACCTGGATGGCCGCACCGCGCTGGGACACCAGCGTGGAATCGTCAACGTGGAGCGTCACCGCACCCGCCGGATTGAGCTCGGCCCACAGCATCGCGCCCACGTTGGCGCCGGTCACATGGGAGCCGTTGAGGATATCCATCGTGCCGAACTGCAGGCGAACGCCCAGGCCGCTGTTATAGGGCGTAGCCGTGCCAGGATTGTCCTCTACGCGGACCTGCATGGCATCAAGTACAGCAAGCGGGTTGCGGTTTCCTGAGCCGCTGGGCATGCTGCGCAGGTCGACACCCACCGCGAGGCTCTGGGGCGCCAGATCGGCAGCGGCCACGATGATGGAGCCGCCCGTCATTCGAGCTACAGCGTCACCATTCAGTGCAATGCCACCACCGCGAAAATGAGTGCCGACCGTCGTCAACGTGGCGTTGCCCGCGAGCGTTACCGCTGCAGACTTGCTGACCGACGTCACGGTGCCACCCTCGAGTGTGATGGTCGACGTATCCTCGGCGGAGATCTCATTCATTGCCGCATCGCGACCGGCCAGCGTGGACCCATTCTTCAGCGTCCAGGCTTCCACCGGATCACCTGCGACGACCTCGGCAGACTGGCCATCGAGATCGCCCGCCAATGCGACGCCAGTGGAGAGCGTGGAAAGCGCCAGCAGCAGGCTGCGGGCCAACGGGCACAGCGACAGGGGACGGGCAGGATGAAGGTGCATGGTCTTGTCCTTTGCAGAGAGAAACGAGCGGGACACTGCATGACAACCGGAAACCCCTGTTCAGCGGGGTGACGTATAAGCCTGCAACTCGTGAAGAAAGTGTGAGGTGGGCGGTTGTTTGCGAATGTGCGTGTCTGGAATGGCCCCAAGTGTCGGCTCGCTGCGGGAGTGTTCCCATGCAATTAGTTGCAAAGCTGGCTTATCAGGCGCGCGTGCTTCAGGTCGGTTAAGGCAATGGCAGAGCGCTGGAAGCTGTGCAGAACCCCCCTGTAGAGCCGAGCCATGCTCGGCTCACCGCGCGAAGCGCGGCGCTCTTCGCGATGTGACAGGAAAGCAGCCGAGCATGGCTCGGCTCTACAGAAAGCGCATCGCGCATAGTGGAACGGCGCCGGATTGCTCCGGCGCCGTTCTCGTTTCATTACCAGCTGTACGCCACCGACAGGTTGGCAGTTGCTTCGCGATACCCGCTGTCACCACGCATGACGCCAAACCCACCCCAAGCGCTGAACCCGGAGCGGAACTCCACCCGTGCACCTGCACTCAGTTCATAGCGGTTGCGCGGAATGCCGGCCTTCAGCACTTCGTCATCGAAGGCGATGCCATTGCCGGCGCCATCGCGATACCAGTTTGCCGCCAGGTACGGGCTGACCGAGGCGCCCGCGGCCGAGCGCGATTCACCCTGCAGACGCAGGCCTGCACGGCCGGACAGGCCGCTGTTGCCCTGCGCACGCACCACGGTTCCGTTGGTTTCGGTATGCACGTCGGTCTTCGCGTCGGTGTACACCAGCTGCAGTTCCGGCTGCAGGCTCAGTGCGGTGCTGCCGATCTGGCCGATGCCGAAGCGATAACCGGCTTCGACGGACGACTGCCAGATATCCGAGTCATAACGCTCTTCGGCCAGGCCTTCGCCCTGCACGCGGTTGCGGAACTGGCCGCGCTGCATGCTGGCATCCACATACAGGGCGTCGTTGGCCCAGTTGCCATACACGCCCAGCGCGCCGCCGTTGACCTTGCCGCGTGCGCTGTAGCCAGTCAGCTGCGAACGCGAGGTGGCATCAGACTTGGCCAGCGTGCCCATCACGCCCACGCGGCCCCGGCCGTTGTCAAACACACCGATGTCCGCACCCAGCTGCAGGCGCGAGCGGTCCACGCGCAGGTCCAGCTGGTCATCCACGGCACCCAGCTTGCTCTGGGTGGCGTCCACGCGGGCCCAGCCGCGGATGCCATCGGCCGCCGCGGCGCCGCCCTGGCGGTCGCGGTAGCTGTGGCGCAGCATCTGGTCCAGCGCGAACTGGTTGGCCAGGTAGGCACCCGCTTCCGGGCGCAGCACCGGGATCGGGGTGATCGGATCGATCGGGTCAATCGGATCGACGATCGGCTTGCACTGCGGCAGGGTCGGGTCGGCCAGGCACGGGTCCGGCGTGGTGGCCAGTTCCGAACGCAGGTACCAGCCGCCGTTGGTCGCATCCTTGAACAGGAAGTACTCGTACTGGCCGCCAACTGCGCGGCCCTGCAGGTCGAACTGCGCATTGGACGCGCCGCCAACGCGGATCAGCTCGATGCCCTTGTCGGTCTTCGCACCGGCGCCGCCGGCGTTAAGTACGCGCACGTTGGCCTGGCCGTTGGCATCACCGGCGATGATCAGCTTATCGGTCAGCGAAGTGTCGTCGCCCAACACGGTGTTGAACGCCAGCGTGCCGCCATTGCCGGTGAAGGTATCCACGGAGAGCGTGTTGAAGGTGCTGCCATCGCCCAGCGCCACGGTACCGGTGCCGCCCAGGGTGAGGTGGCCGACGTTGCTGTCGCCGGTCATCAGCCAGGCGCTGTCGGTGTCGATGGTGGCGCTGGTGACGTTGAAGAAACGGCCGTCGATCTGCGCCTTGTTGCGCAGAACGACATCGAGCGAGCTGTCGGTAAACGATGCAGGATCGTAAGTGACATTGCCGATGAGCCGGGCGCTGTCCACCGTAAAGTCGATATCGGCCTGTGTCACATTGGGTACGAGGTTCTTCGCAAGCAGGAGATTGCCGTCGCCCGCGACGAGCTGAGCACCATTGCGTACCTCGATGTCATAGGTAATGCGAGTTGAATAGGCTTGATCCACAGGCGCAACACGGATGGCGGCACCACTGTCAGATTGCAATCTGGAACTGTCCACGTGGAGCCGGATGGTGTCCGGGATGCCGGGAATACTCCCTCGCCCTGCAAGCAGAGCGCCCGTACGGGCGCCCTCCACGTTGGAGCCATTCTGGATGGTCATCGCTCCCTGCATGAGGCGTACACCGTGACCGCTGTTGATGTCTGCCGCACCGGGGCGGTCGTCGCCCCGAATGTTGCTGGAATCGATCAGCACGGATCCGCCATACGCGGTGGCGAACGGGTTCGCATGTATCGAGACGCCCCAGCCCTGCCCGGTGATTACACTGCCAACGATGCGGGCCGCGGCGTCGTCGCTGATGTTCACGGAACCATTGACGACGTAGCTGTTCTTCATCTCCAGCAACGATGTTCCATAAACATTGACGCGCCCTTCGGCATTCGATGCAGACGCTACGATGCCCTGGTCCAGGATGACAGTTGAATCGGTGGCGGTGATCGATTCCACGTTCCCGCCCGTGACGTTCAACCGGGAGCCGTTCTTCAGCGTCCACGCTTCGATGGGATCGGCCGCGGTGACCTCTGCGGTCTGGTTGTCCAGGTCACCAGCGAAGGCGGACTGCATGGGCAGTGCAGCTGTCGCCAGTGCCAACAGCAGGGACTGCGCCAGGGGGCGTCGTACGGGCAGGTTTCGGGAAAGAGAGCGGGTCATTGGTCGGTCCTTTGGCTGGAAACGGCTGGGGACACTTCAACGTTCGACAACACCCCTGTTCAGGCAGGTGGATATGACCATCACGCCGTGAAGTCCATGTGAATCCAAGGGTGTATTGCGAGCGACTATGTCCGAATCGGCCACCAGTGTCCGTCAGGGGCTGACGTGAGCCCATGCAATTAGTTGCAAAGCGGACTTGCACGTCCCGCCCTGCAGGGCGGGCGTTCAGGCTACGCGCACCACGGGCGTCGCACGGTCACAGCGCGCTGATCTTGCAACTCATTCGATGGTGCTGCGGACACGTCGCTCCGAGCATGGCCCGCTGTTTCCAAGAGATATGCCATGCACACTCTGTTTCCCCGTCGCCACATGTTGGCGCTGGCGCTCGGTACCGCACTTGCATCCGCTGCGCCGGTACTGGCTCAGCAACAGGTCATCGCCGATGGCGATGAACAGACGCCAGCGGCAGGTGACTACGCCACCACAGAGCCGGTGGTGCCGGGTGATCCGGCCGGCCACGTGTTCTATGCGATCAACGGCGGCAGCATCATTCCATTGGGAGAGGTCAATCTGCGCACGGAAGGGCAGGGCGCTGCAGCTGCACGTGCGGAGGGTGCAGGGAGCCTCATCCAGCTGGCAGGCGGCAGCATCATCACCCAGGGCATCAGTGCCGCGGGCATCTCTGCTGCCGGCGGCGGGCGGGTGGAGCTCAGCGGCACCCGCATCGAAACCCACGGCCGGTCCTCGGCAGGCATTGCTGTAGCGAATGGGGCCGTTGTGGCAACCGGGGTGAGTGTCGTGACCCATGGTAGTGGTGCTCACGGCATACAGTTGAACCAGGGTGCCGTAGAACTGCGCGACAGCACGATCCAGGTCAACGGGACGTCCAACGCCATCCATGTGCAGGGTGGTGGAACGCTGCGGGGCGAGCGGATCCGCATCGAACAGAACGGGGGCGGCCATGCCCTGTGGCTGGCGACAGGTGCCGATGCAACGCTGCGTGACATCACGATCCGTGGCGATGCAGGCGGCGCGGACGGGGTGCTGGTGGCACAGGGCAGTACAGCGGTGTTCGATGGCCTGGACATCGATCTCACCCATGCACAGTCGGGTGCAGGCCTTTCCATCGGTGGCTCGGTGGAGGTGCGTGGTGGCTTCGTTCATGCGCGCGGCGACTATGCCAGTGCAGTCAGTTTTGCCACTGGCGGCGGCGGTTCCCTGCTTCTGGAGGGGGTCGACCTCTCCGGCCACTTCGGCATAGGCATGACCGAGGGTTCCGAACTGACGCTGCGCAACAGTCAGCTCAACAGCGTGTCGACCGGTATCGACATCAATCAGCGCGACGGTGTGGCAACGATCAGTGGCTCATCCATCACCACGCAGAATGGCGTGGGCATCCAGTTGATCGGCGACGCCAGCCTGGACGTGAACGGTTCGCGAGTGACTGCGGACGGAGCTTCCAGCCAGGCAATCTCCGTGCTGTGGGGAACGGCGCAGGTGACGAACAGTGAACTTCGCACCCTGGGCCTGAACGGCCACGCGCTCTATGCGGAAGGTGCTGCAGGCCGAAGTCCGGTGGTGAGTGCGAGTCAGACCGACATCCTGACCGAGGGTGCGGGCGCCATTGGCGCGATTGCACGTTTGGGCGGTGCCGTGCATCTCAGCGACAGCAGTGTGCGTACAACCGGCGTCAATTCGCATGGCGTGTTGTCCGGCGGCAGGGGCGAAATGACGCTGACCAATACCCACGTGCTCACCGAAGGCGAAGGTGCCTGGGCGGCGGTGATCAACGACAACGGCCGCATGGGCATCGATGGCGGCTCGCTGGTGAGTGCGCAGCACGGTGGCATCTGGGTGCGCAGCAGCCGTGATCCGGGCCTGGCCTTGAGCAACGGCGCGGTGGTATCGGGTGGCAATGGTATTGCGCTGGCACTGGATTCTGCCGTGGCCGGACGCTTCGATGTGGCGCTGGACGGCGGCGCGCAACTGCACGGCGATATCGTCATCACGCCCGAGGATGAAGATGCAGGGCTGGTGCCGCAGTCCGAGGTGCACGTACGCCTGGCGGATGGCGCGCTGTGGCAGGGGTCTTCCGATCTGGTGCAGACGCTTGCGCTTGA
>DQIG01000131.1 GCA_003525885.1 Stenotrophomonas sp.
CCGGCCAGCGGCCGGCACTGCCGGGTCATTCAAAGCGGCGTGAAGCGAATGGCCTGCCCGCCGCCCGGTGCCAGCACCAGCGTCACCGCATCGGCACTGGTCACCTCGCGGGTTTCACGTACGAACGCGAACGGGTTGCTGCGGAAATCAGCGCCTTCACCATCGCGGTAGATCTCGGCGCGATAGCGCACGCCGGGTTCCAGGAAGCCCAGCGACACCGGCAGCACGCGGCCGTGCTCGTCGGTGATGCTGCCGAGGAACCAGTCGCGACTGTTACGGTCGCGGCGCACGATGGTCACGTAGTCGCCCACTTCGCCATCGAGCACGCGGCTCTGCTCCCAGTCCACCGCCACGTCTTCGATGAAACGGAACGCCTCGCGATGCTGCAGGTAGTGCTCGGGCAGGTCGGCAGCCATCTGGATCGGGCTGTACAGCACCACGTACAGGGCTAGCTGGCGGGCCAGCGTGCTGGGGATGGCCTGGCCGTGGCGGCCCTTCAGGCTGAGGATGCCAGGGGTGTAGTCCATCGGCCCGGCCAACATGCGGGTGAACACCAGGTTGACCTCGTGCTCGGGTGGGTTCGGCGGCTGGCCCCAGGCGTTGTACTCCATGCCGCGCGCACCTTCGCGCGAGATCCAGTTGGGATAGGTGCGGCGCAGGCCGGTGTCCTTGATCGGCTCATGCGGGTTCACCGACAGATGCCGGCGCGCAGCCGCCTGCACCACCTTCAGGTGGTGGCGGGCCATGAACTGCCCGTCGTGCCACTCACGCCACAGCGGGCCACCGGCCGGGTTGCGGCGATCGACCTGGCCGTCGTCGCAGACGTAGCCGGTCTTGAACTGGTCCACGCCCAGCCGTGCGTACAGGTCCAGCGCGGCGCCCAGTTGGTCCTCGTAGTGCTCGATCGCGCAGCCGGTTTCATGGTGGCCGATCAGATGTACACCCTTTTTCAGGCCATACGCCGACAGCGCTTCGATGTCGAAATCCGGCGTGGCGCGGGTGAAATCGAAGTCGTAGCCATTGCCCACCCACATGCCGTCCCAGCCCGGATTCCAGCCTTCCACCAGCACGCCACGGAAGCCGTGCGCAGCGGCGAAGTCGATGACTTTTTTCGTTTTGGCGGTGGTGGCCGCGTGTTTTGGTCCGGTCGCCCAGCTCTCATTGTCCAGGTGCATCGACCACCACACGCCGAGATACTTGGCTGGCTTCACCCAGCTCACATCGCCCAGCGCATTGGGTTCGTTGAGGTTGAGGATCAGGTCCGATTCGACCAGGCCACCGGCACGGTCGGCGATCTGCAGCGTGCGCCACGGTGTGGCGAAGGGCAGGGCGCGGCGCACCTTCCAGCCTTCGGCGGAGGGCGAGAGCTGCGCGCGCAGGCGCTGGCCCTCGGTGCGGCGCAGCCACATGCCGGCATAGTCCACCAGCGCGGCCTCGTGGATCGCCACGTGCAGGCCATCGCGGCTGCGCAGGGTCATCGGCGTATGCACCAGCGGCACCTCGCGCAGTGGCGTGCGTTGGTACAGGTATTCGTAGTGGATCGGCTCGCCGGCGGGAATCCACCAGGCGGTGGAATCCTGCGCGATGGCGAACTCGGTCAGTTCGTCATCGATGATTGCTTCGCGCAGGTTCGGCTGCTCGGGGAACACGTAGCGGAAGCCGAGGCCATCGTCATAGACGCGGAACACCACGTCCAGCCGCCGCTTGCTGCCGGTGGTTTCGGCCAGCTGCACAGTCAGCTCGTTGAAGTGGTTGCGGGTGAGCCTGCGCTCTCCCCACGGCTGCTCCCAGCGGTCATCGACGCTGCGCCGCTGCTGGCCAAGCAGGTCGAAATCGCGGTCCAGGCGGCCGTCGCGCAGGTCGAAGCCGAGCTTCGAATCCTCAACGACGGCTTCGCCGAAGCGCTCGACGCGGTAGCGGGCGGTGCCCCCATCCAGCACCAGGCTGACCTTGAGTACCTTGCCCGGTGATTCGACGCTGGCCACCTGTGGCGTGGCCTGCGCCATCGCGGCCCATCCCAGCAGGGCCAGGCTGAGCAGGTGCGCGATTGCCGCGCGTACAGCAGTGGGTGACATCGGCAATTCCCCTCCCAAGGCGCCGTTGGCAGACCCGGACCATAAGCCAGCGCGGCAGGCGCGCTACCGCGCAGCGCCATGAATACGTATGCAGCTGGACGCAGCCGACAGCCCCGCGTCTACCATGGGGCCAAGGCACCTTGAGGGAGGGGCCGCGCCCGTCCGCCGGCAACGGTGGTGCGGACCTACAACGCGTGCAGAGAGGGAGGGAGGCCGACGGGCGCAAGCCGGTCCGCCGCTTCGATGCTGAAGATCATTTGCCTGACCGCTGCCCTGGGGGCAGCGCTGGGATCGACCGCGCAGGCGGCCGACCTGCAATTCGACGGCCGCCACGCGCGCGCCGAAGCCGCAGCCGACGGCCGCTTCGTGCTGCATGCGCCGAAGGGCGCCATACAGATCGCATCCGCACCGATGCGCAGCCGGACCGGCAGCGTGATGTTCGATGCGTTGTTCGCGCTGGCGCAGCAGGAGATGGACCAGGACCGCGTGGACGCGATCCGCGATCCTGCGTTCGACGAGGGTCGGCCGGTACCGTGCGAGTGTTTCCAGACCGGCGCACGCTGGCCCTACGTGTGGACCCGCGATGTCAGCTTCGCTGCCGATCTGGCCTTGGCGCGGCTGGACCCGCAGCGCACCCGGCAGTCGCTGCAGTTCAAGCTGTCGGCGGCGCGCGATGGCCATACACCCGGCCTGTTCGTCGCGCAGGACACCGGGTCCGGCGGTAGCTGGCCGATCAGCAGCGACCGCGTGGTGTGGTTCCTGGCCGCACGCCACCTGCTGGATGATCGCGCGTTCGCCGACCAGGTCTGGCAGGCACTGCAGGGCACCTTGGCGCAGGACCGCGCGATGGTGTTCGACGCGCAGGTGGGCCTGTACCGGGGGGAAACCTCGTTCCTGGACTGGCGCGAGCAGACCTATCCGGACTGGACCCGCGAGGACGTGCGCTTCATCGGTGATTCCTATGCGCTGTCCACCAACGTGCTGCACTACCAGGCGCTGCGCCTGGCAGAACGGCTGGCCGGGCAGCATGGCGACGCCCGCGAGGCTGACTACAAAGCCTGGGCCGATGCGCTGGCGCAGCAGATCGATGCACGCTTCTGGCGCGAGGATATCGGCCAGTACATGAGCTACATCGGCGAAGCCGCGCACCCTGTGCCGTACGCCAAGGTCGATCTGCTTGGCCTGTCGCTGGGCATCCTCGCCGAGGTGCTGCAGCCCGAGCGCGCGCGCCGTGCACTGGCTGCCTACCCGATGGGGCCAGCCGGCAGTCCGGTGGTCTGGCCGCAGGAAGCGCAGCAGCCGATCTACCACAACCGCGCGATCTGGCCGTTTGTCAGCGCCTACTCGCTGCGTGCGGCGCGGCAGCTGGACGACGCGTCGCGCATCGCCGCCGAGATCCGCTCGCTGATGCAGGGCGCCGCGCTGGCCGGTTCCAACATGGAGAACTACGAGCTGGTCAGCCAGGCCGTCCACGTCGATGAAGGTGCGCTCAGCGGCCCGGTGGTCAACTCCGAACGGCAGCTGTGGTCGGTGGCGGGGTACCTGTCGATGGTGGTCGAAGGCGTATTCGGTGTGCAGGACGATGGCCGCGTGCAGCCCAAGCTGCCGGCCGCGCTGGTACCGGAGTTGTTCGGCAACCAGCACAGCATCCGCCTGGACGTCGCGGGCCGAGGCTACGTGCTGGAACGCCCGAAGCAGCTGGGTGATGGGTTGCTGGTGGCGGGCAAGGTGAAGACGCGTGGTGCCATCACCACCGTGCAGCTGGTCCCCGCCGCAGCGGCGCCACGCAGCGAAGCGACGACGGCCGACGCCAATGCGCGCGCACCGGCCACGCCGGCCGCACCGCAGGTGCAACGCAAGGGCAGGGGCTGGAATGTCGTGGTCGCTGCCGGCCAGGTGCTGTGGCAGGACGGCCGGGCGCTCACCGCCAGCAATGGCGTGGCGCGCATCAACGACGATGGCCTGCAGCATTGCCTCAGCCTGACCCGACGCGATGGCGCATTGGAATCGCTGCACAGCCCGATGATCTGCGTCGGTCCGCAGCGGCGGCTGAAGGGTGCGCAGCGCTGGCAGTTCACCTCGGCCACTGCCGGGCAGGTGCGCCTGCGCCTGCAGTACCGCAATCCGAACGGGCCGATCAACACCGGCGTCACCGCTGCGGTGAAGCAGCTGGTGCTGCAGTGCCCGGGCCAGCCGTTGCAGCGGCATACGGTCACCCTGCCGCACAGCGTGGCCGTGCAGGACTCGACGGCGGCGACGTTCGCGGTGCCCAAGGGCCGGTGCACGGTCACGCTCGAAGAGGGCTTCAACATGAGCGCGCTGCAGCACTTCGCGCACTACACCGGGGGCAAGGGCGGGCGTGAGGGCGTGCTCAACCAGGCTCAGGTGCAGGCGCTGGCTGTGGCACCCGTGGCGGTGGCAGAGGGCGCACGATGAATCGCACGGCCAAACCGCAGCTGTCGTTCTGGCAGATCTGGAACATGTGTTTCGGCTTCCTCGGCATCCAGTTCGGATTCGCCCTGCAGAACGCCAACGCCAGCCGCATCTTCGAGACACTGGGCGCGGACATCGAAGCGGTGCCGGGTCTGTGGATCGC
Organism: Stenotrophomonas sp.; assembly: GCA_003525885.1. GTDB lineage: Bacteria > Pseudomonadota > Gammaproteobacteria > Xanthomonadales > Xanthomonadaceae > Stenotrophomonas. Next base: position 4,672 of record DQIG01000131.1, read on the forward strand.
CGCGCCGCTGACCGGACTGCTGGTGCAGCCGGTGATCGGTTACCTGTCCGACCGCACCTGGACGCGCTGGGGGCGCCGTCGTCCGTACTTCATGATCGGTGCGGTGCTGACCACGCTGGCGCTGCTGGTGATGCCGAACTCGCCGACGTTGTGGATCGCGGCCGGCACGCTGTGGGTATTGGATGCCTCGATCAACGTATCGATGGAGCCGTTCCGCGCCTTCGTCGGCGACCAGCTGGCACCGCGCCAGCGCCCGACCGGCTATGCCATGCAGAGCTTCTTCATCGGCGTGGGCGCCATCGTCGCCAGTTTCCTGCCCTTCGTGCTGGCCCACTTCGGGGTCGCCAATACGGCCGCCGCAGGTGAGGTGCCGGACACCGTGCGCTATGCGTTCTACTTCGGCGCGGTGGTTTTGCTGGCGGCGATCACCTGGACGGTGGTCAGCACCCGCGAATACTCACCGGCAGAGCTGGCCTGCTTCGATGACGCCGAGCCGCCGGCACATCACGCAGCGGCGACGATCAGCGGTCCGGCCCCCTGGGCGCAGGTGATCATATGGCTGGGGCTGGGCGTGCTGCTGGCGCTGCTGATCGCATGGCGGCAGGGCGACCGGATGCTGTACGTGCTGGCCGGCCTGTGTGCCGGCTACGGCCTGCTGCTGGCGCTCGCGCGCACGTTGCCGGCCACGCATATGCTGGCCGCCATCGTCGGCGACCTGCGCGCGATGCCGGTCACCATGCGGCGCTTGGCGTGGGTGCAGTTCTTCTCGTGGTTCGCGCTGTTTGCGATGTGGATCTACACCACCGCTGCGGTGGCCGGCGCCCACTTCGGCTCGACCGAACCGGAGTCGGCGGCCTACAACGAGGGTGCCAACTGGGTGGGTGTGCTGTTTGGCGCCTATAATGGCTTCGCCGCGTTGGCAGCGGTGCTGATTCCGCTGATGGTGCGTGCGATCGGCCTGCGCTGGAGCCACCTGGTCAACCTGTGGCTGGGCGGTGCCGGGCTGGTCTCGCTGATGTTCATCCGCGACCCGCACTGGCTGCTGCTGTCGATGGTCGGCGTCGGCTTCGCCTGGGCATCCATCCTCTCGCTGCCCTACGCACTGCTGTCCGACAGCGTGCCGGCGTCGAAGATGGGCGTGTACATGGGCATCTTCAATTTCTTCATCGTGATCCCGCAGCTGGTGGCGGCCAGTGCGCTCGGCTTCGCCCTGCGTACGATGCTGGGCGGCCAGCCAATGCATGTATTGGTGCTGGGCGGCTGCAGCCTGTTCATCGCCGGCCTGTGCGTGTTGTGGGTTCCGTCCCGTCCGGAGGTGGTGTGATGCGTGGTGCGCTGTCTGTTGCTGTTTCCCTGGTACTGCTGGCCGGCCATGCGGCGGCTGCGCCGCGCCCGGACTATGTGGGCACCACTGAACCGTTCGCCAGTGATGCGGTGTATTTCGTGGTCACCGACCGCTTCGTCAACGGCGATCCCTCCAACGATCATCGCGACCAGGGTGGCGCGCACCGCACCTTCGATATTCCGGTGCCATGCCCGGACAGGGTGGACGGTAACATCGGTTATCTCGGCGGCGATTTCCGCGGCGTGCTCGACAATGCTCAGTACATCCGCAACCTCGGCTTCGGTGCAGTGTGGATCACGCCGATCGTGGACAACCCGGACGAAGCCTTCACCGGCAGCAAGCCGATCAGCTGCACCAGCACACTGACCGACCGCGGCAAGACCGGCTACCACGGTTACTGGGGTATCAACTTCTACAAGCTCGATGAGCACCTGCCCAGCAAGGACCTGGACTTCGCCGGCCTGACCAAGGGCCTGCACGGCGCCGGCCTGAAGGTGGTGCTGGACATCGTGGGCAACCACGGTTCGCCGGCCTGGACCATGCCGACGCGGCAGCCGCAGTTCGGGCAGATCTTCGACAAGGACGGAAAACTGATCGCCGACCACCAGAACCTGCCGCCGCAGAAACTGGATCCGAAGCACAACCCGCTGCACGCGTTCTACAACAACATCGGCCCGGTCGACAGCAAGGACGGCTCGATCTTCGACGGCAACCTGGCTGAGCTGTCCGACTTCAATCAGGACAATCCGGCGGTGATGGACTACCTGGTGGGTGCCTACCTGCAGTGGACCGCACAGGGCGTGGACGCGCTGCGCATCGACACCATCGGCTGGCTGCCGCACCCGTGGTGGCATGCCTTCGTCAAGCGCATTCGTGCCGAGCACCCTGGCATGTTCATGTTCGGCGAAGCTTTTGACTACGATGCCGCGCGCATTGCCGAGCACACCTGGCCGGCCAACGCCAACGTCAGCGTGCTCGACTTCCCGTTGCGCGGCGCACTGGAACAGACCTTCGGCACTGCCGGTAAAGGCTTCGAGACCCTGGCCGGGCCGCTGCACCTGAGCGGTGGGCCGTATGCCAACCCGTACGAGCTGATGAGCTTCTACGACAACCACGACATGCCGCGCCTGCAGGCCAGCGACAATGGCTTCATCGACGCGCACAACTGGTTGTTCACCGCGCGCGGCATTCCGGTGGTCTACTACGGTTCGGAAACCGGCTTCATGCGCGGCCGCGCAGAACATGCCGGCAACCGCGCCTACTTCGGCCAGCCGCGCGTGGACGCTGCGCCGCAGAGCCCGATCTTCACGCCGCTGCAGCGCATCGCCAAGCTGCGTGAAGCGACCCCGGCACTGCAGCGTGGCCTGCAGGTGAACGAGCGGCTGCAAGGCGATGAGGCCGTGTTCTTCCGCGTACTGCAGCAGGGCGACGTGGCGCAGACCGCGCTGGTGCTGCTGAACAAGGGCGACAGAGCGAAGACCTTCACCGTGGCGCGTTACGTGCAGGCGGGCCGCTGGCGCGATGCACTGGACGGCGGTTCGTTGCAGGTGGATGCCTCCCTGAAGGCTGAAGTGCCCGCGCACGGGGTGAAGGTCTACGTGCTGGATGCCGCCGTGCAGCAGCCGGCACTGCAGGCCGAGCTGGACAAGGCGATGGCCGACCAGAAGGCGCGGGACCAGCGTCTGGGACGTTGAGGACGCCGCCGGGCATGGCCCGGCGCTACCGCTCTGGTGGGTGCCAACCTTGGTTGGCACGCTCTTCGAGCAGTCGAGCAAGCTCGACCCTACAATAGGCACCCCTCACGCCTCGCCGTATCGTCATGACTGACCTCGCCCCGCAGACCCCGATCGAAACCCTGCTGAAGGCGGCGATGGAAGGGGCCGTGCCAATTCGCGCCTTCATGGAGGCCTTCGTCGCCTCCGAGGTGGTACTGCAGACCGGCAGCCTGGTGACCCCCGACGGCAGCGGTTTCGACCCGCTGCTGTTCGACAAGCAGGGCACGCTGCACGTGGCCGTGTTCACCGATCCGTCACGGGTGGGCATCTACAGCCAGCAGGCCGAACACCAGATCCGCTGGCTGATGCTGGACGTGCTGCGTTGCGTGCCGGGTGGCTATGGCGTGGTAATCAACCCGGGCACTTCGCTGGGCTTTGAGATTTCGCCCAGCGGCGTCGGCGAGATCCTGAAGGACTTCGCCCAGGGCTGAGCGCCAGGCTTCTGTAGAGTTGAGCCATGCTCGACTGCCTTTCGCGTATCGCTTGTGGAGTCGAGCCTGGCTCGACGCTACAGAAAGCTTCCCTTCGGGCGCCGTACGTGATCCCCTTTGGACAACATCGGGATCGAGGCTTTGCCATGGAATTCAGCGGATTTGCTGCCGACGCACCTGCACGATCGCGCCATTCCCGCTCGGCCCTGATCTTCCTGATCGCGGCCATCGTCGCCGCGCTGGTGGCCATGCCGCTGCTGCGTGCGGTGGGCATGGTGCTGTGGCCGGTGTTTGTCATTGCCTGGCTGATCAACCTGGGCGCGGCCTGGCATCTGGCCCGGTGGGCGCGCCAGCAGGGCCGTTCGGCCTGGGCATTCGGATTGCCGGCAGTGCTCGGTACCGTCGCCTCGATCGTGGTCTATGTACTGCTGGCGTTGCTGGGGCCGAAGGCCGCGCGCTGAGTCCGCGCGGCCCGTCCGGCCCATGTGCCGAGCATGGCTCGGCACTACAG
>DQIG01000339.1:0-695 GCA_003525885.1 Stenotrophomonas sp.
CACGTCGGCGTTCCACAGGCCTTTGGTCGAGCCGAACACCAGGCGGAATGCCGAGGAAATCGGTGACACCGCTTCGTTGCTGACGTTGCCTTCCTTCATGCCGGGCAGCACGCCGGTATTGCCCGGCAACCCGGTGCCAGGCCGTGCGAAGCCATAGGCGAAGCCGCCGTTGCGATTCTGGAAGTTGATGCCGATCTGCTTCATCGCGGTCTTGTTGAACTCGACCACCTTGACCTCGACCTGGACCACGCCACCACTGCTGATGGTCGACGTATCAGCGAGCACACCGTCCTTGCCGAGCGCCATCGCCGCGGTGCGTTGCTCCTGCATGTGCGAGAGCACGCTGTCGGTGCTTCCCTGCAACAGGCCCTGCTGGTCCTGCTGGGTGAACACCAGATCATTGCCGCCGGTGCTGGCGGCGCCCTGTACGGCGCTCTGCACCCTTACCGTCAACCGCTGTGGCTCCGCCTGTCTGCGGTGCCACAGCAGCAGGGTGGTGGTGCCGGGCATCTTGCCCACGAGCAGCGCCTGGCGCTGGCCGCGCAGCATCACGATATCGGCCACGCCGGGGTCGGCAATGGCCACCCGTTCCAGGTCGGCAGGCAGGCTCCAGGGACGCTGCTCTCGTGCCTGCAGCACCAGGTCGTCGGCGGCCACGCTCGTTGCCGGTGCCAGCAGCACCAGCAGCAGGGCCA
>DQIG01000339.1:847-5365 GCA_003525885.1 Stenotrophomonas sp.
AGCAGCACCAGCAGCAGGGCCAGCCAGCGCTGGCGGGAGGAGAGGCGTGGAGGGCGGCGACGTTCGGTCATGGATGCACTCGATGCTGGTCAAAGGGAACCACGGGGGGCGGAGCTGTCGCCACGGATGATTTCGATACCCGATGCACGCGGAGCGCTGCGTCGCGGTGCCGGCGCGTGCGCTGGCGCATCCGGGTTGCTGCGTTGCGGGGTACTGCCACGTCCGGCCAGCGCGTCGCCGTCAATACCAGCGAAGGCGTGGTTCTCCGGTCGCTGCAGTGCCAGCTGCTGCTCGGCGTCGAGCCCGCGCAGCGGGTCGATTACACCGCGCGATTGCGGGAACAGCGCCAGGTCGGGCAGGCCGGTATCGGCGGGATTGCGCAGTGCGAGGAACAGCTTGCCCTGCTGTGCACCCAGCAGCAGCCGGTTGGCGTCGGCCACGGGTACCGCCAGCACCGCGCTGCGTGCAGGTTGCGGGGCTTCATTGCTGTTGCTGTGCCTGCCGCCATTCCCGGTGATGTCGGCTGCGCGTGGGTCGTTGCGGGTGTCTGCCTCGCTGCTGGAGGTGACCTCCGTGGCGACCGGCACGATGTCCTGCTGGCCATAGCTCAGGACGCGCAGGCGCGACAGCAGCAGGCGCGTCTGCGCGGCTTCGCCAGGGCTGTTGATGTTGGGCTGGGCGTTGCGCAGGTTGAGGAAGACGTCGACGAAATCACCGGGAAGGATGCGGTTGCCGGCTCCGACCAGTTCGTCCACGGGCACGGCCAGGGCACGCTCGCCCGGCCGCAGCTGCAGCGAGAAACCCTGTGCCAACGCGCTGCTGCTGATCGGGCTGCCTTCGGCAATGTCCTGCACCGGCACCTTGCCGACCACGGCGGCGATGCTGGTGGCAGCACCGGCGACGGGTGCCGTGCGCTGGGCCAGGCGAAGGCCATTGGCGCCGATCGGCTCGCCGGCGGGCAGCCGTGCCACGGCTTCCACCACGGTGATCGCCTGTGCCTCGCTATGGGCGATTGGCGCGACCGTGACCGGTGCGGCCGGTTTGCGCCCGATCATGAAGGCGATCAGCGCCAGCAGCACGGCCAGGCCAATCAGGGCGACGGCAGCGATGCGGGTCAACTTGAGCATGGAACCGTCTCCAAAGTACCGATCATCAATTGCCGCTGCCAAGATCGAGCTGGGCGACCGCGACGCTGCGGATGGGAGCCTGCATCACCCACTTGTAGAGCGTGGCGGTGCCGGGCAGGAAGGGATAGCTGGCGTAGTCGTAGCTGACCGTCACGGTCATGCACTGGGCCGTGGCCAGGCCGGCGCAGGGCGCCTGTGCCGATACCACGATGGCGCTGCTGCCCCCTGCGCTGCAGTCCACGTTCTGCTTGGAGAACTGCAGCAGCCATTGCATTGATGTGCGTGCAGCGACGCAGGCGGCCGTGCGCCGTTCGCCGGCGGTGCCGTAGCGCAGCGAGGCACGCGCGCCTTCGGCCGAGGCGGTGGCCAGGGTCTGCTGTGCCGCCATGATCATCACCCCCGAGAAGGTGAACAACAGCAGCGGCAACAGCCCGAGCATCAGCATCAGGGCGAACTCGATGCTGGCGACACCGCGCTGCAGGCGTGGGCTGCGGATGTTCATGGTGCACCTCCGTAGATGCTGACCAGCACCCAGCCGATGGCGGCGAGTGCCAGGTAGGCTGCATAGGGAATGCCGCGCCGTCCCTGGCGGGCCGCCTGCATGCCGCGCAGGGCCGGATGCGTTTGCCACTGCGTGCCGGTGCGATTGACCTGCATCTGCAGGTGGCTGGGCAGCAGCGCGCCCAGGCGCCGGCCAGCCAGCACCAGCACGGCGTGCAACCCGGCCGCGAGGCTCGCCACCAGCCAGACCGGCAGCAGCGCCTGCCAGCCCAGCATCAGCCCCAGCACGGCGAAGAACTTCACGTCGCCGGCGCCCATCCAGCGCAGGACGTAGAACGGCAGCAGCGCCAACAGGCCGAGCGCCGCGCCGGCAACGTGGGGCAGCCACGGCTGGCGCGGGGCGCTGAACTGGCCGACGGTGATCACCGCAGTGGCGATCACGCATGCGGCGACCAGCCAGGTGTTGGGCACCCGACGGGCATACAGATCACTGATCGCGATCCGCAGGCACACGCCGATGGCCAACAATCCCAGCAGTGTCATCGCACACTCCATCGTCCGTCACTGGACGGTCTTCGCCTGGTTCCATGCGCCCCGCGGTCGCGGCCCTGCCGGCCGCGCGGTCGCCGCTCAGGTCGTCGAGCCCGACGCCTTGGTGGCCAGTGCGGAGAGGTTCTTGAACAGCGTTTCGAAGAACCCCTTGATCTGGTCGTTGCCGACCGCGATCAGGATGCCGGCGATGACGGCAGCCAGCAGCCCGTACTCGAGCGCGGTGACACCGTCTTCTTCCTTCAGGAATTTGCGGATCGATGCGTTCATGACCAATGTCTCCCTCTACCTGTCTGCGGATGCAGTACACCTGCGTTGGGCGGTGGCCCGGCTCCGCCGGGATCGTCCGTGGGCCTCCGCGCGTCCTGGCGGAGGAGGCACGGCGGGATCGACCCGCTGTGCTCAAGCAGGGTGATCGTTTCCAGGCGGGACATTGGCCGCACGGTCGCGACCGCACGGCACGGGGCCGGTGGTCGAGGCATCCAATGATGCGTGCGTGGTCATGCTGTCCCCCTGGGTGCGGCCAGATCAGATGGCCGGATCACCGTGATATCGACTTTGCCTGAATGGCGGTTGGCTGCAACTGGAACCTATATGCAAATTCGGCAGAAAATCCGAAAACCTGAAAATTTCAGACTGCTTCTGTGACGAAAATCCGTTCGCAGGCAAAACGATTCATTGTCGTGTAGATAATGTGATTCGCTTTCCGGGCGCATGCGAAAACCGTGCCACTCGCTCCGACATTTTCTTCACCTGTGTATCTATTTTCATCATTTCAGTCCGCGGGTTTACCTTTGCGGATTATTGGGCATACTCGCATTCAAGCTATTGCATTTCCCTGGTCGGTCGCATCGAAGCCGGTGCGGCCGGCATGGCATCGGAAGTGGTTAATGGATCGATGCGCGCCCTGTCAGGCAGTGGGGGCCGCATCGCATGGCGGATCAACGGGGGACAACACTGTCATGGTCGATGGTGGGGTAGAAGACAGCGACGACAGCGGTCTCCGGTCGATAGACCTGGCCACGCTGAGCGGCGTGCTTCGTGTCTGTGATGTCGAACTGCTGCTGCTCGATGGCAACGGGCCACGTGCGGCGTTCGCTTCACGCGTGCACGAGGAAGCCCTGTTCTGCAGCATCAGCTGCGGCTTCCATTGCCGTGGCCGCTTCATGCTGCCGCCGGACTGGGCGATGCTGGGGTATCTGCACACGACCGATGAAACGCTGAGCTGGTGCCATGGCGTGCCGCTCACGCCGGGCATGGCGCTGACGATCATGCCGGAGGGCATCAGTGAGTTCACCCTGAGCCCAGGCACGCACATGACCCTGATGCTGGTCCCGGTGGCCCGCGTGCAGCGCAAGTTGACCGAGCTGAGCCTGCGCAGTACGCCACCTGCTGGCCAGGCACTGTCGCTGTTCAACCTGGCCAGCGAAGCCACACCGCTGGCACGCCATTACCAGCAGCTGCACCTGCAGCTGGGGCAGGGCACAGGCCTGCAACCGGAAGAAACCGAAAACCTGCTGCATGAGCATGTGCAGGCCCTTCTGGGCGCCGGTGCGGCGGATCGCCCGGGCTGCAGCCGCGCGCGGCGCACGCATTATCTGATCGCGCAGCGTGCAGAGAACTTCATGCGGCTCAACCTGCGCCGCAATATCTACATGAACGAGATCTGTGATGCCGCGGGTGTCAGCGAGCGCGGCCTGCGCTATGCGTTCGAGGACCTGTTTGGAACGTCACCGAACCGTTATCTCTCCATGCTGCGCCTGTGCGCGGCCTGCCGCAGCCTGTCGATGGCCGATTCCAGCCGCCGCTCGGTGAAAGCCATCGCCCTGAGTTGCGGCCTGTGGGATCTCTCGCGCTTCGCCGACAATTACCGCAAGGTATTCGGCGAACTGCCGCGCGACACCCTGATGCGCGCGCCCGCGCAGATCGGCCAGCCGGCCTGAGCCAAGCCTCGCAAGGGTTTTCGCGGCATTCATGCCGGAATTGCGTATCCGCTTGCCGATCGTGTTGCCGCTTCTGCATAACCGGCTGCCGATTCCGACCGTGGATTTGCCGGAATGCGCGATTGCCGTGCCGGATTGAAGTGCGCCGCCGCCGTTGCAACCGCTGAAATGTCAGTCACCTGCCTAACGGCAAGTCCACTGACATTCCAGTTGTTCGCCTACGGGGGAAATGCTCATGAACCGCATCTACCGGCGTGTATGGAACCGCCAGCTCAATGCTCTGGTCGTGGCCTCGGAACTGGCCACCGGCGACAGCGGCGGCAGCGCCGCACGCGATCCGCGCGCCTTCCTGCTGATGCCGACCGCGCTGGCCCTGGCACTGCTGTGTGCGCTGGCCA
>DQIG01000223.1:0-8681 GCA_003525885.1 Stenotrophomonas sp.
ACCTTCAGCAGGAAACCAAAGAAGCCGATCGGAATGTGCACGATCACGGTGTGCAGCTTCTTCACCCGCTTGATGGTGCGGATGATGTCCACGTAGTCCACGCGGGTGTCGCCGACGATGTCGAAGACCTCTCCATTGGGTTCGGTTTCGATGCACTTGGCGATGCAGCGGCAGAAATCGCGTTCATACAGGGGCTGGCGCATGAACCTGCCATCGCCCGGGATCGGGAATACTGGCGTGCGCGCCATGAAACGCGACAACCAGCCCAGGTGCTTGGGGTCGAACCAGCCGAACATCAGCGTCGGGCGCAGCACGCAGTGGCGCTGGCCGCTGGCCACCACCATCTCCTCCTGTTCGCGCTTGGTATTGGTGTAATCGTCCTTGGCGACCGAATTCACCACCGATGAGCTGATGTGCACCATGTACGGCACAGCCGCGTCCTGGGTGGCCTTCAGCACATGGCCGGTGGCGGTGATGTTGTTGCGCACGAACAGGTCGGTGGTCTTGCCGGTGATCTGCGCATGCAGCTGCACCACGCAGGCAGCCCCGTTGAATTCACCGGCCCAGGCACCCGGCTCGGCCAGGTCGGCCAGCACCACGCGGACATCCGGGTGCAGTTTCTGCAGGATGTCCAGGTTGTGCGCGTGCTTGTCGATGGCCACCAGCTGGGTGTAGCCCTGCTGCTTGAGCTCGACGATCAGGTTTTGACCGACCAGGCCGGCGGCACCGGTGATGACGATCTTGGCGTGCTTGTCGGTCATGTCAGAGCTTGATCCTGCGGAAAACGAATTCGGGGATGTTCTTGATGATCATCATGATGGCCCACCAGAAACCGGGCAGGTAGGCAACAGCCTTGCGCTTGCCGATCGCCTTGAGGATGCCGGCGGCGACCTTGTCCGGTGTCGCCCACAGGGCGCCCTTCTTGAACGCGGCGGTCATCGGCGTATCGACGAAGCCGGGCTTGATGACCAGCACGTTGATGCCAGCCGGGCGGAGCCGCTGGCCCAGGCCGCTGAGGTAGGCTGTGACCGCTGCCTTGGCGCTGCCGTACAGATAATTGCTGGCGCGGCCACGATCACCGGCCACCGAAGAAATGACGGCCAGGCTCGCACCGGACTGCAGGCGCTGTGCCAGGGCTGCTGCAAGGGCGATGGTGGACGTACCGTTGGTGGCAAACTCGCGCAGCGATAGATCCACGGACGCATCGCAGGCAGCCTGGTCGGGCAGGGTGCCGTGCGCGATCAGGACGGTATCGATGCCGCCCAGCGCGGCCCATGCGTTGTCCAGGAGGGCGCCATGGGCGGCCACATCGTTCACGTCCAGTACGCCGGTATGCACGTGCTGGGCGCCACGCACACGCAAGTCGGCGGCAATGGCGTCCAGCTTGCCTGCACTGCGGCCCACCAGGTAGAGCGCGGCGGCACGAGCGGCGTACAGGCGCGCAACCGATTCGGCGATGGCCGAGGTTGCGCCGATGATCAGGATCTTCTGCATGGTTACTCCATCACCCGGCGCCAGAAGCCGGATGAGAATCGAGGGTCGATGAAGCGGGAGAAGGCTTCCCAGGCCGGATAGGCCTGGCGGAACAAGGCGCCGGACATGCGGGCGTCCTTGGCCGGATACACGGCGCCACCCGCTTCGCTGACGATGCGGTCCAGGCGGTCGAGCATCTTCAACAGCTCGGGACCGTCATTGGGGAAATCCAGCGCCAGGGTGGTACCTGGTCGCGGGAACGACAGCAGCCCCGGCGAGGGCCGGTCGCCGAATTCCTTCAGCACCGCCAGGAACGAGCCGCGCCCGCTGCGGGCAATTTCGCCCAGCAGCGCAGCGGTGGCATCGCGCGCGGTGGCCGGCGGCAGCACGCACTGGTGCTGCAGGAAGCCGCGCGGGCCGTACATGCGGTTCCAGTGGTTGATGCCGTCGAGCGGATAGAAATAGCTCTGGTAGTGCGATACGTGGCGGGCCCGGCGCGCCGGCTGGCGCCAGTAGTACAGTGTGTTGAACGGACGCAGGGTGAGCGGATTGACCAGCGATACCGGAGGCACGATGGGCATGCTGCGGCGAGGGGCCGAACTGGGCGTGGCCGCCTGCGCATCGCCAGGGGCATGGTCACCACGCAGGAAATGGCCGCGACCGAGGTTTGCACCCTTGGCCAGGCAGTCGATCCAGGCCACCGTATATTCAAACCCTTCGGCCGAGTCACGCGAAAGCTCGAAGAACTCAGTGAGATTGCCGAAACGGATCGACTCGGTTTCGATCCAGGGGCCTGGTACCCGACGAAGCTGCAGCTCGACCCAGGTGATGAAGCCGGTCAGGCCCAGCCCACCTGCGGTGGCGGCGAACAGGCCGCTGCTGTCGTCCGGCGTGAGTTGCTGGCGCGAGCCATCGCTGCGCAGCAGTTCCAGGCAACGCACGTGGTGACAGAACGTACCGGCGCGATGGTGGTTCTTGCCGTGCACGTCGTTGCCGATCGCGCCACCCACGGTGGCGTAGCGGGTGCCCGGCGTGACCGGCAGGAACCAGCCGCGTGGCAGCGCGATGTCCAGGACGTCGGCCAGCGTCACCCCTGCCTCGCAGCGCACGATGCCGGTGGCAGGATCGAATTCGATGAACCGGTCCAGCCCGCGGCTGGTCAGCAGTGTGGCGCCTGGGTTCAGGCAGCTGTCGCCGTAACTACGGCCATTGCCATGACCCAGGACGCTGCCGCCATCGACCGGCAACGGCAGCGTGGCATCGCGGTCAAGCACCGGAAGGATCCGTTGCTCAGCGTGCGGATAGCGTCCCCAGGACTGGCCGGTTGTCCCACTCATATTGCCAGCAGGACGATCAGCACGCAGAGGCCGATGACAATCTGGCTGCCGCGGTCCATCGCCGCGAATACGATCGGGTCGTCATGCATGTCGCCCCGGTGCGAGACGATCCACATCCGGCTGATCCAGTACAGCAGGATCGGGCACAACAGCCACAGCAGCTTGGGGTTGGTGTACAGCTCCAGGCTTTCGGGACTGTTGATGTACAGCGCGAAGACCGCGACGCCGATGTAGCCGGCGGCCGCGCCCAGCGACTGCACCAGCGGCAGGTCGGCCACCGAATAGCCTCGGCCGATTGCCATTTCCTTGCCGCTGGCCAGTGCCGAGGCCAGTTCGGTGTAGCGCTTGAGCATGGCCAGGCTGAGGAACACGAACATCGAGAACGCCAGCAGCCAGAACGACAGTTCGGAGTTGATCGCCACCGCGCCGCCGATGATGCGCACCGTGTACAGCGCCGCAAGCATCACCACGTCGATCATTACAATGCGCTTGAGCTTGAGCGAGTAGCTCAGGGTCATCACGTAGTAGCACAGCAGCACGCCGGCAAAGGCCGGGCTGCAGGCCAGCGCCAGGGCGAAGCCGGCCAGGGTGATCAACGGCGCCACCAGCAGGCCATGCAGCAGCGGCAGCGTGCCCGCGGCAAACGGGCGCTTGCGCTTGCGCGGGTGCATGCGGTCTGGGGTCAGGTCCAGCAGATCGTTGAGCAGATAGACGCCTGACGCGCACAGACCGAAGGCCAGGAAGGCCACCCCCGCATCGATGATCGAGGTGAGATCGAAGAAGCGGTGGGCAGTCAGCAACGGCACCAGCACCAGCAGGTTCTTCAGCCACTGGTAGACGCGCAGCGCCTTGATCCACGTGATCAGACCGCCGTTCTGCGAGGGCAGGTGGGCGAGCACTTCGGTCTGCTTGGCCGCGGCCTTGGCCAGCCCGGCCCCGTTGTTGACCACGATCGCACCGCCGGCATGGGCCCAGACCTTCAGGTCGACCTTGCCGTTGCCCATGTAATCGAAGCCTCGTTCGCCAAAGCGCGCTGCCAGTGCCTGCCCCTTGTTGCTGCCGGACAGGTTGGTCTGGCCGTCGCTGGCCATCACCTCTTCAAACAGCCCGAGGTGGTCTGCAATGGGCTGTACCAGCAGCCGATCGGAGGCCGTGCACAGCACGCGCGGGCGCTGGGTGGTAGTGCGCAGGATTTCCAGCACCCGCTCGTCATACGGCAGGGTCTCGGCGGGCAACTGCACGCGCGAGGCCAGCTGGCGCTTCACGTAGGCCTTGCCCCGCAGCAGCCAGAACGGCACCAGGAAAATGTACAGGGGGTTGTGGGCCAGCAGGGCCAGCAGCGATTCGTACAGGATGTCCGAGCGGAGCAGGGTGCCATCCAGATCGACGCACAGGGCACGTGATGAGGTCACAGCGGACGTGCCTCTTCGCAGAAAATGGCGTGATGCTGCATGTACTTCCTTTTCCACACGGTTGAATTCACCCTGAATGATAAGGGAACCGGCTGATACGCGCAGCCATCCACCTTCTGAACGTCATGGGCTGGCTTTCAGCTCCAGAAACGCCATTGCAAGCATTCCCACAGCCACCGCCAGCCACAGGCTGACCAGGCGGATGCCGATGGCCACGGTCAGCGCGGTATCGACCGCAACGCCGCTGGCACCGAGCATGACCACGATCGCCGCCTCGGTGGTGCCCACGCCGCCGGGAACAAAGGACAGGGCACCGACCAGCATGGCCAGCGGGTAGATGCCCAGCGCCAACGGCCACGGCAGGGCAATGCCCAGCGCCTGGCAGAGCAGGACGAAAGCAGTGGCGGTCAACAACCATGCGGCAGCGCCCTGCAGGCTGGCGGGCAACAGCAGGCGTACGTGCAACAGCGGGCCAAGGGCGCCTGCGCCGCTGACCAGGAAGTGGCCCAGCCGCCGCACCGGCGAACCCGGCAGGTGCTCGATGATGCGATGCGCGGTGCGCGCCAGCGGCGGCCAGCAGCCCAGCAGGGCCAGCACCAGCAGCACGCCCAGAATGATCGCCGCCAGCGCGCCGAAGGCCGGAATCAGGTGGGCCGCACCGATCGCCAGCGCGGTGATCACCAGCAGGTCCAGCGCACGTTCGAAGATGAAGCTGGCCAGGGTGGCACTGGCCGGAACGCCCTGCCAGCCGAAATAGCGGATGCGCAGCAGTTCGCCGGCCTTGCCGGGCGAGGCGGTGAAGGCAAAGCCGGCCAGGTAGGCCAGTGCGCCCCGGCCCCAGCTGTGTGGGTGCAGCCCCTGTGCGGCGAGCACCGCGCGCCAGCGCTGGTAGCGGAACACATAGCTGGCCAGCACCAGGGCGCTGCACAGCAGCAGCGTGCTGGCCTGCGCGGCCAGCTGCGAAAGGATGTTGCGGTCGCGGTCGATGTACCAGAGGACCGCCAGGTAGGCCGCCGCCGTGGCGGCGACCCACAGGCCTGCGCGTCTCCGGCGAGCCGGCTTCACCGGCGCCGGGGACGAGCAGTCAGACATTACAGCGCAGCTTCCAGTTCCGGCAGGATCGCAAACAGATCCCCCACCAGGCCGATATCGGCAATCTCGAAGATCGGCGCGTCGCCGTCCTTGTTGATCGCGACGATCGTGCCGGCATCCTTGATGCCGGTCAGGTGCTGGATGGCACCACTGATGCCGACCGCCACGTACAGTTCCGGCGCGATGATCTTGCCGGTCTGGCCGACCTGCAGGTCGCTGGGCACGTAGCCGGCATCGACCGCGGCGCGCGAGGCACCGACGGCGGCACCGAGCTTGTCGGCCAGCTGGAAGATGACCTTGAAGTTCTCTTCCGAACCGACACCACGGCCACCGGAGACCACGCGCTTGGCGCTCTGCAGGTCCGGGCGGTCGCTGGCACCGGCGGCGAGGCCGACGAAGCGGGTGTGGGTCGGCAGGGCAGCATCGACGCTGGCCGCTTCGATGGCGGCGCTGCCGCCCTGGGTGGCTTCCGGCCACGAGGCGGCACGCACGGTGGCGACCACGATCTGGTCGGCCGGGGCTTCCACGGTGATGATCGCGTTGCCGGCGTAGATCGGGCGCTTGAAGGTGTGGCTGCCTTCAACGCTCATCAGGTCGGAGACCTGGTTGACGCCGAGCAGGGCGGCCACGCACGGCATCAGGTCCTTGCCGAAGGTGGTCGATGGGCCGAACACGTGGCTGTAACCCTTGGCCAGCTGCGCGATCTGCGGCGCCAGCACCTGGGCGATGGCCTGCGCGTTGGCAGCGTTGGCCACGGTCAGGACCTTGGCGACGCCGGTGATCTTCGCGGCCTCTGCGGCGACGGCCGCCGGATCCGCAGCCAGCACCAGCACGTCGATGCTGGCACCGCTGATGGCGGCAGCGGCGCTGACCGTCTTGGCGGTAGCGGCGTTGAGCTTGCCGTCGTGGTGCTCGGCGATGACGAGAATCCTGCTCATTACAGCAACCCCTTCTGCTTGAGTGCGGCAACCAGTTCGGCCGCGTCCTTGACCATCACACCCTTGCTGCGCTTGGACGGCGCGGCGTACTGGGTGGTCTTGAAGGTGTCGGCGGCTTCAACGCCGAGGTCGGCCAGTTGCAGGGTTTCCAGCGGCTTGGCCTTGGCCTTCATGATGTCCGGCAGCTTGATGAAGCGCGGCTCGTTCAGGCGCAGGTCGGTGGTGACCACGGCCGGCAGGTCCACTTCCAGCGTTTCCAGGCCGGCGTCGACTTCGCGGGTGACCGTGGCCTTGCCGTCGGCGATCTCGAGCTTGCTGGCGAAGGTCGCCTGCGGGCGGCCCCACAGCGTGGCCAGCATCTGGCCGGTCTGGTTGGCGTCGTCGTCGATCGCCTGCTTGCCGAGGATCACCAGGTCCGGCTGTTCCTTTTCGATCAGCTTGAGCAGGGTGCGCGAGGCGGTCAGCGGCTGGATGGCCTGGTCGGTGACGACGTGGATGGCGCGATTGGCGCCCATGGCCAGGCCGTTGCGCAGGTGCGCCTGGGCATCGGCGGGGGCAATGGTGGCAACCACGACTTCGCTGGCGATGCCCTTGTCGCGCAGGCGCAGGGCTTCTTCCAGGGCGATTTCATCGAAGGGGTTGGGGGACAGCTTGACGCCGTCGGTGACCACGCCGGAACCGTCCGGCTTGACCTGAATGCGGACGTTGTAGTCCACCACGCGCTTGTACGCGACGAGGATTTTCATCTGGTACGGGGTCCTTCA
The DNA here is from genome assembly GCA_003525885.1 of Stenotrophomonas sp. GTDB lineage: Bacteria > Pseudomonadota > Gammaproteobacteria > Xanthomonadales > Xanthomonadaceae > Stenotrophomonas. The sequence goes on from DQIG01000223.1 coordinate 7,017, forward strand.
ATAACGGTGAGAACGTCCGGTCCTCGCACAGCAACCGGTTCGGGGGTGGGATCCCGATTCTAGCTGGCTTGAGGGGACCATGCGAATGCGTATGGTTATGCTGCGGTGCGGCAACACTCCCGGTTTCCGGGTGCGCCGTTCACGCCGCGCAGGCAGTCGTGAAGACCAACGGCATGTATCCTGTGCTGCTGTGCCGGGGCGCTTGATGGCGCTCCTTGGATGAATTTCGATCAGGAGAACAGGTAGTGCCCACATGGCTTGTCACCGGCGGTGCCGGATTCATTGGCGGTAACTTTGTTCTCGAAGCTGTCGCCCGTGGCATCAAGGTCGTCAATCTCGACGCACTGACCTACGCCGGCAACCTGAAGACGCTGGCCAGCCTGGAAGGCAACCCCAATCACGTGTTCGTGCAGGGCGACATCGGTGACAGCGCGCTGGTCGCCCGCCTGCTGGCCGAGCACCAGCCGGATGCGGTGCTGAACTTCGCCGCCGAGAGCCATGTGGACCGTTCCATCGACGGTCCGGGCGCCTTCATCCAGACCAACGTGGTGGGCACCCTCGGCCTGCTGGAAGCGGTGCGCGACTACTGGAAGGCGCTGCCGGCCGAACCGGGCGCGGCCTTCCGCTTCCTGCACGTGTCCACCGACGAGGTGTACGGCACCCTGGGCGAGACCGGCAAGTTCAGCGAAACCACCCCGTATGCCCCGAACTCGCCGTACTCGGCGTCCAAGGCGGCTTCGGACCACCTGGTGCGTGCGTTCCACCACACCTACGGGCTGCCGGTGCTCACCACCAACTGCTCCAACAACTACGGCCCGTACCATTTCCCGGAGAAGCTGATCCCGCTGGTGATCGCCAAGGCGCTGGCCGGTGAGCCGCTGCCGGTGTACGGCGATGGCAAGCAGGTACGCGACTGGCTGTTCGTGTCCGACCACTGTGAGGCGATCCGCGCCGTGCTGGCCAAGGGCCAGGTCGGCGAGACCTACAACGTCGGCGGCAATTCGGAAAAGCAGAACATCGAAGTGGTGCAGGCGATCTGCGCACTGCTGGACCAGCGCCGCCCGCGCGCGGATGGCCAGCCGCGCAGCAGCCAGATCACCTACGTCACCGACCGTCCCGGCCATGACCGCCGCTATGCGATCGATGCGTCCAAGCTGAAGAACGATCTGGGCTGGGAACCGGCCTACACCTTCGAGCAGGGCATCGCCTTCACCGTCGACTGGTACCTGGACAACCAGGGCTGGGTCAACGGCGTGCTGGATGGCAGCTACCGCCTGCAGCGCATCGGCACCACGGCCTGAACCCAGGAGACACCATGACCCAGCGCAAGGGCATCATCCTCGCCGGTGGTTCCGGCACCCGGCTGTATCCGATCACCAAGGGCGTCAGCAAGCAGCTGCTGCCGGTGTACGACAAGCCGATGATCTATTACCCGCTCAGCGTGCTGATGCTGGCGGGTATCCGTGAGGTCCTGATCATCAACACCCCGCACGAACAGGTGTTGTTCCAGCAGCTGCTGGGCGATGGTTCGCAGTGGGGCATGGACATCCAGTACGCGGTGCAGCCGAGTCCGGATGGCCTGGCCCAGGCCTACCTGATCGGCCGCGATTTCGTCGCCGGCAAGCCGAGCTGCCTCGTACTGGGCGACAACATCTTCCATGGCCA
>DQIG01000223.1:8829-9504 GCA_003525885.1 Stenotrophomonas sp.
GCGACAACATCTTCCATGGCCACGGCCTGCGCGAAGTGCTCAAGCGCGCCGATGAACGCGTTCGCGGTTCGACCGTGTTCGGCTACTGGGTGAATGATCCGGAACGGTACGGCGTGGCCGAGTTCGACAAGAGCGGCAAGGTGATCGATCTGGTCGAGAAGCCGGCAGCGCCACGCTCCAACTATGCGGTGACCGGCCTGTACTTCTATGACGGCAACGCCAGCGATTACGCGGGTGAACTCAAGCCGTCGCCGCGTGGCGAGCTGGAGATCACCGATCTCAACAAGCGCTACCTGGAAGAAGGCAACCTGCATCTGGAGGCGCTCGGCCGTGGCTATGCGTGGCTGGATACCGGCACCCACCAGTCACTGCTGGAGGCCTCCAATTTCATCGAGACCATCCAGACCCGCCAGGGCCTGCAGGTCTGCTGCCCCGAGGAAATCGCTTTTGGTCAGGGTTGGATCAATGCCGAGCAGCTGGAAGCACTGGCGGCGCCGCTGATCAAGAATGGCTACGGCCAGTACCTGCATAAACTCGCCCTGCGTGGAGTCGTTCCGTGAAAGTGATTGAAACCAGGTTGCCCGGTTGCGTGGTGATCGAGCCGGCCGTGTTCGGCGATGCCCGCGGCTATTTCTTCGAGACCTGGAATGCCGAGCGCTTTGCCGCGTTGGGCCT
>DQIG01000433.1:0-6574 GCA_003525885.1 Stenotrophomonas sp.
CGCATGGCGTGGATCTACCGGTAGTGCCGGCCGCTGGCCGGCAACTGCAACATCCTGCCATCGTTCATGGGGTTGCCGGCCAGCGGCCGGCACTACCCACGCGCGCGCTTACGCGCTGATGCCGTATTCCTTCAGCTTCTTGCGCAGGGTGGCGCGATGGATGCCCAGCATCGCCGCGGCGCGGCTCTGGTTGCCTTCGCAGTGGTTGAGCACTTCCACGAACAACGGGATTTCCATCTCGCGCAGCACGATCTCGTAGACATCGTCCGCGTCGCAGCCATCGAGGTCACGCAGGTAGCGGCGCACGGACTGGGCGACGTGTTCACGCAGCGGTGGCCGGGGAGCGCCACGACTGTTGTCAGGACGAGAGAGGACAGCGTTCAAGGGGGTTCCCGATTCGGTTGGCCCGTGCGCGCGGAGCGCGCGGCCGGACGAGGTGGTGGCGGTCAGTCTAGCGCGAGCGTGCCCGACCTGCCACGGCTGGTCGCCTCTACCTTGGTCAGAGGAAGTCGAAGGTGAATGCGACGGTGGATGCGGCGGGCTCCTGCACGCGGAACGCGATGCGTGCGCTCTGGCCCGGTTCCAGCAGGGCCGCGCCGGGATTCTCGCCGAGGTACTGCGCGGGTGCGAACACGCCGCTGCCGATCACCCGGCCATCGGCATCGGACAGCGACAGGCGCAGGTCCGGCCATGCCTGTGCCCAGCGCGCATCGTTGCGGATGCTGGCCTGCACCTGCAGCACGCCGGCCTGGCCTGGCAGGGGCCGGATCTCGCGGCTGGTCATGGTGAACGCGGTGGGCTCGTGCCAGGCCGGCAGGCTGCAGCGCAGTACGCCGCACAGTGCGCCGAGCCAGGCGCGGTTGCCGGCGTCGGCGGCCAGTCGCGCGCGATCGGCCAGCACGCTCTGCAGGAGCAGCAGCAGTGCCAACCCGGCGACCAGCATCCAGTGCCAGCGCGGTGTCGGCAGCGCGCGTGGCCGAGAGGTGCCCAGGAAGCTTGGCGCATCGCCGGCCACGGCGTGCGGGGCCGGGGCGGCAAGGACGGGTTCGGTCACGGCCGCTTCGTCGAGGATGACGATGTCATCGCTCTGTCGCGTTTCCGCCATCGGCGGCATGGCCGCGTCGGGCGTGCGCGCATCGGTCGCAGGTGCAGCCTCGCCTTCCGACGCGGGGCGCAGGAAGGTGGCCAAAGGGCGGCGCGGCGGGTTCGGCTCGGACATGCTCAGGGCGCGGGCTCGGATCCAGCGGTCATTCAATCACGATCAGGCGCGGCGCACGCCGGTGATGCGCATCCAGTCACCATCCTGGGTGGCCTGCAGATCGTCGAACCACTCGGCATAGCGCTGCAGCAGTTCGCCTTCCTGTCCATGCAGGATGCCCGACAGGGCGATGCGGCCGCCGGCAGCGACGCGCGCGGCCAGCAGTTCTGCCAGCGCATCCAGTGCCGAGGCGAGGATGTTGGCAACCACCACCGGATAGGTGGCGACCGGTTCGTCCTGCGGCAGGTACACGTGCATGCGGGCCTGCTCGCCATTGCGCTCGGCATTGTCGGCGGTGGCGACCAGCGCCTGCGGGTCGTTGTCCACGCCGATCGCTTCGGCGGCGCCCAGCTTCAGTGCGGCCAGCGCGAGGATGCCCGAGCCGCAGCCGAAGTCGAGCACGCGCTGGCCCTGCAGCTGGCCGTCCACGGCCAGCTGGTCCAGCCAGCGCAGGCACAGTGCGGTGGTCGGGTGGGTGCCCGAGCCGAAGGCCAGGCCCGGGTCCAGCCGCACCACGGCGGCATCGGCGGCCTGCGCGGCGTCAGGCAGGTCATGGTTCCACGGCACGATCCAGGTGCGGCTGCCGAAATCCATCGGCTGGAACTGGTCCAGCCAGGCGCGCTCCCAGTCTTCATCCTCGACGGCGCGGAAGCTGCCGTTGCTCCAGTCCAGTTCCGGATCGAACGACTCCAGCGCGGCCAGCAGCAACAGCGCGTTGCTGTCGGCGGGGAACAGCGCGCTCAGCACCAGGGTGTCCCACAGGGGCGTTTCGCCCACGCCGGGCTCGAGGATGGCCTGCTCGTTGCTGGTGTCGGCTTCGGCATCGAGCAGGGTCACGGCCAGTGCGCCGACGTCCTCCAGCGCATTTTCATAGCGGGGCTGGGTGGCTTCGGTGCAGCGCAGGGTCAGTTCCAGGAACGGCATGGCGGTGGGGGCAATCGCGGGAAAGGGGGCCATGCTAGACCATCGGGGCGTCTCCGTATTGCCTGAGATGCTACCCCGAGATGAACGGGGGCAGTTCAGACAGGCCTGTCCGGCCTTGCTAAACTCGGCGCTTTCCTGTGCGCCGTGAACGCTCACCGCCGCCGATGGCCTTGGCTCCGACCCTGAAAACCTGGTTGCTCGTGCTGCCGGCGGTGGCCGTGCTGGGCGTGGCCGGGTATCGGGCCAGCGGCCATGCGGCGGGCGTGGCATCGCCGTCGCCGGACCTGCCGACCGTCGCGGCCAGCCGTGACAGCGGAGCACCGCTGCCGGTGGTACCGGAAGCGCTGGCACGGCGGCTGGCCACCTTCGAGCGCGGCAACATGCTGCCGTCGGGCCTGCCGCTGGACCTCCGCGCCGACATCGAGGACGCCAGCGATCTGTATGCCTACGCCCAGCGCCTGCGCGTGCAGGCCGATACCGGCAACCATGAAGCGCGCTGGATGCTCAGCCGTGTCTATGACTATTGCGCGCAGTACGCGCTCGATCCTGGCGGCTACCGCCTGGACAACAACGTATTGAGCGGGCTGGGCCTGACCGCGGCGCCGGCGATGATCGAGGCGCGCGAGCGCGTGGCGCAGCGGTGTGGCGGTTTCGTGCCGGGTGACAAGCTGGGCGCGGCGCTGGTGCTGGCCGAACGCCGCAAGGCGGCCGCGCAGGGCAACCTGGCCGCTGAAGCATCGCTGTTCGCCGAGGGTGAGCCGCTGCATGACAGTGCCGAGTACCGCCGTGACCTGGTCGAGCGCGTGCGCACTTCGCGCGACCCGGAGGCCTACATGGCCATCGCGCCGGGCATGGGCGTGCGTGCAGCGGGTGACAACGCGCTCGACGGCCTGGTGGCGGGCGAGCAGCTCAGTGAACTTGCATGGCGGCTTGCGGCTTGCGAACTCGGTCTACCGTGTGGAGCGGACAGCGTGCTGGTCAACAGTTTTTGTGCGAACGGAGGGATCTGTTCGCAGGATGGAGCGCAGGATTTCCGGGATTTCGTGTATGACGCTGCGGTATCGCGGCAAGGTGCTGGGAAAATGAAGGAATGGATCAAGCGATTGGTTGGAAAGAGGGACGGGCGATGAATTACCGTCGATTCCTGCATGGGGCCAAGTTCTGGTTCTGGGTGGCGCTGTTCGTGGCCTACTCGGCCGGTGCGGTCGGCCTGCTGATGATCGATACCTACGAGGATCGCTACCGGCACCTGTCGAAGGTGGAACTGACCACGGTGAAGGCGCAGGAAGACGTGCGCCGTGCCGGTGCCAGCCAGGTCGCTGCGGTCTATCGCGCGCAGACGGGCATGCCGTTCGCTTCACTGCCGGCCGGCAGCACCTTCCAGGTGGTGTGGCCGGATGGTTCCACCGAAACCATGGTGATCGTCGATCCGACTTCGCCCAATGGCGTGCGGCCGCTGGCCAATTCGCAGATCCCGGCGACGGCGGCGGACGCGCGCTGAGGCCGCATCAGTAGAGCCGAGCCATGCTCGGCTGTGCTTTCCGTCAAGCCGAGCAAGCGCTCGGCTCTACAGCAATAGAAAAAGGGCGGGGATATCCCCGCCCTTTTCATGTCCAGCACCTGGCGCCGATCAGGTCAGCGCGATCGGCTTGTTCTTGCGCTCGGCAAGGCGCTTTTCCAGGTAGTGGATGTTCTGGCCACCGGCCTGGAAGCCCTTGTCGCGCATGATCCGCTGCTGCAGGGCGATGTTGGTCTTGATGCCATCGACCACCATCTCGCTCAGTGCCACCCGCATGCGGGCGATGGCGGTTTCGCGGTCGGGACCGTGCACGATCAGCTTGCCGATCATCGAGTCGTAGTTCGACGGTACGCGGTAGCCACTGTAGATGTGGGTGTCCACGCGCACGCCGGGACCCCCCGGCGGATGGAAGCCGGTGATGGTGCCCGGGCTTGGCACGAAGGTTTCAGCATCTTCGGCGTTGATGCGGCACTCGATCGCATGGCCGGTCAGCACCACGTCGCTCTGCTTGATCGACAGCTTCTGGCCGGCGGCGATCTTCAGCTGCTCGGCCACCAGGTCGATGCCGGTGACCATTTCAGTGACCGGATGCTCCACCTGGATGCGGGTGTTCATTTCGATGAAGTAGAAGCGGCCGTCCTCGTACAGGAACTCGAACGTGCCGGCACCGCGGTAGCCGATGCGCACGCAGGCTTCGGTACACACCTTGCCGATCTGCTCGCGCTGCTCGGCGCTGATGCCCGGTGCCGGTGCTTCTTCCACCACCTTCTGGTGGCGGCGCTGCATCGAGCAGTCGCGTTCACCGAGGTGGATGGCGTTGCCCTGGCCGTCGGCCAGCACCTGGATCTCCACGTGGCGCGGATTCTCCAGGAACTTCTCCATGTAGACCTCGCCATTGCCGAACGCGGCCTTGGCCTCGCTCTTGGTGGTTTCGATCGAGGTCTTCAGCGAGGCTTCGGCGTGCACGACGCGCATGCCACGGCCACCGCCACCGCCAGCTGCCTTGATGATGACCGGATAACCGATCTCACGGGCGATCTTGGTGTTGGCGACGATGTCCTCGCCCAGCGGGCCGCCCGAGCCGGGCACGCACGGCACGCCAGCGGACTTCATCGCGCGGATGGCTTCGACCTTGTCACCCATCATGCGGATGGTGTCGGCCTTGGGGCCGATGAAGATGAAGCCGGATTCTTCCACGCGCTCGGCGAAGTCTGCGTTCTCCGACAGGAAGCCGTAGCCCGGGTGGATGGCCTGGGCGTCGGTGACTTCCGCTGCGGCGATCAGTGCCGGGATGTTGAGGTAGCTCTGCGGCGACGGTGCCGGGCCGATGCAGACCGACTCGTCGGCCATGGCCACGTGCTTGAGGTTGCGGTCGACCGTGGAGTGCACGGCCACCGTGCGGATGCCGAGGGTATGGCACGCGCGCAGGATGCGCAGCGCGATTTCCCCTCGGTTGGCGATGACGACTTTGTCGAGCATGGCGTGCCCCTCAGCCGATCACGAACAGCGGCTGGTCGAATTCCACCGGCTGGCCGTTCTCGCCGAGGATGGCGACGATGGTGCCGGACTTGTCGGCTTCGATCGGGTTGAACATCTTCATCGCTTCGATGATGGCCAGGGTCTCGCCTTCCTTGACCTGCTGGCCAACGGTGACGAAGGCCGGCTTGTCCGGGGCGGACGAGGCGTAGAAGGTGCCGACCATCGGCGAGCGCAGCACGTGGCCTTCCGGCAGCGCCGGGCCCGGCTTGGCGGTGCCGCCGGTGGAGGCTTCGGTCGGCGACTGCATCGGCATCGCCTGCGGCGCCGGAGCAGCCGGAGCGGCATACACCGGGGCGGCAATCGGGGCGGCATAGCCGGCCACCGGGGCGCGCGACAGGCGCACCGACTCTTCGCCTTCCTTGATTTCGATTTCAGCCAGGTTCGACTCTTCCAGCAGGTCGATCAGCTTCTTGATTTTGCGGAGATCCATGGTGGCCTCTTTGCTCTTGATGTCAGTGTGGTGGAGAGTGCGGTCGCACCCGGGTCAAAGCAGTTCGTAGAACTCGCGCAGCTGCCGCGTACGGTCGCGCGCGAGGGTGGTCAGGCAGCGCATCTGTGCGCCGTTGCGCGCGGTGCCATCGGAATTGAGGGCATAGACCGCGTTGCAGTCGTGGTCGCGCAGCTGCATCCAGGCGCGCTGGGCCAGTACCAGCTCCTGCTCGGCATTGCCGCAGTAGCTGCAGGTGCCGCCGCTGGCCGGTGTGCGCAGCTGGCGACGCGCCTGCGCATAGACGGTATTGAGTTCGGCATCGGCGGCCGCGGCCACGTCCGAGGCGCACAGGTCGCTCTCCATCGTGGTGACCGGATGGGCGCAGTCGATGCCTTCGTCCTTGCGGTCGAACGCCGTGGCGGCTCCGCAGATGCCGGCCCATGCCACAACGCCGGCAAGCACGCGCGGCAGCATCTTCACGCGCGGGTCGCCTGCACGCGCAGCAGCGCTGCGTCCATCGCGTAGCGATAGCTGTCGGCACCGAAGCCGCACACCACGCCCACCGCCTTGTCACTGAAGTAGCTGTGCTGGCGGAACGGTTCGCGGGTATGCGGGTTGGACAGGTGGATCTCGATGAACGGCACCGCCACCGCCGCCAGCGCATCGCGCAGGGCCACCGAGGTGTGGGTGAAGGCGGCGGGGTTGATCAGGATGAAAGCGGTTCCGTCGTTGCGCGTGGCCTGTACGCGGTCCACCAGTACATGCTCGGCGTTGGACTGCAGGCTTTCCACGCTGTGTCCGGCGGCCGATGCCTGGGTGGCCAGGGCCTGGTCGATGTCGGCCAGCGTGGTGTGGCCGTAGACCTCCGGCTCGCGGGTGCCGAGCAGGTTGAGGTTGGGGCCGT
>DQIG01000433.1:6720-7021 GCA_003525885.1 Stenotrophomonas sp.
AGCAGGTTGAGGTTGGGGCCGTGCAGGACCAGCAGCTTCGCCATGGGATCCGGAAGACGGGAAAGGGCGGCAGTCTGGCGGAACCCGCCGATGCTGTCCAGTTCGGCGAAGTTTGCAGTGTTTCAATCGTTCGTTTGAAATTCGCCAAAGAGCTTGTGGCCGTATGGCGGGCGCTGGATCAAGGCGCGCTGAACGCCGTGCTGGCCGGGGATGCGTGCACGTAGGCCGACGATGGTGGCAAGGCCGGGCGATGGCGGATGCCGCAATGGACTGTGATGCAGTGGATCCACGCCATGCGTGG
>DQIG01000433.1:7177-7471 GCA_003525885.1 Stenotrophomonas sp.
CCACGCCATGCGTGGATGAAGGAAGTTCGGTGCGCAGCAAGCTACGCACCCACCGAGGGGCAGCCCAAGGTGCGCTGCACACCACCCACCGCCCCCACCGCACACCCGCTCAGGTCTCCAGCGGCACGGTCGGCACCACGTTCGGGAACACTTCCTCCAGCGGCTCCCGTTCCCCCGGCTTCGGTGCCGGCCAGTTGTAGGCGTTCACCGGCTGCGCGCGGTTCACCCATAACGCGTAATACAAATGGTCGGCGCGGCCATCACCGGTGTTGGGGTGGATCAGGATGGTCAGGC
>DQIG01000433.1:7631-7757 GCA_003525885.1 Stenotrophomonas sp.
GGATGGTCAGGCCCAGGCTGTTGAGCTGCAGCCAGGGCACCAGCACCGGCAGCAGGTCGTTGGTGAAGCCGAAATAGAACGAAGGAGTGACGTGCGGTCCGCGTGGCTCCAGGTTCCAGTTGCCCA
>DQIG01000433.1:7913-8123 GCA_003525885.1 Stenotrophomonas sp.
GTTCCAGTTGCCCAGCTCGACCGGGAAGCGCTCGGCGGCCCAGCGCCGCAGCAGCGCGGCCTTCTCGAAGCTGTCCTCGTCGAAGTAGATGTGCGCGTGATAGCTCTTGATGGCGGTGTAGGCGCGCGGCGTGGTGGGCAGCGTGACCTCGCCCGGGCGCACGCTGGCCGGGCGCGGGGTCGGTTCGCTGGCGGTGGCCTGGCCCCAGGG
>DQIG01000438.1:0-210 GCA_003525885.1 Stenotrophomonas sp.
GATGCCTGCCCAGCCCTTGTAGCTGACCGGCGTGGCGGCCTCGGTCACAGGTCGTAGTCCACGATGAACGGGGCGTGGTCGGAGAAGCGCTCGTCGCGGTAGATCGAGCAGCTGCGCAGGCGATCACGCAGGCCCGGGGTGATGAACTGGTAGTCGATGCGCCAACCGACATTGTTGGCGCGGGCAGCGCCGCGGTTGCTCCACCAGGTG
>DQIG01000438.1:362-804 GCA_003525885.1 Stenotrophomonas sp.
GCGGTTGCTCCACCAGGTGTAGTCCTCGCCGGTGGGGTTGAGCAGGCGGTAGGCATCGGCCCAGCCACGGCCGGCGGCGACATCGGTGGCCTGGCCATGGTCGGCACACAGGGCGTTGAGCCAGTCGCGCTCTTCCGGCAGGCAACCGGAGTTCTTCTGGTTGGACTTCCAGTTCTTGATGTCCAGCGCCGAACGCACGATGTTCCAGTCGCCGCACAGCACGTAGTCGCGGCCGCTGCGCGCCCACTCCTCGAGGATCGGTCGCAGCCATTCCATCACTTCGAACTTGAAACCCTGGCGCAGGTCGCCCGAGCTGCCAGAGGGAATATAGAAGGAGACCACGCTGAGATTGCCGTAGCGCGCCTCGATATAGCGGCCTTCGTCGTCGAACGGGGCCCAGCCCAGCGACGTGATGACCTGGTCCGGCTCGCGCTTGCTGTAG
>DQIG01000438.1:948-5034 GCA_003525885.1 Stenotrophomonas sp.
GTCCGGCTCGCGCTTGCTGTAGATCGCCACGCCGCTGTAGCCCTTCTTGGTGATGGCGTCGCGGTAGAAGCAGTGATGGCCATCCGGACGGAACATCGGGTCGGTCAGCTGGTCTTCCTGGGCCTTGGTTTCCTGGATGCACAGGACGTCGGCGTCCTGGGCACGGAACCAGTCGAGAAAGCCCTTGGTCGCGGCGGAACGAATGCCATTGGCGTTGAAACTGATGATGCGCATGCGGGGGACCTGCGGCGGGAAACCGGGCAAGCATACCGGTTGCCCGCGGGGCTGCGCAGTCCGCCAGGCCGGGCCTGGACGGCTTTCACACCGGGCTGGACGAGCGCGAAACGCCCAGCTGGATTAGGATTTGTGCTCCAAATGAAGATGAATCGAGTTTTGATGAGCGACCACCGCCACCGTTTCCTGCAGCTGGCCCTGACCGCCGACGCCCTGCGCTTCGGCCAGTTCACCCTCAAGTCCGGCCGGCTGAGCCCCTATTTCTTCAACGCCGGTCGTTTCGACTCCGGTTCGCTGCTGTCGCAGCTCGGCGCGTGCTACGCCGATGCCATCGATGCCACCGGGATCAAGTACGACGTGGTGTTCGGCCCGGCCTACAAGGGCATTCCGCTGGCGACCGCGATGGCCTGCGAGCTGGCCCAGCGTGGCCGCGACCTGCCGCTGTCGTTCAACCGCAAGGAAGCCAAGGACCATGGCGAAGGCGGCCAGCTGATCGGCGCCGACATGAACGGCAAGCGCGTGCTGATCGTCGATGACGTGATCACTGCCGGTACTGCGATCCGCGAAGCGCTGGGCATCATCCGCGCCGCCGGCGGCACCCCGGCCGGCATCGTGGTGGCGCTCGACCGCCAGGAAATCGCTTCGGAGAGTGACCGCCGTTCGGCGGCGCAGTCGGTGGCCGAAGAGGCCGGCATTCCGGTGATTGCCGTGGCGTCGCTGGCCGATCTGCTTGATTTCGCCTCCGGCAACCCGGAACTTGTGGGTTACCGGCAGCCGCTGGAAGCCTACCGGGCCCAGTACGGCGTCCGTTCGATCCGCTGACCGACCAGGGGAAAGGTCATGTCCCGAGTTCCTGCTGTTCTCTTTGCCGGCCTGCTGCTGGCCGTGCCGTTCACCGTGCCGGCGCAGTCGCGCGACGGCAAGGTGGAAAAGAAGCTGTATTGCTGGAACGAGGGCAAGGAGCGGATCTGCAGCGATTCGCTGCCGGCCGATGCGGTCAATCATGCCCGCGAGGAGTTCAACGCGAAGAGCGGCCTGCGCAATGCGCAGGTCCAGCGCGCGTTGACCGACGAGGAGCGCGCCGCGGCCAGCACCGAGGCGCAGCAGCAGCAGCTGGACCTGATGGCCGAGCAGACCCGCCAGCGCACCGAGCAGGCAATGCTGTCCACCTATGGCAGCGAGGACGACCTGCGCCGGGTGTTCGCCGAACGCCAGGAGGTGCTGGACAACAACCTCAAGACCGCCGAGTACAACGTCACCAGCCTGCGCGAATCGCTGGTGGCGCTACTGTCGGCGGCCGGTGACCGTGAACTGGCCGGTGGCAAGGTGGCCGACAAACAGGCCGAGGCGATCCGCCAGCGGCACTTGCAGTTGCAGGCACAACAGCGCCTGCAGGCCGGATTCCTGCAGCAACAGCAGGCGCTGAAGGCCGAGATCGACAGCACGCTGCAGCGCTACCGCGAGCTGAAGGGCGTGGCGCAGGCGGCGGTCCCGGCGGGCTGACCACGCTCCCGCTGCCGGGCATGACCCGGCGCTACCCGGGGCCTGGTTACGGCTTGGCCCACGGAATTTATGCACTCTTTACGCGTCGGCCCGGTCCGGCGCGTAGTGCGTTTATGGGCGGCAGGACGACGATGACGGCCTGAGGTGGAGGGGTTCCACCAGGACGCTATTGCAATGTCCCCCTGGCTGTCGTTGTTGTGTGGCGTGCTGGTGCTGGTCGCCGCCGCCTATCTTCTCTATGTCGTGCTGCGGCCCGAGTCGTTCTGAACGGAGCCTGCCATGACTGAGATGCTTGTCATTCTTGCCGCCAGCCTGGTGCTGGCGTGGCCGCTGGGCCTGTACCTGGCGCGCGTGATGCGCGGCACGCCGATGAAGGTCGACGTGCTGTTCAACTGGATCGAAAAGCCGTTGTACAAGGTGTTCGGCGTCGATCCGTCACGCGCGATGTCCTGGCGCGGCTACGTGCTGGCCTTCGTGCTGAGCAACGTGGTGGTCGCCGTACTGACCCAGGCGGTGTTCATGACCCAGGCCTGGTTGCCACTGAACCCGGACCAGATCCCGAACATGCGCTGGGACACTGCGCTGCACACGATGATCTCGTTCCTGACCAACACCAACCAGCAGCACTATTCGGGCCAGGCGCAGCTGTCCTACCTCTCGCAGATGACCGGCATCACCGGCCTGCAGGTGGTGACGCCGATGATGGGCCTGGCGCTGGCGGTGGCGACGCTGCGCGCGTTGTTCTCGCGTGCGCCGCAGGCTGCGGCGGCCTCCGGTACCGGCGATGATCGCCAGGTCGCGGTGGGCAACTACTACGTGGACGTGGTGCGCCTGTGCGTGCGCTTCCTGTTGCCGCTGTGCCTGGTGTGGACCCTGCTGCTGACCAGCCAGGGCGTGCCTTCGACGATGGCCGGTGGCCCACAGGCCACGCCGATCGATGCCAGCGCCGGCATGGCCCAACAGAAACTGCCGCTGGGCCCGGTGGCGGCGATGGTCGCGGCCAAGCAGCTCGGCGCCAATGGTGGCGGCTGGTACGGCCCGAACAGCAGCTTCCCGCTGGAGAACCCGACTCCGCTGTCGAACGCGCTGGAGATCGTCGGCATCCTGCTGGTGCCGATGGCGGTGATCTTCATGATCGGCGCGTTCACCGGCCGGCGTCGCTTCGGCGCCCTGGTATTCAGCTGCATGCTGGGCATGTCGCTGCTGTCCACCGGCGCGATGATGTGGAGCGAAGGGCATAGCGCCAGCGCCGCCACGCCGCTGCTGATGGAAGGCAAGGAGGTGCGCTTCGGCGCCGATGGCACTGCGCTGTGGGCGGCGGTGACCACCCAGGTCTCCAACGGCTCGGTCAACGGCATGCATGACTCGCTGGCGCCGCTCAGTGGCGGCATCGCGATGGTCAACATGCTGGTCAGCGCGATCTGGGGCGGCATTGGCTGCGGCCTGCAGCAGTTCATCGTGTACCTGTTGCTGGGCGTGTTCCTGGCCGGGTTGATGACCGGGCGTACGCCGGAACTGTTCGGCCGCAAACTGGAGACGCCACAGGTACGCCTGCTGGCCCTGCTGGTGCTGCTGCAGCCGATCACCCTGCTGGTGTTCACTGCGATCACCCTGGCCGTACCCGGCCTGGCGGGCACCTCCAACCCCGGTTTCCATGGCATCAGCCAGGTGTTCTACGAGTACGTCTCGGCCTACGCCAACAACGGCTCGGGCTTCGAAGGGCTGGGTGACGCCACGCTGTGGTGGAACCTGAGCTGCTCGCTGGTGCTGCTGCTGGGCCGCTTCCCGCTGCTGATCATCCCGCTGGTGGTGGCCGCACAGCTGGCCGCCAAGCGCCAGGCGCCGGAATCTGCCGGCAGCCTGCAGATCGAAACCCCGACCTTCGCCCTGACCCTGGTCTCGGTGATCGTCATCCTGACCGTGCTGCAGTTCATGCCGGCGCTGGTACTCGGCCCGATCGCCGACCACCTGAGCCTGGGACTGCACTAAGGACACCCCGATGAGTACCCAAGCAAGTTCCACCCGCAGTTCCCTTGCACCGCGCCCTGCCCTGCTCGATGGCCCCGGCCTGCGCCGTGCGCTGGTCGACGCAGTGCGCAAGCTGTCACCGATGCACCTGGTGCGCAGCCCGGTGATGGCGGTGGTGATGGCCGGCACGATCGTCGCCGCCATCGTCACCCTGACCGGCAATGCGCCGCTGGGCTTCGGCCTGGCGGTGACCGTGATCCTGCTGGTGACCGTGTTGTTCGGCAACTTCGCCGAAGCGGTGGCCGAGGCGCGCGGCCGTGGCCAGGCCGCATCGCTGCGCCGTGCCCGCCAGGATCTGGTGGCGCGCCGGCTGGCGGCGCC
>DQIG01000298.1:0-278 GCA_003525885.1 Stenotrophomonas sp.
CGGCCGCTGGCCGGCAACCCTGGAAACGTGACAGCCGGCCAGCGGCCGTCTCTACCGGATTCCGGCTCAGAACCAGCGCTGGAACAGCTCCACCGTGTAACCCACGAGCTGTCCCGAACTGAAACCGAAGAAGGCGATCGCCGCCAGCGCCGCGATCCAGTTGAACAGCATCAGCGCGCCATCGCGCTCCAGCAGTGCCAGCGAGAACAGCAGCAGCTGGAAGCCGAACAGGAAGTTGGTGAACGGGATCGGCAATGACAGCAGGATGCCCAGCAGCA
>DQIG01000298.1:429-549 GCA_003525885.1 Stenotrophomonas sp.
GACAGCAGGATGCCCAGCAGCACCAGCAGCAGGCCGCTGAAGGCGTGTGCCGGCAGCGGTGTCAGCAGTTGTGGCAGGCGCGGCTTGAGCATCTTGTCCAGGCGCCGAAGCGGGCGGTCG
>DQIG01000298.1:695-2018 GCA_003525885.1 Stenotrophomonas sp.
CAGGCGCCGAAGCGGGCGGTCGATGCGGTCCAGGAAACGGTGCATGGTGCCGCGCTTCGGCCCGCGACGTGCGATGAAACCCGGCAGCCAGGGGCGGCGCAGGCAGAACAGCATCTGCAGGCCGATCAGGATCACCAGTGGACCGCTGACCGCACCGCCCATGCCCGGGATCGGGATGAACGAGGGCAGGATCGCCACGAACAGGAACACGCCGAACGCGCTCTGCTGCAGGTTGCTGAGGATCTGGCCGAGCGGCATGTGCTCGGCGGGATCGCCGGAGGCGAACATCTCCAGCAGGGTACGGATGCCCTCGTTGCGGTAGGTCGGGCGCTGTTCGCCCGGGCCCTGGCCGGCCTCAGGCGGTGAGCTCATCGGCCTGCTCGTCGGACAGCGTGCGCAGCAGCAGCTTGTCCACCCGCGCACCGTCCAGATCGACCACCTCGAAGCGCCAGCCGGCCCAGTCGAAGTACTCGCCTGCGTGCGGGATACGGCCGAAATAGTGGATGCACATGCCGGCCAGCGTGTAGTAGTCGCCGTCCTCGGCATCGGGCAGGTCGTTGCTGCCGATCAGCTCGCGCAGGTCCTCGATCGGCAGCGAGCCGTCCACCAGCAGCGAACCGTCCTCGCGGGTCACCACCAGCGCATCTTCGTCGGCATTTTCCACTGCCTGCAGGCGGCCGACCACGGCGCCCATCAGGTCGCTGATGGTCACCAGTCCCTGGATCTCGCCGTACTCGTCCACCACCAGCGCCATCGACTGCTGTTCCTCGCGGAAGATCTCCAGCAGCTTCATCGCGTGGGTCGATTCGGAGACGTACAGCGGTTCGCGCAGGGTCTGGAACAGCGCGTTGTCACCGCGCGCCATGCGCGTGGCCAGCGATTTCAGTTCCAGCACGCCGACCACGTCCATGTCGTTGTCGCGGTACACCGGGTACCGGGAGAACTCGTGCTCGGCCATGATTTCCAGGTTGCGCTCCAGCCCGGCCTGGGTATCCAGCCAGGCGATGCGGTTGCGCGGCGTCATCAGGCTGTCGGCGGTGCGGTCGCCCAGGCGCATGACGCGGTTCATCATGTCGCGCTCGTGGGCATCGATCACGCCGGCCTCGTGACTCTCGGCCACCAGCATGCGAATTTCTTCTTCAGTCACCGAGGCGACTTCATCCTTGCCCAGGCCGAACAGGCGCAGCACCAGCTGAGTGGTCTTGGACAGCAGCCAGACGAAGGGCAGGGCCAGCTTGGCCAGCCAGCTCATCGGCATCGCGACCAGGCCGGCAATGGCCTCGGAGCGCGTCAGTGCCAGGCGCTTGGGCACCAGTTCGCCGA
>DQIG01000298.1:2166-2362 GCA_003525885.1 Stenotrophomonas sp.
CGCTTGGGCACCAGTTCGCCGAAAATCAACGTGATGAAGGTGATCAGGCTGACCGCCAGCGCGGTGCCGATGTTGCCGGCATAGGCGAAGCCCGGCATAAGGCCCTGGATCCAGCCGGCAAAGGCCTCGCCCAGCGCTTCGCCACCCAGGTAGCCGGTCAGCACGCCGATCACGGTGATGCCGATCTGCACGGTGG
>DQIG01000298.1:2508-3278 GCA_003525885.1 Stenotrophomonas sp.
TGATGCCGATCTGCACGGTGGACAGGAAGCTCTCCGGCTTCTCCGACAGCTCCAGCGCCTTGGCCGCGCGCTTGGAGGTGGCGGCCATCTGCTTCAGGCGGCTCTTGCGCGAGGTCATGACCGACATCTCGGACATGGCGAAGAAGCCGTTCAGCAGAACAAGCGCGAAGACAATCAGGATCATTTCAAACACGGGCGTCGTCCCCGGTTGGTGGCAGGGAGGGCGGGTGCTGGCGATGGCGGCTGGCGCTCAGGAACGGGGTCCGGCGCGGCGCAGGGGGATAAGGGTCGTCGTCCATAAGGTGCGCCCGAAGGCGCGCTGGCATCTTAGCAAAGGGGCGTGGCAGGGTGGCAACCGCCTGTTCAGGTTGGGGGTTCCAGAGCCCCGAAAGGGCGCGGGGATACCCGTGATGGTCATCTAGCCGTCATAATTCCGTCTGGTGCCGTCCTTCCCGCGACGGCTGACAGGTTTCTCAATGTTCTCTCTGCAGACCATTTTCGGTTCCGGCAAACAGTTCTACACCCTGCTCGATGAGGCTGCCGTCGCGGCTTCCGACGCCGCCAAGGCGCTGCATTCCATGCTGCGCGAGGCCGACCGCCAGCCCGCGCTGGACGCTTTCAAGCTGGCCCGCCTGCGCGAACGCGCGGCCTCCGACAAGATCAGCCAGGCGCTGGTGGACAGCTTCATGACCCCGATCGAGCGCGAAGACATCGAAGCGCTGGGCTCGGCGCTGTACAAGATTCCGAAGCAGATCGAGAAGTTCGCCGAT
>DQIG01000298.1:3422-3780 GCA_003525885.1 Stenotrophomonas sp.
GCAGATCGAGAAGTTCGCCGATCGCTATTCGCTGGCCACGACCCACCTGGAACACATCGACTTCGCGCCGCGCGCGGCGATGCTGGAACAGGCCGCCGGCGTGGTGGTGGAGATGGTGGCCGACCTGCGCCACATGAACCTGGACCGGATGACCGCGCTCAACGAGAAGCTGCGCTCGCTGGAAAACGAGGCCGACCGCCTGATGCTCGAGCTGTACCGCGACATCTATTCGGGCCGCCTGGACAACCTGCAGATGTTCCTGCTGAAGGAATTCTTCGAGATCCTGGAAAAGGCCATCGACCGTTGCCGCGAGGCCGGCGTGGTGACGTACCAGATCGTGTTGAAGAACAGCTGACGG
>DQIG01000224.1:0-13928 GCA_003525885.1 Stenotrophomonas sp.
CGCGGCACGGCCGGCCGGTGCCGCCCATGCCATGGGGGTCATTGCGGCGTTTCTGGAACAGGCCAACGGCGGGTTCTACCAGGGCGCTGGAAGCTCCGCCGATGAGCCTATGCCGACCATCTGCGCAAACGGCAGCTATCAACGCCTGGTGACCGCCCACCTTATGACCAACACCAGCGGGCACAGCAGCGCTGCGGCCACCGATCCTGTGCCAACGATCACCAGCGCAGGAAACCAAGCGGTGGTCGAATGCACCCTGAGCCCGGACCAGGAGGCCGGCGCGCTGCGTGTTGCCGCGTTCCTCATGCGGTACTACGGCACTGGCGGACAGCATGGCGAACTGGCCGATCCCGTGGCGACCATCACCACGAAGGACCGGCTGGCGCTAGTCACGGTGCATCTGAGCGGTGTGCCGTATGTGATCGTGGATATCGGGCTGCGCATGCTCCAGCCGCACGAACTGTTCCGCGCCCAAGGCTTCCCGAGCAGCTACATCATCAATCGCACGCAGGACGGTCGCCAGGTCAGCAACAGCCGCGCCGTTGCCATGGTTGGAAACAGCGTGAGCCCGCCGCCTCTGATCGCCATCTTGGAAGCCAACATCAAACACCAGATCGAGGCGCCCCGAGGAACGTCAACATGCTAATTCCTCGTACCGCTACGCTAAGCCGATCATTCGTTCAACCGCTAATCGGCATTCGCGAACGGAGCAGGCCACTACACCAGGTCTTTCTCAAGGAAAAATCCGTCGAACGGATGCACCACAATCTCAAGCTCTTCCTTCCTAAGGGGAAGAAGATCACCCAACAGCTTTCCAAGAATTCTCATGTCGTTCATTACCCGACTGTGGAGCGATTCAACCCCATCAAGCGCCCTGGCCTCCAACGTCTCCTTATCATCAAAGACGCTGTGCAGTTCAAAAGTAAAGTCTTTGGTTGTCGCGCGCCATTCAGAAAGACTTACCCGAAGCCGATTGAGGGCAAGCACGAGATCAAGATTGTGGTAGCCAGCTGGGAGCTGAGGAACACCATCGATCCCAGCAGTGTCAGACATCGATTTGATTCCCTCCACCACTTCGTCCCGCTTGCCTTCTTTGTAGATCTTTCGAGCGTAAGAAACCACGAGGCGATGTATACCGAAGGCTCTCCGCAGCGATGCAAGCTCTACGACGAAGCCATCCAAGCCGGCAATCGCAATCGCCCGGGCTTCCCGCATTCGCTCTTGAGCAGGCTGATCAATGCTTCGATATGTAGCCCTCGCTGCCGCACACGCTCCGATTGCGCTGATCGCTGCAGCGACAGCACTAACACCCTGAAGTACTCCGTTAATCGAAACCCCATCGATCCAGCCCACGCAAAGTCCCCTACTGACGGTTGGAGCTACATTATCGCAGGGAAGATCAATAGCGGCATGCAATCGTGTTCCTTCTCCTTCCTGCCAAGGGGAAATCGTGAAAAATAGGCCATCTCATGTTGACAACGTCAGCGACGATACGCTGGGACTTGAAGACGCCGCAAAGATAATGAGGCTTGGTCTGGAAGCGATGAAGGACTTGGTCGACAAGGGCGCGGTGCCAGCGGTTCGCCTCAATCAGAAGCACACGGTCATGCTGCGTGAAGACCTCATCGACTTCCTGCGCTCAGAAGGACGCAGACAGGCTGCTGATCGAAAGCGGTCGGCTATCAGCCCACGCTCGGTAGCTAACGCGCCCAAGTCCGATCCAACCAGGCGCACAAGCAAGTCGCGCCGCACGAAATTGCCAGACCTTCGCGCCTACGAGCAGGCCGATCACCAAAGCTGATCGGCCAGGTCCGAAGCGCGGAGGTTGGCATACCGCTTCAACTGTCGAGGGTCGCGGTGCCCTGTGATGTTCGCGATCTTAATGTCGGTCAGCATGGTCCTTTCGTACAGCCTGCTCGTCGCTTCGTGACGCAGATCATGGAAGCCCAGGTCTGCGCATCCGGCAGCAACGAAAATCCGTTCGAACTGGCGGGACAGCTTGCTAGACACTCGCCGCAGGGTCAGCGGGCTACG
The DNA here is from genome assembly GCA_003525885.1 of Stenotrophomonas sp. GTDB lineage: Bacteria > Pseudomonadota > Gammaproteobacteria > Xanthomonadales > Xanthomonadaceae > Stenotrophomonas. The sequence goes on from DQIG01000224.1 coordinate 2,035, forward strand.
CTCGCCCTCCCAGAACGGAAATAGCCGACCGCCGAAGTCTCCCTCGTATGCCGCCAGCTTGGTGAGCAACACCGAGGTCATTGGAACCTGACGCTTGCTCCCGTTCTTCGTCTTGTCCAGGAAGATCGTACGTCGCGCCACATCAATCTGGCTGCGCTCAAGCGTATAGATCTCGCGCATCCGCATGGCGGTTTCCAGCGCCATGTCGAACATCAGCACCAGCGAGTCGCGTTGCGGCAGGTCGAGTGGCCGCTGACGACCGACCGGCTTGGCACCGGCCAGGATCTCGCGGATGCGCTCTTCCTCTCCAGGTTCGAGCCGGCGATCGCGCTCTTGGTCCGTCTTGGCCTCCCCGTCGATTCTTTTCACGGCCACTTTGTCGTCGGCGGTGTACGTGGAATAGCCTCGGGGCAACAGGCGCAGAGGATTCATGGGCAACGAACCGTGAGCGGCCAGCCAATCCAGAGCGCGAGACAATGCCCCCACGTAGTGCCGGATGGTCGACGGTGCGAGGTTCTGCTCACGCTTCATGGTGGTGACCCACTCGGTCGCCCATGTGAAAGTCAGCTGAGGCAGGGTGATGCCGATTGGCAAGCGCGAGAGCAGGACCGGCAGCAGCTGCGCGTCGTCCACAGAGATGTGCTGCGCGCTCCGATACTCGGTGACCTGGTTACGCAGATCCTTCGCAGCCGCTTTGGTGTTGGCCAGCTCTTCTGGCACGACGCCACGGTCCAGCAGCGCCTCCAGGCGCCGCACGTATTCGTCGCCCTCGGCTTCGGAAGTAAAGCTCAGATAGACCGGCTGGGGCAACAGCCCCGCCCGCTTGATCGTGTACTGCCAGGAGTCGCCCCGGCGTCGTTTCGTTGCCATCCCTGCCCCAACTCACGTAAACGCACTCGGCTCATGTTAACGCGAGTTTGCCACCCGAGAACGGGTGGCAGAACGATGATTTTGGGGTCGAATCAGGGGATTCCTGCACACCTGCGCAGAACGCCAGGCAAAGAAAAAGCCCTGATAAATCAGGGCTTTGTTTGGAGGCCTCAAGCGGAATCGAACCGCTGTAAACGGATTTGCAATCCGGTGCATAGCCACTCTGCCATGAGGCCAACGTACTGCGCGCCAGGAACAGAGCCCTGACAAGACAAAACCCCATGATGGGGCCTGTCGGAACATGGAGCGGGAAACGAGACTCGAACTCGCGACCTCAACCTTGGCAAGGTTGCGCTCTACCAACTGAGCTATTCCCGCGTAAGCCGACATGGTACCGGAAATCCGGGACACACACCAGCGATTTCACCTTTCTGACTGCGCGCAAAGCCTTGCGGCTCAACGTGCCCCGCCTTGCCGTGGCGAGAGAAAAACAAGGCCCCTACCGGGGGCCTGTAGAATCTGGAGCGGGAAACGAGACTCGAACTCGCGACCTCAACCTTGGCAAGGTTGCGCTCTACCAACTGAGCTATTCCCGCAGATTCTTCGACCTGCGTCGAAGGAGCGCTATTGTGTCCAAATTCCTTCACGCCGTCAACAGTCTTCACATCATGCGGTCACGGGCGTCCGCACTGGGGTACGCTGCCCCGCCCAGCCCTGTGCGCCAATGTTCCTTCGCGGCAAACCCCTGTTGATCGCCCTGCTGCTGCACCTGGTGGCGGCGCTGCTGTACTGGGCACTGATTCCGCGGGGAATGAACTGGTATCGCGACCATTTCGGCTTCACCTCCCATCGCGACATCGGCCTGGGCATCGCCCAGTTCCATCTGTTCTGGATGTTCCTCGGCGCCCAACCACTGATCGCGGTGCTGCGGCCGCTCTTCGCCAAACTGTTCGTGCTGGCCATTCCCTTGGCATTCGCGACCTGGACACTGATGCATAACCACCCGCTGCGCCTGCTGTACTTCACCGTCGGGCCCGGTCTGCTGGCACTGGCCGCAATCGTCATCTCCGCATGGTATGCATCACGCAACCGCCTGCCCGGCGCCATGGACACCGCCAATGCCTGAGCGCTACGTCCGATTTTTCTGGCTGCTGGTCGCACTGACCTGGTTCGCGCTGATCGCTGCGTTGGTCAATGCTGGCTTCACACCGGACTACTGGCTGCTGCACCACCTTGAAGGCGCCGAGCTGCCCTACCCGACCAGCACCGTCATCGTGTTCGCGTTGCTGGGTACCGTCGAGCTGGTGGTAGCCGCCTTGATCGTGCGCCCCTGGAAACTGGAGCGGCTGTGGCTGCGCCTGCTGATCGCCTTCGTCCTGCTGCTGGCATGGTCGGTGCCGTGGATGCTGTCGGCCATGCACCAGCCGCCGGTGCACGGCATGCACCTTCTGTGGTTGCTGCTGCTGGACGTGGGCCTGCTGCTGGCGCTGTGTGTAGTGTCGGCGGTGAGTGCATGGCGGGCGCTCAGGCGTCGAGGGCGCGCGGAAACGCCCCCGCTGCAACCCTAGGCCTATTTCCGGAACTCCACCCGCACGTGCTGGCCGAAGCGCGCCTTGGCCTCGCCATCGAACTCCAGCACGCACTCCACCACCTTGGCTACGCCACGCCCTGCGTCTTCAGGCAGGCGCGCCTGCGCGAACACCGGGCTGATGCGCACCACGCGTGCGGACGGCAGCGTGCCGGTGTTTTCGGCACCGTCGCTATCCGGCACCACGGTGGCCTTCATGCCCACCTGCACGGCATCGGCGTAGGCAGCGCTGAGTTCGGCACGTACCTGCAGCGGGCGCGCCGGCAGCAGCGAGATCGCCGGCTTGCCGGCCTGCACGAAGGCACCGAGGCCCGGCACCTGGCCGACGACGGTGCCGGCTTCCGGCGCGCTCAGCGACATCTGCTGCAGTTTCAGCCTGGCGTGTTCCAGCTTGTGCTGGGCCATGTCGACCTGCGCACCGGCCACGTCGACATCGGCGCGCACACCGGCCAGCTGCTGCTTGGCCGCATCGGCCTGCTGGTTGGACGACACGCCTTCGCTGGCGCCAGTGGACAGGCGGTTAGCGTTGCGCTCCAGTTCGCGCAGCTGCGCCTGGCTGCCCTTCAAGCGGTCATTGGCCAGGGCCAGGTCGGCGGTGGCCATTGCCACCTCCTGCTGCATCAGGGCGCCGTCCAGCGACAGCAGCAGCTGCCCCTTCTTCACCGTGGCGCCCTCCTTCACCGGCGCGGCAGTGATCGAGCCATCCACCGGCGGCGCCAACGCGATCAGCCCGCCCTCGACATCGATGATGCCGCGCGCGACCGCGACCTTGCCGGCGACGGCATCGGCCTTGCCTGAAGACGCCGGTGCAGGCGCGGGCGCGTTCTTGGAACAGGCGCCGAGCAGCAGTGCCGCGGACAGGGCCAGGCTGAGGGGAAGCAGGTGCGACGTCTTGGTCATGGGGCGGACTCTACAGTTTCGTTCTGGCGGCGGTCATCACGGACCATGCCGTCTTCCATGGCGATCACCCGATCGGCGTGGCGGATCAGGCGTGGATCGTGGCTCACGCACAGCACGGTGGCGCCATGCGCGCGTGCATAGCGATGCAGGATGTCGATCACGCGCTGGCCATTCTCGGCATCCAGCGCGCTGGTGGGTTCGTCGGCGAAGATCAGTGTCGGCGACTTGGCGAAGGCGCGGGCCACCGCCACGCGCTGCTTCTCACCGCCGGACAGCTGCGCCGGGCGCATGTGGCTGCGGTGGCTGAGACCCACCTCTTCCAGCGCCCTGCGGGCCAGCGGTTCGCTTTCGCGATCGCGCATGCCGCGGTAGCCCAGCGGGAGCTGCACCTGCTCCAGCGCAGTCAACGCCGGGAACAGGTTGAAGCCCTGGAACACGAAGCCGACATGGTGCAGGCGGAAACGTTCCACCTCGCTGCGGCTCATGTGCCCCACGTCCTGGCCGAGTGCGTGCACACGGCCACCATCGGGCGCGGACAGGCCGGACAGCAACGACAACAGTGTGCTCTTGCCACAGCCGGACGGGCCCGAGACCAGGGTCAGTTCACCGGGATAGATGTCCAGTGACAGGCCACGCAGCACCGGCACCTGCACATCGCCGGACATGAAGCCTTTTTCCAGTGCGTCGGCCTGCAGGGTCGGGGCGACGGCGCGTGTAGAAGTCATCGGCCGGTCCTCAACGCAGCAGCAACGATGGATCGGAGCGGACGACACTGCGTACCGCCATGATGCTGGAGAGCATGGCCATCACCGCGACCAGTGCCACGCAGCCGATGATGACCATTGGCGTCAGCTGCACCGGTACGCGTTGGGTCTGCGCGATCAACAGCACCACCGTACTGAACGCCGCCGCCAGCAACATGCCTACGCCGCCGATCAGCAATGCCTGCTCGAACACCACCCGCGCCAGCGCATAGCGGCCCGCACCGAGTGCATTGAGCGTGGCGTACTCGCGCACCGAACCGGCCACCACCGAAGCGAACGACTGGTTGGTGATCACCGCACCGACGAAGCAGACGATGACGGCCATGAACAACACAGCGATACCTGCGCCGGTATCGAACAGCCAATATTGCTGCGAGCGGCTGGCGAACTCCGGTGCAGTCCAGAACTCGACCGGTGTGGCCCGGCCCATTGACGCCGCCAGGCGGTCACGCACGCGATCGGCCAGGTCCGGCGAGCGCAGGCCGGCCACGAAATAGGTACTGCCCTCATGCGGATCGGTGCCGGCGATGGCGCGCGCGGTATCCAGCGAGGCCAGCACGTTGACGCCACCGAGGCCACGCAGTCCCGGTTGCGCGGCAACCACGCGCACCGCCTTGCCATTGATCCACGCACGGTTGTTCTGCAGGTCCACGCCCAGCGTATCCAGATCGGCGCTGTCGACGATCACCGCACCCGGCTCGCGCAGCTGCGCGCGCAGGTCGGCAGGCAGGATGCGCGCGAACATCATTGCATCGTCGCGGGTGGAGATGCCGGACAGGTACACCGACACGTTGCCGGTACCCTGCGCGCTGGAACGCCACTCGCCATCGACCCATTCGTAGGGTTCGACGCGGGTGACATCCGGGTCCATGCGCAGGTGGCTTTCGACATCCGCGCTGATCGCATGCCCGTAGTTGACGCTCTGGGTGCCGGGGAAACCGGCCCAGATATCGGCCGAGGATGCCTTCACGTAGATCGCGGCGGTACCAAAGATGCCTAGCACCAGCGCCGCCTGCACGATCAACAGCACGCCGGCGAAGCACATCGCCAGCACCACCGGCAGGAACCGGCGCCACTCGTAGGCCAGGGTCTTGCGAGCCAGCGCGATCATTGCGATTCGCCCTCACCCTCAGCCGGCAGCGGGGCACCACCAAGGGCACGGTACAGCGACGCAAAAGCCAGCACGCGCGCGCCCTGCGCACCGATCAGGTCGGCCTGCGAGGCGAGTGCCGCACGCTGCGTGTCGAGCCCGTCGAATTCACTGGAAAGGCCCAGCTGCACCTGCCGCGCCTGCCGCTTGACCTGCTGGCCGGCGGCATCATCGGCCGCACGCAGCGACTGGATGCTGCTGTCCTGGCGTGCGAGGCTGCCGAGCGCGCCTTCCACTTCGCTCACACCTTCCAGTACGGCCTTGCGGTAGCCGAGCAACGCGGCATCCAGCTGCTTTTCATCGGCATGGAAGCGCGCGCGACGCTGGCCCCAGTCCCACAGCGGAATATCGATGTACGGGCCGATTGACGGGCTGGAATCGGAATTGGAACGGGCGTTCTGGGTGAGGTTGTAGGCGTACAGGATGGAGCCGCCAAGGCTGACCCGCGGATACATCGCCGCGCGCGCCGAGCCCTTGCTGGCAGCAGCCTGCATCACCTCCGATTCGGCCAGCAGGATCTGCGGCCGATGGCGCAGCAGGTCGGCCGGAACCTGCTGCAGTGAGAATGCACCGAGCTTCGGTGGCGTGCGGTACGCCCGCCAGGCCGGGTCTGGTCCATCGCGGCCGAGCAGCAGCGCCAGCGCGCGGGCCGCGTTGTCCGCATTCTCGCGGGCCTGCGCCGTGGCTGCGTGGGTCGCCGCCTGGCGCGCACGCAGGCGTTCCAGCTCGCCGGGCTCATCCAGGCGCAGGCGCTGGCGGACCCGTGCCAGTTGTTCGCCGCGGTCGTCCACGGCCTGTTGTCGGGCCAGCAGATCCTGCTGGGCCTGCGCCACGGTCAGGTCCAGATAGCTGCGCACCACATCGGCGATCACCGCCACCTGCGCGGCATTGCGCAGCGCCTCGGCATTGCCGGCCGAAGCCTGCGCGCTCAGCTGCGCGCTTTCGGCGGCGCCGAACAGGCCCAGGTCCCAGATCGCTTCAATGCCGGCATGGAAGTAGGTATCGACCGCCGCAGCGTCCTGCACCTGCTTGGCGCTGGCCGAGATCTCCGGCAGGAACCGCGAGTCGGACGTGCCGGCGACGATCCGTACCGCCTGCAGCCGCAGCGTGGCCTGCTGCAGGTCGAGATTGCCGGCGATGGCCTGGTTGACCAGCCCATCCAGCGCCGGATCGGCCAGCACTTTCCACCACTGCCTGGCGTCCACCGCCACCCCCTGGCCCTGCGGCACCTGGGTCCAGGCGCTGGGCGTGCGATCAGGCAGGTCCGGAACCGCCACCGACATGCAGCCCGCCAAGGCCAGGCTTGCGAACAGCGCGCTGGGGCGCAGCACTGCCTGCAGGGAGAGTCCGCGCCCGGTCCTGGGCACTGCCACTGAAGTGATACGCCTGACCACCAGCCCGCCAACGTGTAGAAGGAGCATGAAGGCTACCGTGCGATTGTGGAGCGAACATGGAGAATTGGTCCGAAAAAGGTCACAACACGCGTGCGGTTCAGGCAACGATGGTGTTGGCCTTTCACCAGCCTTTCAGCGCATGCGACGCGCGGAACGCTGATGCAACATCCAGGCCATTGCGTCACGCCGCCACCTTCCCCGAGCCTCGCGCCTGCGGTCATCCCCACGACCGATACGTCCCGCCATTCCGATTGCGACACCGACGCCGGTATCGTCACGTCGGGCCACTGATATCACGCCCACCATGAAGATGCCGTGGCGCGACTGTAGCGGCCCCTGCTGCCATCGTCATGACAAACGAAAAACGCCCCCTTGCGGGAGCGTTCTTCTTGAATCTGGAGCGGGAAACGAGACTCGAACTCGCGACCTCAACCTTGGCAAGGTTGCGCTCTACCAACTGAGCTATTCCCGCTTGGGAGGCGAAATTCTACCCATTCTGGGAATGGCGTCAAGTGCTTTTTTCAAGGCCTGCGAGGCGCCCAGCGCCGCGTATCCACGCATGGCGTGGATCTACTACAGCATCTACGCAAACCGATAGTTCCGCATCATCCGTGGATGCAGCATTTCCAGTAGATCCACGCCATGCGTGGATGGGCGCATCGATGGGGTCAGACCCGGCGCTCAGTTGCCCAGCTTCTTCTGCCGTGCACGCTCGCGTGCCGCGCGCTCGTCATCGCGCAGGCTCGGCCAGGCGGCGTGCAGGTACTGCAGGCCCGACCACAGGGTCAGCACGGCGGCAATCGCCAGGGTCCAGTCGCCGATGTGGAACACCGGCCACCCCATCCAGATGTCTTCCACCGGCACGTTCGGGGCCACCGAATACAGCAGGCACAGCAGCGCGACCATCTGCGCGGTGGTCTTGACCTTGCCGATCATCGCTACACGCACCTTGGCACGCTGGCCCAGCTCGGCCATCCATTCGCGCAGCGCCGACACCGCGATCTCACGGCCGACGATGACCGCCGCCCAGAACGCCATCCACGGCGTCGGGTGGCCCTGCACGATCAGGAACAGTGCCACTGCCACCATCAGCTTGTCCGCGACCGGGTCGAGGAAGGCACCGAAGGCCGACTCCAACTGGTAACGGCGAGCAATCCAGCCGTCGAGCCAGTCGGTGATCGCGGCCAGGCCGAAGATCGCCGCCGAAGCGAAGTTGGTCCAGGTGTAGGGCAGGTAGAACACCAGCACCAGCACCGGGATCATCACGATCCGCAACAACGTCAGCCAGGTGGGCAGGGTCAACTTCATGCTTGCGTGCTTCTCTCTCTACTCGGCCGCATCAGGCGTGGCCAACCCGTGCAGGTTAGCGTAGATACGTGCCGCGAGGGCGTCATTGATGCCTTCCACCTTGGCGATTTCCGCTTCGCCCGCGGCTTTCAGGCCGACCAGGCCACCAAAATGCTTGAGCAGGCTGGCACGGCGACGCGGCCCGATGCCGGGGATGTCCTCCAGCTTGCTGGTCATCCGCGCCTTCTGGCGGCGGCCGCGGTGGCCAGTGATGGCGAAGCGGTGCGCCTCGTCACGCACCTGCTGGATGAACTGCAGCGCCGGGTTGGCCGCGCCGGGGCGCAGTTCGCGGCCATCGGGCATCACCAGCGCTTCATGGCCAGCGCGGCGCTCCACACCCTTGGCTACGCCCACCAGCAGCACGCCTTCCACGCCCAGGTCGGCCAGTGCGGCCTGCGCCTGCGCCAGCTGGCCGGCGCCGCCGTCGATCAGCAGCACGTCCGGCAGCACGCCCTGCTCTTCCACCGCACGGCGGAAGCGCCGGTCGATGGCCTGGCGCATGGCGGCGTAGTCGTCGCCCGGTTCGATGCCGCTGATGTTGAAGCGGCGGTACTGCGCGCGCACCGGACCGGCGGCGTCGAACACCACGCATGAGGCCACGGTGGCCTCACCCATGGTGTGGCTGATGTCGAAGCACTCGACCCGCTTGACCGGCTCGGCCAAGCCCAGCATGTCGCGCAGTGCATCGCTGCGCGCGTGCTGTGCGTTGCGGCTGTTGAGCTCGGTGGCCAGGGTCAGCTGCGCGTTGCGGCTGGCCAGTTCCACGTAGCCGGCGCGCTCGCCACGCACGTTCCACTTCAACTGCACCTTGCGCTCGGCCGAGGCCGACAGCGCGGCGACCAGCAGGTCGGCGTCGGGAATCTCGCGGTCCAGCAGGATCTCGCGCGGCGGTTCGAATTCGATGTAGTACTGCGAGACGAACGCGGCCAGCACTTCCTCCGGGCTCTCCTCGCCATTGGTGCGCGGGAAGAACGGGCGGGTGCCGAGGTTGCGGCCATCACGGAAGGCCAGCAGCAGCACGCAGGCCTGCGAGCCCTGCATGGCCACTGCCAGTACGTCCAGATCGGCGGCGCGACCGTCCACGTACTGGCGGGTCTGCATGCTGCGCAGCGAGGAGATCAGGTCGCGCAGGCGCGCGGCCTGCTCGAACTCCAGCGCCTCGCTGGCGGCCTGCATCTGCTCGCCCAGCTCTCGGGTCAGTTCGTCGCTCTTGCCTTCCAGGAACAGCGCAGCGCGGCGCACCGACTCGGCGTAGTCCGGCGCCGGCACCAGCTCCACGCAGGGCGCGCTGCAACGGCCAATCTGGTACTGCAGGCAGGGCCGCGAGCGGTTGCGGAACACGCTGTCCTCACAGCTGCGCAGCTTGAACAGCTTATGCATCAAGTTCAGCGTTTCGCGTACCGCGGTCACGCCGGGATACGGCCCGAAGTAGCGACCAGGAATGGCACGCGGGCCGCGGTGCAGTGCAATGCGCGGCCAGTCCTCGCGGGTCAGCAGCACATGCGGGTAAGTCTTGTCGTCGCGCAGCGAGACGTTGTAGCGCGGCGACAACGACTTGATCAGCTGGTTTTCCAGCAGCAGCGCCTCGGCTTCCGAGCGCGTCACGGTCACGTCCATGCGCGTGATCTGCGAGATCATCGACATGATCCGCGCGTTCTTCGGGCTGCCGTTGAAATAGCTGCCGACGCGGTTGCGCAGCGCACGGGCCTTGCCCACGTACAGCAGAGTGTCGTCGGCCGCATACATGCGGTACACGCCGGGGGCGGTGCTGAGCTGGGCCGCGAAGGCCTTGCCGTCGAAGGCCGGGGCGGGAACGTCGGTCATTCGCTGATAGGGACTTCGCTGAGCACGCCGCTGTCGGGGTCGAATCGCAGCACGGCGTGGGCGTCGGTCTCGGCGATCCACACCGCACCGGCCCCCACCGCCAGCCCGGCCGGGCCATGCAGGCGGCGCGGCAGCGGCTGGGTGGTCAGTTCACCACCGCCCAGCCGCAGCGTGCGCAGGCGACCATTGCCGGTATCGGCGATCCACAGCAGCGGGGCGTCCGCGCTCAGTGCGATCGCCTGCGGGAACTGCAGGCTGGCCTGCGCGCGCGGGCCGTCTTCACTGCCGAAGCGCCACGGCCCCTGCCCGACCAGTGTCTGCACCAGGTCGCCGCGCAGCTGCAGTGCACGGATCGAGGATCCCAACGCATCGGCCACGTACAGCACCTGCTGCACGACGGCCAGCGCGGTCGGCTGGGCAAAGGCAGCCAGATGACCACTGCCATCCCGCTCGTCGATGGAACCACTGCCGGCGCGCCATTGCAGGCTGCGCTGGCCCAGGTGGTAGCTCCAGATACGGTTGTCGCCGGCCATCGCGATGTGCAGCTGGTTGTCGGCGATGGCCAGGCCGACCGGATGGTCCAGCGAGACCTGCCGCGCCTGCGCGACCGGACCTTCCACCGGCGCACCGGGACGCCCGTTGCCACACAACGTGTCGACGATGCCGGTCAGCAGGTTGATACGGCGCACGGCGTGGTTGCCGGTGTCTGCGACGTACAGCGAATCGCGTTCGAGCACCAGCGCCTGCGGGCGGTGGAACGCCGCTTCGGCCAGGTTGCCATCCATGAAATCGGCGGTGCCGAGGCCGAACTGGCGCAGGATGCGTCCACCGTGGCTGCATTCGAGAATACGGTGATGGCCGCTGTCGGCGATGTACAGGCGCTCGGTGCTGACCGCCAGCCCCTGCGGAAAGCGCAAGGCCTGGCGTGCTTCCGGATGCAGTTCGCTGCCGCCGCGCGGCGGCGCCGAAGGCGCGCCCTGGCACAGCGCATTCAAGGCGCGCTCCAGTTCGCCGGGTGCGCCCTGCCCGACCAGCCGTTGCTGTTCGCGGCCCTGCGCGTCCAGCAGCACCATGGTCGGCCAGGCGGTAACGCCGAAGCGACGCCAGCCATCCCAGTCGGCATCGAGCAGCACGGGCATGGTCAGGCCCTGGCGGCGCAGCAGCTTCAGTGCGGCACTGGCGTCGCGCTCGAAATCGAAGCGCGGCACCTGCAGCACCAGCGGCTGCAGCTTGCCCGGGTGGCGCGACAGCCATTGGCCGAACTCGGCCAGGCGCTGCGCACTCCAGGCGGAGGCCGCATTGACGAACAGCAGCGCGACCGGCCGACCGCGCAGTTCGGTCAGGGTGCAGGGGGTGGCATTGAGCCAGGTGGCGAACTCGGGCAGGTCCGGGACGGGCTGGACGTTCATGGCCCGATTATGCCGGAGTCGGCGTCATGCAACAGTCGTGCCACCGCACGTTTTGCAGCATCGTCGACCAGCGACCACACCTGTTCGAAATGATCGCTGCCGCCGGTGTATGGATCGGGGATCGCTACCCGCCCCTGCCCGCCCGACCAGGGCAGGTACAGCGCCAGGCGTTCACGCTGGGCCGCCGATGCCAGGCGACCGGCATCACGCAGGTTGGCCTCGTCGGCACACAGGATCCAGTCGAAACGGTCGAAATCCACGGCCTGCAGCTGGCGTGCGCGCAGGCCGCCAATGTCCACGCCGTGCCCGGCCGCGCAGGCGATCGCGCGGCGATCCGGCGGCTCGCCCACGTGCCAGTCGCCGGTGCCGGCCGAATCAACCTGCACCCGCCCGGCCAGCGGCGAAGCGTCCAGCCGCGCGCGCAACGCGCCCTCGGCCATCGGCGAACGGCAGATATTGCCGAGGCAGACGACCAGCAGTCTCATCGCGCGGCCATCGCCTGCAGCAGCCGCTCGGCGCGCTCCAGGTCCTCGGGCGTGTCGATGCCCGGCGGGAACGGCTCGGGCGAGATCGCCACGCTGATCGGGTAACCGGCTTCCAGCACGCGCAGCTGCTCCAGCGACTCGACCTGCTCCAGCTGGCCCGGCG
>DQIG01000224.1:14082-14662 GCA_003525885.1 Stenotrophomonas sp.
ACCTGCTCCAGCTGGCCCGGCGGCATCGCGGCGAACTGCTGCAGGAAACCGGCACGGTAGCCGTAGATGCCGATGTGGCGCAGCCAGGCATGGCCTTCGGGCAGCGTGTCCCGGCTGCGCGCGAAACCATCGCGGTGCCAAGCGATCGGTGCGCGGCTGAAGTACATCGCCTCGTTGCGCGCGTTGCGTACCAGCTTGACCACGTTCGGGTCGAACAGCGTATGCGCGTCCTCGACGGCGGTGGCCAGGGTCGACATCGGCGCATTGCCGGCGACCAGCGCGTCGGCCACCGCGCGGATGCCGGCCGCCGGTGCGAACGGTTCGTCGCCCTGCAGGTTGACCACCACCGTGTCATCGGCCCAGCCTGCGATGCGCGCACACTCGGCCAGCCGATCGGTGCCGGAGGCGTGCGTGGTCGCGGTCATCGCCACCTTCACCTCGGCCAGCCCGGACAATGCGTCGGCAATGCGCTGATCGTCGGTCGCCACCCAGACCTCGCGGGCACCGGCCTGCAGCGCGCGGCGTGCCACGTGCAGCACCAGCGGCTCGCCGCCCAACGGGCGCAGCGGCTTGCCCGGCA
>DQIG01000222.1:0-16137 GCA_003525885.1 Stenotrophomonas sp.
GGTCCGGCGGCAGCAGGCCCTGGTCGAGCAGGAAGTTGTTGAACGCCAGGCGGTCGAACTTCGCACCCAGTGCCAGCTCGGTCTGCATGCGCAGCTCGAGAATGCGGGTGTAGCCATAGAAGTAGCTGCCCGCCTGGCCCGGCATGCGCACCATGTAGCGGTCCAGTTCCTGGGTGGCCATCGCCTTGGACAGGCCGACCTGCTCCATCAGCACACGCTCGCCGTTGGCGCGGTCGGTCAGGCCGAGGTTGAGCATCGGGTCGAGCATCGCGCGTGCGGCCCGCAGCAGGCGGAACTGCAGGGCGATCATCTGCCCGTCCAGCGGCTCGTACGGCACCATCTCGGCCTCGGCATACAGCGCCCAGCCTTCCACGTTCACCGAATTGAACGCGAACATGGTGCGTGCCAGCGAGACACCACGCTCGACCATCGCGGTGAACTGCAGCTCGTGGCCGGGGCGGCCTTCATGCGCGCTCAGCGTCCACGCCGCCGCACCGAAGTTGAAATCGTCGTACTGTGCGCCCGCGCCCGCCGCCGGGTTGCCCAGCGGCAGCACGAAGGTACCCTGCTGCCCGGTGTTGTTGACCAGCGGCGCCGGCAGGAAATGCGGGGCCGGGCTGGCCGCGCTCTCGGCGGCCGAACCCAGGCGCATCTGCATGGCGCGCTTGGGCACGTCGACGATGGCGTGCTCGCGGATCAGCGGATCGATCGCGTCGATCACCTTGCGGTAGTGGCCTTCCAGATGGTCGTCGGCGATCTTGTCGGCCTTCAGCGCGCGGATCACCGCCACCGGGTCGCTCGGGTCGGCCACCTTCAGGCCCTTGTCCTTCACCACCAGCGGCGCCAGCTGCTGCATCGCCGAACGGGTTTCCATGAACTCCAGCTGCGCGCGCTGCATCAGCAGCTTCGGGTCGATATCGATACCGACCTGCTTGAGCTGGTAGGCGTACAACGGTGCCGGCAGGCGCGCGTCGGTACGCGCCTTCGGCAGCACGGTCGTGCGCGTCCAGCTGGCGTAGTCCTTCATCTGCCCGGCCAGAGCCTTCATCGCTTCATCGGCGCCGGCGATCTGGTACTTCTTCAGCAGCGACTCGATGCCGGTGATGTAGGTCTCGACGTTGTCCAGCGACTGCTGCACTTCGATCTTCGTCGGCTGCAGCAGGCTGCCGTCCTTCAGGCGCTCTTCGTAGCGCTGGCGGGCCAGCGTGGTGAACGCGGTGCCGCCCGGCTGCAGGCCGGCGTAGGCCTTGAGGCGGTCGATCGCCTTGGCCCGGCGCTCGGCCGGCACCTGGTCGGACAGCAGCAGGTTGAGGCCACTGAACACCGTCTGCGGCGCGTCACTCCACGGCAGCAGGTACTTCTCGTTGAGCTCGCTGCCTTCGATGTTCTGGTTGGCGGCGTGGATCATGATCTCCAGGTCCTGGCGGACATTGGGATCCTTTTCGGTGGCCAGCTTCGCCTTCAGTTCGTCGCGGGCCTTGGCCATCGCGGCGCGATAGCGCTTGCCGTTGTCCGGGCCGAGGTCGGCCACCTTGTCGTCGTAGCCGGGCACGCCGAAGAAACCGGTTTCTTCCGGCTGGAACGGGCCCTGCGCATCAAGCAGGATCTGCGCCAGTGCGTTGCTGCGGGCCACCCAGGCCGGGCTGGCAGGAGTAGCGGCCTTGGCGGCGGGTGCAGCCAGCGCCGGCGGTGCGGACAGCAACGGGGCAGCGGTCAGGGCCAGGGCAACGGCCAACGCGATCGGCTTCATGGTGCACTCCAGGACAGGGTTGCCCGCACCCTACGCGCTCAGCGCGGTGGCGACAATCGGCCGGAGGTCACAACGCCGCGGTCAGCGGGCATTCGCCGCGTTCGCGGCAGGCCTGCAGCTCGCATTCCTGCGCGGCCTCGTCGTCATCCAGCGCGGTCAGGTCGAAGGTCTGCTTGTTCTCGCCCAGCACGTACATCACCGGGTAGTCCCACACGTCGTCACTGCGGGTGCCTTTCACGAACAGCCGGCCGTGCGCGTGCGGCCCTTCCAGGGCGACGGTCAGGCCGACATCGCGCTGGCCGTTGATCGCGGTCTGCATGCTGCCCAGCGGCATCGATTCGGTACGCAGCGGCTCGCCGAAGGCTTCCACCAGTTCGATGCTGCATCCGGCGCGACGCATCGCCTCGCGCATCGGCGGGCTCTCGCGTGCCGCCTCGCTCCAGCGCAGTACGCTCCAGGCCACCACGCCACCGGCACCGGCCAGCACCAGCAGCACGGCCAGCGGCATCGCCCAGCGCCAGTGACGGCACCACCAACCGGCAGGCTTCGGGCCATGGGTGGGAATCGGCGGTGGCAGGGTCATCGGCGGGCTCCTTCCCATTGGTGCATCAGGGCTTCAGGCAGCGTCCCAGGAAGGCTTCGGCCACACGGTAGCGATGCAGGGCATCGGCGCCGGACAGGCCATGCTTGGCACCCGGATAGGTCATCAGTTCGAACGGTTGCCCGCGCTTCTGCAGCGCGCTCATCAGGCTGGTCGAATTGGTGAACAGCACGTTGTCGTCGGCCATGCCATGGATCAGCAGCAGCGGCGAACGCAGGCCATCGATGTGGGTCAGCACGCGTGCTTCACGGTAGCCGGCGTCGTTGCGCGCCGGCAGGTCCATGTAGCGCTCGGTGTAATGGCTGTCGTACAGGCCCCAATCGGTGACCGGTGCGCCGGCCACGCCGCAGGCGTACTGGTTCGATGCCTTGGCCAGCAGCATCAGGGTCATGTAGCCGCCGTTGGACCAGCCCTGCACGCCGATGCGCGCCGGGTCCACCCACGATTGCTGCTTCAGCCAGGTCACGCCGCGCAGCTGGTCGGTCACTTCCACCGTGCCCTGCTTGCCATACAACGCGCCACCGAAGTCACGGCCACGGCGCGGGGTGCCACGGTTGTCCAGCGAGAACACCACGTAGCCCTGCTGGGCCAGGTACTGGTTGAACAGGTGGTCGCCACGGCCGGGCCAGCTGTCGGTGACGGTCTGGCTGGCCGGGCCGCCGTAGACGTACACCGCCACCGGGTAGCGCTTGGACGGATCGAAGCCGGCCGGCTTGATCAGGCTGTAGTTCAGCGGGGTCTTGCCATCGGCAGCGGTCAACGTGCCGAACTCGACCGGGCGCTGCGCATCGCGGTAGCGCGCATATGGGTGCTTGGGATCGGCCAGGTCGTTCTCCACCAGCGTAGCGATCTTCTCGCCGTTGGCGCGGAACAGTTCAATCTGCGGCGGCGTAGTGCTGTTGGACCAGCTGTCGACGTAGACGCTGGCATTGCGGGCGAACGTGGCGCTGTGCATGCCCGGCGCCCTGGACAGGCGCTGCGGCTCGCCACCCTGCAGCGACACCGCGTAGATCTGGCTTTCGCGCGAGGTCTCGATGCCGGCGCGGAAGTAGGCCTTGCCAGCCTTTTCATCGACCGCCAGCAGCTCGTCCACCGGCCAGTTACCGTGGGTCAATGCGGTGGCCTTGCCCTTGCTGTCGATGCGGTACAGATGCTGGAAGCCGGTGCGTTCGGACGACCACAGCACGCTGCCGTCGTCGAGGAAGCGCAGGCTGTTATGCAGCGGCACCCAGGTCGGGCTGGTCTCGTGGGCGAGCACGCGCTGGCGGTTGGAATCGAGCGCCACTTCCACCAGGTCCAGTTGCTTCTGGTCGCGCGACTGGCGCTGGAAGCTCAGGTGCTGCGCATCGCGCCAATCGACGCGGGCCAGGTAGATGTCCTGCTCCTTGCCCAGGTCGACCCAGCGCGGCTGCGCGTCGGCGGCCGGTGCGATCACGCCCAGCTGCACGCGCACGTTGGCGTCGCCGGCGGCCGGGTAACGCTGTTCGATCACATCGGTGCGGTCGGCGTAGACCTCGTAGCGCTTCTGCACCGGCACCGGCGCCTCGTCGATACGGGCAAAGGCAATCGCCGAATCATCCGGTGCCCACCAGTAACCGGTATGGCGGTCCATCTCCTCGTCGGCGACGAACTCGGCCACGCCGTTGCCGATGGTGGTGCCGCCATCGCCGGTCAGCTGCAGCTGCCTGCCACTGGCCAAGTCGATCACCCACAGGTTGCGGCCGCGGATGAAGCTGACGAAACCGCCCTTGGGCGACAGCTTGGCGTCGGTGGCGAAGCCTTCACCGTGGGTCAGCTGGCGCACGGCCGCCGCCCCCTGCTGCTTGAGGTCGTACAGGTAGAGTTCGCCGCCCAACGGGAACAGCAGGCGCTGCGCGTCCGGCGACCACTGGTAATCGACGATGCCGGTCATCGCGGCAATGCGCTGGCGCTCGCGGCGGGCCTTTTCCTCATCGCTGAGGGTTTCGGTGCCGGGCAACACCACCTTGGAATCGACCAGCAGGCGGGTCTGGCCGCTGCCGATGTCGTAGGTCCACAGGTCCAGCTGGTTGCGGTCGCTGTCCTTGCCGCGCAGGAAACTGACCTGCGAACCATCGGGCGCCACCTTCGGCTTCATCAGGGTCGGGCCGGACAACGGCAGCGGGCCGGTGATGGCTTCCAGGGTCAGCTTTTCGGCGTGGGCGGCGGTACTGGTGGCGAGCATGAGGGCGAGCGAAGCGAACAGGTGGCGCATGGAGGATCCCGGCAAACGGCAGGTCCGCCCTGCGGCGGGCGCCGGGCGGTTGTCCCCCATCCTAACCAAGCCCGTGCAGGAAGGCAGCATGACCTTCTGCCCATAAGGCGTGCTGACGAGTGCCGACCAACGGTCGGCACCCACCGTACCGGGTCAGCGCTGGCCGAACAGGTGCCTGCGCTCTTCGTCGCTGAGCGGCTTGCCGGCGTTCGGGTTCACCTGCTGGCGCAGGGCATAGGCGCGCTGGGTGGCCGGGCGCGCAGCGATGGCGTCGTGCCAGCGCTTGAGGTTCGGGAACGCGGCGAAATCCACCGGCAGCTTGTCGTAGGCGCCGATCCACGGATAGCTGGCCATGTCGGCGATGGTGTACTCGTCGCCGGCCAGGAAGGCATGCTCGGCCAGGCGCTTGTCCATCACCCCGTGCAGGCGGCGCACTTCGTTGTCATAGCGCTCGATGGCATACGGAATCTTTTCCGGCGCATACACATTGAAATGCCCCATCTGGCCGCTCATCGGGCCCAGGCCGGCCATCTGCCAGAACAGCCATTCCAGGGTGGTCACGCGGCCGCGCGGGTCGCTGGGCAGGAAGCGACCGGTCTTCTCGGCCAGGTACAGCAGGATCGCACCGGACTCGAACACGCTCTGCGGGGCGCCGCCATCGGCCGGGGCCTGGTCGACGATGGCCGGCATCTTGTTGTTGGGCGAAATGGCGAGGAATTCCGGCTTGAACTGGTCGCCCGAGCCGATGTTGACCGGATGGATGCGGTATTCCAGGCCGGCTTCTTCCAGCAGCAGGGTCACTTTGTGGCCGTTCGGGGTGGGCCAGTAATACAGGTCGATCATGGCGTCGGCTCGGGGTGCGGAAAGGAACCTGAAGTCTAGTGCGTGAGTTGGGTTGGCACCGTCATGGCGGGCCGGTAACCTCGCCTCTCCCCCGAAACGCAGCATCCCCCGCATGAGTGCAAACCGTCCGCCGCTCTCCCCGTTGTCCACGCTGATCTTCGCCTCACGCTGGCTGCAGCTGCCGCTGTACCTGGGCCTGATCGTGGCGCAGTGCGTCTACGTGTTCCTGTTCGGCAAGGAACTGTGGCACCTGATCTCGCATTCGGTGTCGATGGGCGAGCAGCAGATCATGCTGATCGTGCTGGGCCTGATCGACGTGGTGATGATCTCCAACCTGCTGGTGATGGTGATCGTCGGCGGCTATGAGACCTTCGTCTCGCGCCTGCGCCTGGAAGGCCACCCGGACCAGCCGGAATGGCTGAGCCACGTCAACGCCAGCGTGCTGAAGGTGAAGCTGGCGATGGCGATCATCGGCATTTCCTCGATCCACCTGCTGAAGACCTTCATCGCAACCGGCGCGCTGGGTGGCATCCCGCTGTGCCCGCCCGAGCGAATGGCGTCCGCAGCTGCCAACATTGGTGAGCAGACCTGCTCGACTCTCACTGCCAACGGCGTGCTGTGGCAGACCATCATCCACTGCGTGTTCATCCTGTCGGCGATCGGCATCGCCTGGACCGACAAGCTGATGTCCAACGGCCACAGCAAGTCGCACGACAAGGCGCACGACCACTGAGGTCGGCGCCGGCAACGGCACGGCCGCCGTTGCTCATCCCGGCCACGGCCCTTGTACGCGGCGGTGGCCGGGATGCTAGATTGCACCCTCGCCGTTGCCGGCGGTGGCGTCGGGAAACGTCACCCTGCCGCGCCCGGACCGCAGGTCCCGGCCATGCATATCAATGATTTACGTCACGTCGTCTTCTAGAGGGGAGCAGGATGTCGCACGTCTCAACGATCACCGCCGCGCGCCGGTGGCTGCCGGTTGCCCTGGCACTGGCCCTGGCCGCCTGCTCGGGCAAGGAAGAAACCGCAGCACCGGCCCCGGCCGCCGCACCCACCGCCGCTGCACCGGCCGCACCGGTGGTCGCCGCCAAGGTGCAGTCGATGGGCACCGAGCAGCTGCGTGAGTCGGCCAGCCAGGCCCTGCGCGAGAACCGCATGTACGCGCCGGCCGGCGACAACGCCATCGAGTACTACCTCGCCCTGCGCGACAAGACCCCGGACGACGCCTCGGTGAAGAGCGCGCTGACCGATCTGCTGCCCTACACCCTGATCGCCGCCGAACAGCACCTGGGCCGCGAGGACTACACCGAAGCACAGCGCCTGGTGGCGCTGATCGAGAAGGTGGATGCGTCCGCGCCGGCGCTGCCGCGCCTGAAGGAAGGCCTGGCCAAGGGCGTGCAGAACGCTGCCAAGCGCACCGAGGCCGAAGCCGAGAAGGCGAAGAAGGACGCCGAGGACCGCAGCAAGCAGCAGACCGAACAGCAGCGCCTGGCCGAGCAGCGCGCCAAGGAAGCCGACGCCGCCAAGCAGATCGCTGCCCAGCAGGACGCTGCCCGCCGCGACAACGAGCGCCAGGAAGCCGAGCGCCAGGCTGCGGCCCGCCGCGAAGCCGAACAGAAGCAGCAGCAGGCCGCCGCCCAGCAGGCCAGCGCCGCACGCCAGGCCGCGGCTCCGGCGGCCGCTGCGGCGCCGAACCTGCGTCCGGTCAGCACCCCGGCACCACGCTATCCGTCCGAGGCACTGCGTGCAGGCACCTCCGGCGAAGTGCTGGTGGAAATCACCGTCGGCACCGATGGCTCGGTGATCAACGCCCGCGTGCTGCGCGCAACGCCATCGCGCGTCTTCGATCGCGAAGCCATGAACGCGGTCAAGCGCTGGCGCTTCGAGCCGGTCAGCGCACCGGTCACCACCCGCCGCACCCTGGTATTCGCCCCGGGCGGCACCTGACCGCAAAAAGGGGACGGAGGGGATTAAGTCGTTTCCGCCCCACAATGACCACACGGCCCGGCATCTCCGGGCCGTGTTCGTTTCAGGAGAGGCTGTCGATCAGGCGCTGCAGTGCAGGATCGCGTGCGGCCAGCACCTGGAACAGGCCCAGCGCATGCAGGCCCGGCAGCAGCGCACGCAGGTCGGCTTCGGCGGTGGCGCGGAGGGTGGAATCACTGGCCGGGTCCTGCCAGTCGCGAACGCTGGCAAGGAAGGCACCGACGCTGCCCTTGCGCACGGTGACGCCGTTCACCTGCACGTCGTTCTGGTGGTCGGGAAGAATGTCCTGTGGCTGCATGGGTGATGCTCCTGTGGGATCGGGAGCCCAGTGTGCCGCCCAGCCAGCGGCACTTCTGCCGTATAACTGCCATTGGATATGGCAGATCAGACATCACCTGCGTTGATTGACCCCGCTTTGGCGAACGCCGAAGGCGGTCCCCTCGTCTTGGCCTCCCAGCTGCGGGTGCCCGGACGGCGCCGCACCGCGCGCCACCAGCACGTGCGTGGCCAGTTGCTGGGCGCCCACCACGGCCTGCTGCGGATCGAGGCCGGCGACCTGCACTGGCTGCTGCCGGCGGGGCACGTCGCCTGGATACCGCCCTTGCTGCCCCACGCACTGGTGGGGGCAGACGGGTTCGATGGCTGGAGCCTGTACTTCAGCGCCGAGGCCTGTCTGGATCTTCCCGCCCAACCGCGTATTTTCCAGCCCAACGCGCTGTTGCAGGCCGCGATGAAGCGCGCGCTGCACTGGCCACACCAGGCATTGGACGCCGCGCAGGCACGCCTGGCCGGCGTGATCGCCGATGAGATCACCGCCAGCACGCCCCTGCCACTTGCTCTGCCACAACCGCAGGATCGCCGGTTGCAGAAAATCGCTTCGGTGCTGGCGCGTTCGCCGGACGACCTGCGCAGTGTCGAGGCGTGGGCGGCCACCAGTGGCCTGTCCAGCCGCAGTCTCGCCCGCCGTTGGCAGTCCGAAACAGGCATGACCTTGAGCCAGTGGCGGCAGCGCCTGCGCGTGCTGCTGTCGCTGCCACGCCTGCTCGCGGGCGAACCGGTGATCAGCGTCGCGCTGTCGATGGGCTACGACACGCCCAGCGCGTTCATCACCGTATTCAAGCGTGAGACGGGAATGACGCCTGCGCGGTATGCAAAAGACGCAAAAGGGGACGGAGGGAATTAAGTCGCTTTCGGCTCATCCGACACTGCATCGCGGCGTTGCCTGATGTCCTGATCCGCGGCCGCGATGACAGGCTGGAAACCCCTTCAGTCTCCGAATCCCATGCCCCGAAAAGCGCGCCTGATGCTGGCAGGCCAGGCCTATCACGTGATCCAGCGCGGCGTGAACAAGGGCGCGATCTTCATCGACGACATCGACCGCCAACTTTTCCTGCACCTGTTGCACAACGCATTCCTCAAGCACCACGTCGCGTTGCACGCCTATGTCCTGATGGGCAACCACATCCACCTTCTGGCCACGCCCTCCACGCAGCAGGGCCTGGCCGTTGCAATGCGCATGCAGGGCAACAACTACGTACAGGCCTTCAACCAGCGACACGGACGCAGCGGACCGCTGTGGCAGGGCCGCTTCCATTCATCGATGATCGACAGCGATGCTTATCTTCTCAGCGTGTACCGCTATATCGAGCGCAATCCCGTTCGTGCCGGGATTGCGGTCAGCGCCGAAGATCATCCGTGGTCCAGCGTGCACGGCAACCTTCAACGACGCGATGATCCGATGCTGACACAGCATCCTGCGTTCAAAGCACTGGCAGCGACCGCTCGGAAAAGGACGACGTTGTATGCCGAGTTCCTGCGCGACGTGAATGCATCCGCCGACGTACCCGCAATCCGCAACCACAGTGCCAGGCAACGGCCAATGGGGGACGCTGCGTTCCTGCGGATGGTGGAACAGACGCTGGGACGCCCCGTGGTGATGCGCAGACGAGGGCGCCCGCGCAAGCAGGGGACGGGAGAGGCAGAAACGACTTAATCCCCTCCGTCCCCTTTTTTGGTCAGCCGGAAATGGCCAGGCGCTCGTTGTGGTAGCGGCGCACGGCAGCGAACCACAGCACGGCGGCCAGGCCGAGGCTGGCACCGAGATAGATCGCCCAGACCGTCGGGGTGATGGTCTCGTGGCGGATCACCTTCAGCAGCATCTGGTTCTGCGACAGGAACGGCACGGCGTACTGCCACATTTCGCTCTTCAGCGGATAGGCCACCAGTGCGTAGCCGGGCAGCATCGGCAGCAGCATCAGCCAGGTCATGTGGCTCTGCGCTTCCTTCATGCTCTTTGCAGCGGCCGACAGGAAGGTCAGCAGCGAGGTGCCGATCAGCAGCATCGGCAACATCACCAGCAGCATCTGCAGCATCGAGCCGACGTTCATGTTGAACTGGCGGCCGATGTTGCCGGGCGCGATCTGCGCGCTCACCTTGAACGCGACCAGGGTCAGCAGCAGCGACACGAAACCGACCACGCAGGCGGCGGCGATCTTGCCGCTGACGATCGCGCTGCGCGAGCCCGGCGTGGCCAGCAGCGGCTCCAGCGACTGCCGCTCGCGCTCGCCGGCGGTGGCGTCCATCACCAGGTAGGCGCCACCGATGAACGAGGTCAGCGTCAGCAGTACCGGCAGCAGCATCGACAGGATCATGCCGCGCTTGGCTTCGGCACTGGCCAGGTCCTGGCGTGCCACATCCAGCGGGCGGGCCACCTGTGCATCGATGCCGCGCGCCATCAGGCGCAGTGCACCGACCTGGCCGTTGTAGGTGGCCAGCGCCGCCTCCAGGCGTGCGCCGGGCACCTCGGCAGCGCGCCGCGTGCTGTCCTTGATCACTTCCACCAGAGCTGGCTTGCCATCGGCCCAGTCCTTGCCGAAGTCATCGCTGATGCGCAGCGCCACATCGATGTCCTGGGTGCGGATGGCCTCCGCCAGGTCCTTCGGTGCCGGTGCGGCATTGAGGCCCTGTGCGGCGAGGAAGCGCACCAGGTTCGGCGCGTTCTCAGCGCCGATGGTCGGAATCTGCAACGGTTCTTCGATCTGGGTGCGCACCCGGCTCTCGGCCAGCTTGCCCATGCCCAGCAGCAGCACCGGGTACAGCAGCGGCCCGAACAGCAGGGTCAGCAGCAGCGTGCGGCGGTCACGCGACAGGTCGCGCAGTTCCTTGCGCATCACCGTCATCAGGGTCGACATCATGCTCATGCGTGCAGGCCCTCTTCGCTGCCGATCAGTTTCACGAACGCATCTTCCAGGTTGGCTTCACCGGCCTGTGCACGCAGCTCGTCAGCACTGCCGGCAGCCATCACCGTGCCCTTGGCGATGATCACGATGTGGTCACACAACGCACCCACCTCCTGCATGATGTGGCTGGACAGGATCACGCAGCGTCCCTCTTCGCGCAGGCCCAGCAGGAAGCGGCGCAGCGCGCGCGTGGTCATCACGTCCAGGCCGTTGGTCGGTTCATCGAGGATGACGTTGCGCGGGTCGTGCACCAGCGCGCGTGCGATCGCGGTCTTGGTGCGCTGGCCCTGCGAGAAGCCATCGGTCTGCCGGTCGAGGATGTCGCCCATGTCCAGCGCGTGCGACAGCACCTCGATGCGTTCACGGATGCGCTCGGCCGACAGGCCATGCAGCTCGCCAAAGTAGGCGATGTTCTCGCGCGCAGTCAGGCGCTTGTAGACGCCACGCGCATCGGGCAACACGCCCAGGTGGCGGCGCACCTCCACCGGATTGCGGGCGGCATCGATGCCATCGACACTGATGCTGCCCTGGTCAGGGGTCATCAGCGTGTACAGCATGCGCATGGTGGTGGTCTTGCCAGCGCCATTGGGGCCGAGCAGGCCGGTGATCTGCCCATCCCCGGCGCGGAAGCCGACGTTGGCGACCGCCTGAATGCGGCCCGTGCGGGTATCGAAGGCCTTGTGCAGGTTGTCGGCGAAGATCATGGTTCCCATCCGTTGAACGAGGTGAACGCCGGCACGTAGCTCAGCGTGTCCAGGCAGCCGGCATCCAGCGCCTTGGCATCGGTCTTGTCGATGAACTGGCCGAGCAGGCGCGGCATGCAGCCGGAGGTCAACGTGCCATGGCCCTGGCCGCGGGCGACCAGCGCGCGGCCATTGGGCAGGCCCTTGAGCACCTGTGCGGCGTAGCGCGGCGGCGTCACCGGGTCCAGCTCACCGGACAGCAACAGCGCCGGCACGTCGCTGCGCAGCGGCACGGCATCGGTTGCCGGCGCCGGACGGTGCGGCCACACCGGGCAGGCCGCAAAGAAGGCACTGGCCACCTCGTTGCCGAACAGCCGCTCGGGATCCTCCGCCGGCGCCTGGTAACGCGGTGCATCCTCGCTGCAGATCACCGACCACTGCATGCCGCGGTTGATCTGGAAATCCATGCTGCGGTTCGCGCCGCGCGCCAGCGATGCCAACGGGGCGTAGCGGCCATGTGCGGCCTCATCCAGCACCAGTGGCAGCAGCGAGGAGTACTGCGGCACGTAGGAGAAGGCAAAGGCCAGGCCAACCACGCTGTCCGGCGTCAGTACATCCTGCCGCGGTGCATTGGTCCCCGGATCGCGATAGTCGACCGATACCGGCGCTCGGCGCAGGGTGTCGACCACGCTGCGCAGCTGCGCGCGGGTGTCGGTCGGGAAACGCTTGCTGCAGGCGGCATCCTTGCGGCACTGCGCCGACTGCAGGGCGATCGCATCCTCGAACGTGGTCGCGAAGTCGCCACCGACCACCAGCTCGTTCGGTACCACGCCATCGATGACGATGCTGCGGGTGTGCTGCGGGTAGGCCCCGGCATAGCGCTGGGCCACGCGGGTACCGTAGGAGCCGCCGACCAGGTTGAGCTGGTCCACACCGAGCGCCGCACGCACCGCATCCAGATCGGCGACGGCTTCGGTGGTGGTGTAGAAGCGTGCATCGGCACGCCCTTGCAGCGATGCGGCGCAGCGCTGGGCGTAGTCGCGCAGCGATGCCTCGGAAGGCGCGGCATCCTCGTCCATCTGCAGCGGCTTGCCGTCCGCGCCCAGGCAGCTGAGCGGGTTCGAACCGCCAGTGCCGCGCTGGTCGATCAGGAACACGTCGCGCTGCTTGCGCACCTGGCGCAACGCGGTATCGACGATGACCGCGACCTCACTGGCCGCCTGGCCGGGGCCGCCGGCCAGGAAGAACACCGGGTCGGGCTGGCTGGCGCCGCTGCTGCCCGATTCCAGCCAGGCGATGCGCAGGCCGATCCGGCGACCGCCGGGCTGGGCCCGGTCCTCCGGCACCTGCAGGGTGGCGCACTGCGCCTCCACGTTGGCGCTGGCGCCTTCGGTGGACAGCGTGCAGGGCTGGAAGTCGATGGTGCCGAAACGGCGGCTGGGCGCATCGCTGGCGCTTCCGGCGTCAGCCGGCGGCGGCTGGCTGCACCCGGCAAGCATCAGGCTGGCCAGCATCCCGGCCAGCGCGAGGTGGTGTCTTTGCATCGTGCTCGTCTCCCCTGGAGGACGTTCCTGTCGACCACGACGGGCTGCCGCGGAAGATGTGACCCAACTTACACGGGCAGCGCGCCGACGGCGATGGGCAATGACGAATCCGCCGCCGACGGCGCGCAGACCAGGCGGTCCCGCCCCTCGGCCTTGGCCCGATACAGGGCGGCATCGGCGGCGGCCAGCAAGGTCGACAGGTCGCCCTGCCCCGCGTCCATCGCAAGGCCAACGCTGGCGGTGACCCGCACCGGCCCATCGGCCAGCAGCGCAGGTCGCTGCTGCAGGCGCGCGCGGATCGCGGCTGCCCGTTCCACTGCGTCGCCGCGCGTGCTTCCGGCCAGCACCAGCACGAACTCCTCGCCGCCATAGCGGGCGAAGAAGTCGCGTGAGCGGGTGGCTGCCTTGGACAGCACGGCGGCCACTTTCTTCAGGCATTCGTCGCCGCGGATGTGGCCGTAATGGTCGTTGTACTGCTTGAAGTAGTCGATGTCGAGCATGATCAGCGACAGCGGCGCGCGATTGTTGAGCGCATTGGTCCACTCCACTTCCAGCGCCGAGTCGAACATGCGGCGGTTGGCCACGTTGGTGAGGCCATCGCGATAAGACAGCGCCTCCAGTTCCTTTTGCAGCTCGACCAGATGGGCCTCAGTCTTTTTGCGTTCGGTGATGTCGAACATGAAACCGATCAGGGAATTCGGGCTGCCGTCCGGGTTGCGCACCACATGCACCACGTCGCGAATCCAGATGTGCTCGCCGTCGCGCGTGAGGGCGCGGTAGTCGGCCTCGTGGTCGATGCCTGACTTCGATTGCGAGATGCAGAAGTTGACCACCGCTTCGCGGTCTTCCGCATGGATGCGCATGGCCCAGTCTTCGGCGGTGGCCCAGCTCTCCGGCGTCCAGCCCAGCAGTTTCTCGATTTGCGGGCCGATGTAGGTGAACTTCATCGTGCTCCAGTCGATTTTCCACGGAATCGCCTTGGTTGATTCGAGCAGCGTTTTGTAGACGGCGCTATCGGGCTCCATCTGGTCTTTGGTCTGTTCGCTCATGTGTATGTGAGTGATTCGAAAATTGTTGTTGTATGGAAATTCGTGTCTTCCTTGCTGCATGGGGAGACGCACGAAGCATTCCATGGGAGCCACATGCGAGTATCGGTTGGGCGCAAGCATACCGCGTATGGATGGCCGTCGCATGAAATCAAGGGCGGCAAGGCGCGGTGCGGGATCGCCTGCGGAAAGGGAGGGGTATCATTTTTCCTTATGGCACTATCCTCAATCGGTATTTCCACGTCCGAGCGGCACGGGGATAGACTTCAGTCACAGCAGTTTTCGAGACGGAGATTGTTGTGATGACCGCTACCACGGTCGAAGTGTCTGACAGTAATGCGCCGTACCCGGCGCGGTAATGGCAGACGCTATCTGAATCAAAATTTTGGAGACAAGCAATGGAAATCCGTTCGGCAGCTGAGCCTGTCGGAACGACGGCGCCAACCGTAGAAGGCGTACGCGATTCCGATCTGGCTGCGACCCAAGTGAGCGCTCACTCGCCGGTCCCCGGTAAAACCGAGGGTAACCCCGGCAACTTCGCAACAGGCGGCTTGCATACCGCCGTTGCACATGCATCTGCGAACCGCACGGGCGGTTCGCCTGACATTGTCCCGCTGGCGCCTGTCAGCCTGGACGACAAATACACCGCCACCGAAGGCTCGATTTATCTCTCCGGCATCCAGGCCCTGGTGCGCCTGCCGATGCTGCAGCAATTGCGCGACCGGCAAGCGGGCCTGAACACGGCCGGCTTCATTTCCGGCTATCGCGGTTCGCCGCTGGGCGGGCTGGACGAGGCGCTATGGAAAGCGCAACCGTACCTGGAGACGCATCGCGTCAAGTTCCAGCCGGGCGTGAACGAAGACATGGCTGCCACCGCCGTCTGGGGCACCCAGCAGGTCAAGCTGATCGGCCCGTCCGAATATGATGGCGTATTCGCCATGTGGTACGGCAAGGGCCCCGGCGTGGACCGCTGCGGCGATGTGCTGAAACACATGAACCATGCCGGCACCTCTCCCCATGGCGGCGTGTTGCTGGTGGCCGGCGACGACCACGGCGCCTATTCCTCGACGCTGCCGCACCAGTCCGACCACATTTTCTCGGCATCGATGATCCCGATGCTCTATCCCTGCAACGTGCAGGAATACCTCGACCTTGGCCTGCACGGCTGGGCCATGTCGCGCTATTCCGGCTGCGTGGTGGGCTTCAAGGCGCTGGCCGACACGGTCGAGTCGAGCGCCTCGGTGGACGCCAATCCCTTCCGCATCGACATCAAGTACCCGGCCGATTTCGTGATGCCCGAAGGCGGCCTCAGCGCCCGTTTGTCGACCGACACGCTGGGCGTGCAGGCGCGCAAGCAGGAAGCGCTGATGCAGGACTACAAGATCTACGCGGCGCTGGCCTACGCGCGCGCCAACAAGCTCAACCGCGTAATGATCGACAGCCCCAAGGCGCGGCTGGGCATCATCGCTTCCGGCAAGTCCTACCTCGATGTGCTGGAGGCGCTGTCCGAGCTGGGCATCGACGAAGCCTTCGCGGCCGATATCGGCCTGCGCCTGTTCAAGGTCTCCATGCCCTGGCCGCTGGAGCCGGAAGGCGTGCGCGAATTCGCGCAAGGGCTGGACGAAATCCTGGTGGTGGAAGAAAAGCGCCAGATGGTCGAATACCAGTTGAAGGAACAGCTCTACAACTGGCGCGACGACGTGCGCCCGCGCGTGATCGGCAAGTTCGATGAAAAGGGCGAGTGGGTTGCGCCGCGCGGCGAATGGCTGCTGACTTCCAAGGCTGACTTCTCGGTGGCGCAGATCGCGCGCGTGATCGCCGCGCGCATTGCGCGTTTCCACACCAGCGACCTGATCAAGGCGCGCCTGGCTTTCCTCGACGCCAAGGACGCGGTGCTGTCCAAGGCCGTCAACACGCCGCCGCGCCCTGCGTACTATTGCTCGGGTTGTCCGCACAACACCTCGACCAAGGTGCCCGAAGGCAGCTTCGCACTGGCAGGGATCGGCTGCCACGTGATGGCTACCGCGATCTATCCCGAATTCAACAAGCTGACCACCCACATGGGCGGCGAGGGTGCGCCCTGGATCGGCCAGGCGCCGTTCTCGCAGGTGCCGCACGTGTTCGCCAACCTGGGCGATGGCACCTATTTCCACTCCGGCTATCTGGCGATCCGCGCGGCGGTAGCAGCCAAGGTCAACATGACCTACAAGAT